>JABCOA020000137.1 GCA_013333875.2 Flavobacteriaceae bacterium | reverse complement strand
TTGTGAGATTTTTTCTAATTCTTGTTTCAAAGAAAGTTTCCCTGCGAGGGATTCTGAATTAGGAATTTGTTTTTCCCATTCACTTAGGATTTCTACTTCTTTTTTTCCGCCACCGAAGAAGAACAGCGGTTTTTCTTTGGCGATTTCTTTCGCTAATTCAAAAGATTTTTCCAACGGAAGCATTTTCCCGAAGTGCTGTGCAAAAGGCGCAAATCCTACGCCGTTTTTTATTCCTAGCTGAGGTTTGAGCTGATGTGAAAGCGTTAATGAAAATCCCATTTTTCTCAAAACATCGGCATATCTTTCGGTGTTTTTTTTAAGTTGGGTTTTATTGAGGTTTTTAGTGTCTATGAGTTGTTTTTTCTCTTTTCGGCCTTTGTCTATTTTATGAATAGGAAGTCTTTTTAGCCAAAAGAAAAAATTGAGAATATTGGATCTGAGGACATTATGAAAGTCAGCAACCATATCCGGCTGAAATTCAGATAGGATTTCGGTGGACAGTTTTTTTAGTCCAAAAAAACCTTCATATTCCTTTAAATCCACTCCTTTAAATTTGAGCCTTGGAATTCCATCAAATAAATCTTTGAAATTTTTTCTGGAAACCATCAGGATTTCTGTATCAGGATTTTCATCAAGAAACTCTTTGAGAACGGGCACCAGCATGGCGATGTCGCCAAATGCGGAAAAACGGTAAGCGAGTATTTTGGTCACGATTTTAGTTGATAAGCTACAGCGTATAATTTTATTTGTTTTATCATTGAGGCAAGTCCATTTGCTCTGGAAGGAGAGAGGAATTCCTGCAGTCCGATTTTGGAAATAAAATCAAAATCAGCCGCCAGAATTTCTTCGGCAGTATGTCCGCTGTACACTCCCACCAAAAGAGAAATAATTCCTTTTGGCAAAATTCCATCAGAATCAGCAAGGAAAAAAATCTTGCCGTCGCGCAGTTCGGCATCCAGCCAAACCTGAGACTGACAGCCTTTTATTAAAATATCTTCTTTCTTCTTTTCCTCTGGAAGACCTTTTAGTTCCTTGCCCAAATCTATGATATATTCATACTTCTGCTCCCAGTCCGAGAGAAAGGCAAAATCATATATTAGTTCCTGTTGTTTTTCCTTGATACTCATTGTGTGATTTTTGCAAAAATAAAAAATATAACAGATTTCAGGGCAGAAAATTTCTAAACAACTTTAAAAATAAAAATATGACATAAAGTCAGACAAAAAAAATGGTAAAATATTTGATATTGTTTGTTGAATAATTACTAATTTAGTAATATAATTTATGATGATTATGGAAAATAAGTTTTCGGAGGGAATGGACAGGGTGCTTCGCCATAGTAGACTTGAAGCAAATAGGCTGAAAAGCGAGTTTCTGAATACAGAACATTTCTTGCTGGGAATCATCGGCACGGAGAATTCTGCAAGAAATATTTTGGAAGCACTAAAAGCAGATTTGGTTCAAATTCGTAGAAAGATAGAAAATATCAGCATCAATAATAATTTTAATTCAAATCCTGATAGAAGCATTATGCCTACTAAATTGGCAGAATATTCTTTGAAAAGAGCGGCTTTGGAGAGTAAGCAGTATCGTTCTGATGAGGTGAATACTATTCATCTTCTGCTGGGTATTTTATATAAAATAGATGACCCTACTACGCATATTTTGGAGGCGTATGATATTGATTATGAAAGTGTAGCGGCTGAATATAGAGCAATGCTCAAAAACAGCGGACAGCTGCCAAAAGCTTCTTTTGATGATGAGGAAGAAGATGCTGAGGATGCTGCATTTCCACAAACCAATAAACCAACTGGAAATATCGGAACAGGAAAAAGTAAAACGCCTACGCTGGATAATTTCGGAAGGGATTTGACAACGATGGCTAAAGAAGGGAAATTAGACCCTGTGATTGGTCGTGAAAACGAAATCGAAAGAGTATCCCAGATTCTCAGCCGAAGAAAGAAAAACAATCCACTGCTCATCGGTGAGCCAGGGGTAGGGAAGTCTGCGATTGCAGAAGGTTTGGCGCTGAGAATTCATCAGAAAAAAGTTTCGCGAGTTCTTTATAACAAACGAGTGGTAACGCTTGATTTGGCGAGTTTGGTTGCTGGAACTAAATATCGTGGGCAGTTTGAGGAGCGAATGAAAGCCATAATGACCGAGCTGGAAAAAAACAGAGATGTCATTTTATTTATAGATGAATTGCACACCATCGTAGGAGCGGGGAGTTCCACAGGAAGTTTGGATGCTTCTAATATTTTCAAACCTGCTTTGGCGAGAGGAGAAATCCAATGTATTGGGGCAACTACTTTGGATGAATATCGCCAATATATAGAGAAAGATGGGGCGCTGGAGCGTCGTTTCCAAAAAGTAATGGTAGAACCTACCAGCGTGGAAGAGACTATCCAAATACTAAACCAAGTAAAAGAAAAATACGAAGAGCATCATAATGTGACTTATACAGATGAGGCGATCAGAGCCTGCGTAAATCTTACTACA
The DNA here is from genome assembly GCA_013333875.2 of Flavobacteriaceae bacterium. Classification (GTDB taxonomy): domain Bacteria; phylum Bacteroidota; class Bacteroidia; order Flavobacteriales; family Weeksellaceae; genus JABCPE02. The sequence continues at coordinate 4,420 of JABCOA020000137.1, read as the reverse complement.
AGATACATTACAGATAGGTTCCTTCCAGATAAAGCTCTCGATGCGATGGATGAGGCAGGCTCTCGTGTTTATATTAAAAATATGAAAGTTCCTACGGCAATTACCTCGTATGAACAACAAATAGAGGAAGTTAAGGAACTTAAACAAAAAGCCGTAAAAGCCCAAGACTATTTGGAAGCAAGAAAATACAAAGAAGAGGAAGAACGCCTGATGATAGAGCTGAACATTGCACAGCAGGAATGGGATAACGAAATCAAAGAGCGAAAACAAATTGTTACGGAAGAAAATGTAGCTGAGGTGGTTTCTATGATGAGTGGGGTTCCTGTGACGAAAGTGGGTAAAAACGAACTGGACAAATTGGCACAAATGGACAATGTGCTCAATGGAAAAGTTATCGGGCAGGAAGAAGCCGTGAAAAAAGTCGTTCGCGCTATCCAAAGAAACAGAGCAGGTCTGAAAGACCCTAAAAAACCGATAGGAACATTTATTTTCTTGGGAAGCACGGGGGTAGGAAAAACTGAACTTGCAAAAGTGATGGCTCGTGAGCTATTTGACTCTGATGATGCCCTTATCCGAATAGATATGAGCGAATATATGGAGAAATTCGCGGTGTCTAGGCTGGTAGGTGCGCCTCCAGGGTATGTAGGCTATGAAGAAGGTGGACAGCTTACAGAGGCGGTGAGAAGAAAGCCTTATGCAGTGGTTCTCTTGGATGAAATAGAAAAAGCGCATCCAGATGTATTCAATATTTTATTACAAATTTTGGATGAAGGTTTCGTGACGGATTCTTTGGGTAGAAAAGTAGATTTCCGAAATACAGTTATTATCTTGACTTCTAATATTGGTTCAAGAGATTTGAAGGATTTCGGAGATGGAGTAGGTTTTGGAACAGCCGCGAAAAAATCCACTTCTGATGCCAGAGCAAGAAGTACGATAGAAAACGCTTTGAAAAGAGCCTTTGCACCAGAGTTTCTTAATAGAATAGATGATATTATTTTCTTTAATGCTTTACAAAAAGAAGATATCCATAGAATAATAGATTTGGAACTTGGTAAACTATATTCTCGTTTAGAAAAACTGAACTATAAAGTGGAGCTGACAGATGAAGCCAAAGAATTCATCGTAGAGAAAGGCTGGGATAAAGATTTCGGTGCGAGACCACTGAAAAGAGCTATCCAAAAATACATAGAGGATATCCTTGCCGAGATGCTGGTGAACAAAGAAATGCAGGAAGGAGATACGGTAATTTTGGAGGTGAATGAAAATAAAGATTCGCTCATCGGAAGAGTAAAATCAAAAATATAGTTTAAAACAAAAATAAAAAGACACCGAAAAATGGTGTCTTTTTTATTGGATAGAAATTTAGAAATTAACGGCGCTGCCTCCGCTATTCTCTAATTTTTTATCAATTTCATTATTTTTTCCTTTGGAGAAATCATAAGCAACTCCGAAAACAAGCATGTTCTTATTGTTCTGAATTTTAGTGTGATTTGTAAATTCAACTAAACTTTTACTATAACTTTTTGACTTGTATTCAGAAGGGACTCCTATCCAATACATTCCCGATGTGAAAGTCCAGCCATTCTTTTTGCATTGTAAAAACAAATGGTTTTGATTTTCATTAGTGTACAAAAACGCACCATCCAGCGAAAATACAGGAACATTAAATTGATATTGAAGCGTGAAATTTTTGTACTGAGAAACCAGCGTAAGTCTGTTGCTCAGATACGAATTTTTAATTTCTAAATCTTTTATTCTGATTTTTTCCCAAATAGGAGCCAGCTGAGTGGTTATTCTCAGGTAATTATTCCCAAATGGCTTGATAACGCCTACAAACTGGGCGCCTCCTTTGGTGTAGTGATCTGTGTTTTCATAACTTAGGATATATCGGTTTGCAGGGTGGTCAAATGAGTAATACTCTGTAATTGCGCTTTTAGTGTTATTATAAAAAGCAATGATATTAAAGTCAAAATACTTATTGTTGAATGAATATTTCAGCTGGTTTTTCCAAAGGTATTCTGGTTTTAGGTATGAATTTCCCTGCTTTACTATGTTGGGAACGAGCTGCACGATATTACTGCTCAGCTGAGAACCGCTGGGAGTGGATGGTTTATAAGAGCTTATCAATTGTAACGACTGGTTTTTTGATAATTGATACCCTAAAATCAGATTGGGAGTGAAAGACCATTCGTTTGTTCTTTCGTATTGGGATTTATTATTGATATTGGTAAGCCCAGCGCCCAGACGATACATCAGATTTTTCTTTTTTCCAGAAAATTCGGTGTAGAAATATTGCTCGAAATAATTTACTTGATATTCAGAATGCCCTGCAAGGTTGGTCAAGTTATTAGAAATATTCTCATTGCTAAATCTATACCCAGAGTTTAATTTGCCAATCTTAAACTTATGAATATGAGCAAGTTCTACAACGGAATTAAACTGCCTGTTGCTGAGGTTCATATCGTTTTCAAAGACACTCGCGCCAGTGTTTGTTACCCATTCTTTAGCCAATTTGGATTTTTGGGTTCGGAAAAAAGAACCGATTACATTTAGGACCAATTCGTCTTTTTTGCCAATATTTTTATTAAAGTAAAGATCTAAAACAGGATTGATATATTTCTCATTATCAGAGTTTATAGTTGAGTTTTGTGTAGTGACTGCTCCTTGGATAAATTCACTTTCTCCATTTGCTCTCGAAAAATAATGGTTCATATTCAAGTTTAATTTAGCTTGAAATGCATAGCTGTTTTCCTTTGAATTTGAATATGTTGCGGAAATTTCTTGGATTGTGTATCCGAAATGATCCGTTTGAAATTCATCAGAACGATATTTCTGACTATTCAAAAAATATTTATAAGTGCTGTGATAGTTTCGGTTATCATAGTCTCTAAAACCCAGATTGTAATCCAGCCCAAAAGTATTTCTGCCTCTCGTGTAGGTGAAATACGCCGAACCATTCACAAATCCTGTAAAAGTGGCGTTTTGTACGCTGGCTCCTCCTGTGTAGCCGTTTTCTGGATTTCTTGTAATTACATTAACCACCAAATCAGCCTTGTTCGCCCATCTTGTAGGCGGAACATCGTAATAATCAATTCTGACAACGGCTTCGGGTTTTATCGTTTGAAGCTGCAGATTGGTAGATTCTCTCCATTGATAAGGATAAGAATTTTCCCGCCGCGGATACTGCTCACATTATTAGAAACAGGGTCTAATTGTAGCTGAGGAACACTCATCACCAAGTCTTTTGCGTATCGTGCAGACTCTATTGCTTTTTCATCAAAAGAATAAGAAACATGGTCAGAAAATACTTTTCTTTTCTGAGATTTTATGATGACTTCTTGGATTTCTTTGACATTAGAAATGCTGTCTTTTACCGTGTTTTCTTGACAAAAACCTTGCAAAGACGCAAGGAAAGCCAGTGCGTGAAGTGTTCTCTTGTTCATGGGTTTTATTTTTTAATTAGTTTGAGTTTTCTGGTATAGATATTTATTTTTTCTCAAAAATACATATAAAAAATTAAAATAGTAAAAATTTGATTTATAAGATTTAATGTAATTTAGTTCAACCAGTTTTTAAAATCTTTCACTCGCTCTCGGCTGATGCTGATTTCTTCTGTCGGTTGGAAGCGGAGTTCTACTTTATAATGTGGCGAGGTGTGGATATTTTTGATGTAATCTATGTTAATAATAAACTGCCTATTTGCGCGGAAAAACGATGAAGAATCCAAAACACTTTCCAGTTCTTCTAAATTGAAATCCGTAGGGAAAACTCTTTCAGAAGTCTTAGCGTAGACAATCTTGTTTTCGGTGTAGAAGCAGGAAATTTCTTCCACAGGAATTATCTTTAGATTATACCCGATTTTAACCAATACTCGTTTCAGGGAAGGTTTTTCTTTTTGGATAAGTTCTTTGAAATTCAGATTGTTATAAAACTGCTCCTTTGGAAGGAAATTTTTGAATTTATCAATTGCTTTAGTTAAATCTTCTAATGTGATGGGTTTCAGTAAGTAATCAATAGAATTAAGTTTGAAAGCCCGCAGCGTATATTGGTCAAAAGCTGTGGTGTAAATGATAAAACTCTGGGTAGAAACCTGCTCAAAAATATCAAAAGAAAGCCCGTCGCCAAGGACAATGTCAGAAAAAATAAGATGTGGATGCTCATGCGTTTTGAACCATTCTACGCCTTCCTCCACCGAGTGAATGACCGCAGCGATTTCTAAATCAGGAAACTGCGAAAGCATTCTCTGGAGCTGTCTCGCCGCTGGTTTTTCATCTTCTATAATGATGACTTTCATGTTTTTGTTTTTAAAATTAATTTTATGCTTATAGATTTAAAACGAATGCTTATTCGTTTAAAACGAGTAGGCATTCGTTTGGAAAATAGTCGTTATTAAATTTCTTTGTCTTCTTTCTCCATGATT
>JABCOA020000136.1 GCA_013333875.2 Flavobacteriaceae bacterium | reverse complement strand
TACAGATATTTTGGACACGATAGAAGAGGACGAAATATTGTATAAAAAAGTAGCGGAACTTACCAACGAGCAGGATTTTGAAAATATCATTCTCATCGGTGAACATATCACGAAGTATAAAGATTGGTTTTTAGGGAAAGCCAAAATCTTTGACAACACTCAGGAACTTATAGACAGCCAGTATCTCAATACGATTGAAAATCAGCTCATTTTATTAAAAGGAGCGAGAGTTTTTGAAATTGAAAAAATCAAAAAACTTTTAGAATTACAGAAGCACGATACTACACTTGAAGTAAATCTTAATGCCATCGTGCATAATATAAACATTCACAAGAGTTTGCTTAAACCAGAGACAAAAGTCTGTGCGATGGTAAAAGCTTTTTCCTATGGACTGGGCGGCTACGAAATTGCTGAATATCTACAACATCACCATATTGATTATCTGGGAGTTGCCTATGCAGATGAGGGAGTGGATTTACGGAAAAACGGCGTGACTACACCTATCCTTGTGATGAATCCTGAGCAGAGCAGCTATGATACCATCATAGATTATCATCTAGAGCCAGAGATATACAGCCTGAGGGTTTTGGATTTATTTGGGAAACAGCTCCAAGCGAAAGGAATCCAAGAGACCTACCCTATCCATATCAAGATAGAAACAGGAATGCATCGCCTTGGTTTTAAAGAAGATGAAATAGATGATTTGATTAAAACCTTGAAAAAATACAATGTCAAAATAGCGAGTATTTTCAGCCATTTGTCTTGTGCAGATGTTCCCGAAGAAAAGGAATATACACTGCAGCAGCTGGAAACCTTTGAGCGAGTTTCAAGTAAAATCATCCAAAATATTGATTATAAACCTATTAGACATATTCTCAATACAGCTGGAATTATAAATTTTACTGATTATCAATACGATATGGTAAGAATAGGCATTGGGATGATGGGCATTTCCTGCGTTCCTGAAATAGAAAAACAGCTCCAAAATGTAGCTACATTTAAAACGGTGATTTCTCAGATTTCCAAAGTAGAAAAAGGAGATTCCATAGGATACAGCAGAAAATATATCGCAGAAAAAGATACCAGAATCGCTACCATTCCGATAGGCTATGCAGACGGAATTCCTCGGCTGATAGGAAACAAAAAGGGATTTGTCATCATCAAAGGGCAGAAAGTTCCTATCGTGGGAAATGTGTGTATGGATATGCTGATGGCAGATTTGGGCGAAATTCCTACAAAGGAAGGTGATGAGGTCATTATTTTCAATTCCTGCAAGACTTTGGAAGAATTTGCAGAATACTGCCAGACCATTCCTTACGAGGTTCTTACTTCCATTTCACGAAGAGTCAAAAGAATTTATGTAAAAGATTGATTATGAAAAAATTACTCCAAATATTTATAATAATGTTTTCTTTGACTTTATATAAAGCTCAGATAAAAGAAAATATAAAAATTCCAAAAAACCCAAAAGTAGGGCTTTCTCTAGCGGGCGGCGGTGCGAAAGGCTTTGCCCATGTAGGCGTGTTGAAAGTGATAGACTCACTGGGAGTAAAAATAGACTACATCTCTGGAACCAGCATGGGAGCAATAGTTGGTGGGCTTTATGCATCAGGATACTCAGCAAAGGAAATAGAAAAAATCATTAAAGAAACAGATTTTTATGAAATTCTTGCCAATGAAAAAGACCGAAAAGAAACTTCGTTTTTTGATAAAAATAATGACAAATACCTGCTGAATATTCCTTTTGAAAAAGGTAAATTCAATGTCTTGCCAAAAGCCATTTCACAAGGACAAAAAAATCTTTTCCTCTTGAAGGATTTATTTAACAATGTTTCTAATGTTACAGATTTTTCAAAGCTGAATATTCCTTTCATGTGCGTTGCGACCAATCTGGAAAATGGAAAAGTAAAAATTTTTGAAAAAGGAGATTTGGTGAATTCTATCATGGCAAGTTCCGCCTATCCTTCGCTGATAAATCCCGTGAAAGTAAATGACAGTCTGTATATAGATGGCGCGATGACAGTGAATTTTCCATCAAAGCCACTTAAAGATAAAGGTATGGACATCGTTATCGGAGTGGATTTAAGCCTTCCTTTGGCGAATAAAGATGAGCTTAATTCGGCTATAAAGATTTTAGACCAAGTGATAGACTTCACTATACAAAACGAAAATAAAACTCAGTATAAAAATACAGATATAAGAATTCATCCGAACCTAAAAGGCTACTCTTCCACAAGCTATGGCGACAAAGAAAAAATCCTAAACTTAGGATATGAAGAAGCTAAAAAATACATTGATATACTCAATAAATTACCAAAAAGAGATTCTCTACCGAAAATGATGAGCAAACCTGTCTATGCTAATGTTTATAAAGTAGACAGCCTTGTCTTGGTGAATAGTAGGATTTTCAATGAATCTTATGTAAAAGGGAAAATGAACCTTAAAATCCCTTCCCTGCAGACTTATGCTGGAATTAACCAAATGATTGATAAATTATACGCAACCAATAATTATAAACTTATCAATTATGACCTGATGCAGCATCAAGGGAAAAACATTTTAAAGCTGGAATTGGAAGAAGATGATGCCCGATTTATGCTAAAATTTGGGCTGCATTATGATGAAGTTTTCAAAACAGGACTGCTCATCAATACAACCATCAAAAGGTTTTTATTCCAAAACTCTATCCTTTCTCTCGATGCTATCGTGGGAGGAAACAGACCGAGATATTATTTTAATTATTTTGTGGATAATGGCTACTTCCCTGGGTTTGGGATTTATTCTTCTGGGATGAGCCTACAGCTTAATGATGATAATAGAAATGAAATAGGAAAATGGAAATGGTTTAGAAATGAAATTTATCTTCAGTCTATTTGGAAAGATAGATATGCCATAGGGGGTGGAATGAGCCATGATTATTTTGAGTCCAAAATAGGAACTACCCGCTATGATAATGAAAAGAACTTTCTCAATCCTTATGTTTTCATTAAAAGTGATACGAGGAATGACAAGGATTTCTCATCAAGAGGTTTCTACCTTAATATAGAAGGAAAATTATTGGATATTTTTAATAAAAAAATTGAAAAACAGATTTTCCAAACCAAAGCTGACATCCGAATGAGTTTTCCTATTTCCAGCCGTGTGACTTATAGGCTGAATCTTTTCGGAGGATTAACTTTTGGGAAAGATGTTCCATATTACTATCATTTCTACCCAGGTGGAATTTTTGAGCAAAATTTAGTCAATTTTGTAAGTTTCCAAGGCTATCAGTTTGGAAATTTTGCCACGGATAATCTTATCATTGCTGGGAATGATTTTCAGTTTAGAATTAAGAAAAACTATTTCATCACAGGGCATATTAATCTTATTAATACCTTTGATGAACATAAAATAAATCATATTCTAAAAGTAGGTGATATTTCTGGTGGAATTACCGCTGGATACAAATCTCCTTTTGGGCAAATAAAACTAAATTACAGCAAAGCTGTGAATAAAGGAAAAGGAATTTTTAGTGTAATTTTAGGACATTGGTTCTAATTTTTAGAAATAAATAAAGTAGAATGATACAGTATTTTTTTGAAAATGTAGAGGAAATTACCCTTCCTGAAAATTGTTCGGAATGGGTTGAAAAACTTATTTCAAACGAAGAAAAAAAAGTAGGAAATATCAATTATATTTTTTGTAATGATGAATACCTGCTAAAAGTAAATCAGGATTTTCTTAATCATGATTACTACACGGACATCATCACTTTTGACTATGTAAAAGGTAAAACCATAAGCGGAGATATTTTTATATCTTTGCCGCGCATTTCGGAAAACGCCTCTACCCTATCCAGTAGTTTTGAAAAGGAATTACTAAGGATTCTGGCTCACGGTGTTCTTCACCTTGCGGATATAAAGATAAATCCGATGAGGAACAAAAAGAAATGAGAGCAAAAGAAGATTTTTATATCAATTTATTTTAATGTTTCACGGGAAACATTTTTATTATTTATAAACTTATTTACAATATATGATAAACGAAATATACGATGTAATCGTAGTAGGTGGAGGACACGCAGGCTGTGAAGCAGCAGCAGCAGCAGCCAATCTCGGCTCTAAAACTATGCTGGTTACTATGAACATGCAGACTATCGGACAGATGAGCTGTAACCCTGCAATGGGCGGAATAGCAAAAGGACAAATCGTTCGTGAAATAGATGCACTTGGCGGATATTCTGGAATTATAGCTGATAAATCTGCTATCCAGTTCAAAATGCTTAACCTATCAAAAGGACCTGCTATGTGGTCGCCACGAACTCAAAACGACAGAATGCTCTTTGCAGAAGAATGGAGATTAGCTTTAGAAAACACTCCCAATCTTGATTTTTTCCAAGATATGGTAAAAAATATCATTATAGAAAATGGTAAAGTAGCAGGAGTAATTACCAACATCGGTGTAGAAATCCGTGGAAAAGCAGTAGTTCTTACCAATGGAACTTTCCTAAATGGACTGATACATATCGGAGAAAAACAATTCGGCGGTGGAAGAATGGGCGAGCCAAAAGCCTTTGGAATTACTGAGCAATTAGTAAGTTTAGGCTTTGAAGCAGGAAGAATGAAAACAGGAACGCCTGTAAGAATAGATGGAAGAAGTCTGGATTATTCCAAAATGGAAGAACAAAAAGGCGATGAAAATCCACAAAAATTCTCTTACCTTGATACTCCTAAACTCAATGAACAAAGAAGCTGTTATATCACTTACACAAACGAAACTGTGCATGATATTCTCCGCTCTGGGTTTGATAGAAGCCCAATGTTCAACGGAACTATACAAAGTATAGGACCAAGATACTGCCCAAGTATAGAGGATAAAATCAATCGTTTCGCTGAACGAAACAGACACCAGCTTTTCGTAGAACCAGAAGGCTGGAAAACTGTTGAAATCTATGTAAATGGTTTCAGCTCTTCGCTTCCAGAAGATATTCAGGCCAAAGCGCTAAGACATGTACCAGGTTTTGAAAATGCTAAAATATTTCGCCCAGGCTATGCCATAGAGTATGACTACTTCCCTCCTACTCAGCTGAAACATACTTTGGAAACTAAACTGATTGAAAATCTATTTTTTGCTGGACAAATCAACGGAACTACTGGCTACGAAGAAGCAGCAGGGCAAGGTCTGATTGCAGGAATCAATGCTCATAATAAAGTTCACGGCAAAGGTGAATTTACCCTCAGCAGAAATGAAGCCTATATAGGTGTACTGATTGACGACCTCATCACAAAAGGAACAGAAGAACCTTACCGTATGTTCACCTCAAGAGCAGAATACAGACTCCTTCTAAGACAAGATAATGCTGATATCCGTCTGACTGAAAAATCTTATAACATAGGTTTAGCTTCAGAAGAAAGACTCAGAAAAGTAGAAGAAAAAATTAAAAAGTCTGGAGAGCTGGAAGAATTCCTTAAAGAATTATCATTAAAACCAAATGTTATAAATCCTATTCTTGAAGAAAACGAAAGCAATCCTGTAGACCAAGCGTACAGAGCATCTCAAATATTAACTCGTCCTAATATTAATTTAGAAAAACTTTCTAAAATAGAAATCATAGGAAATAAAGCGAGAGAATATTCTGAAGAGATACAAGAGCAAGCAGAAATCAATATAAAATACAAAGGCTATATAGAAAAAGAAAAAGAAAATGTAGCAAAACTCCAAAGAATGGAAAATATAAAAATTCCAGATAATTTTGATTTTAGCAAAGTAGCTTCACTTTCTTCGGAAGCTCTACAAAAGATGAATAATATTCGTCCAAAAAATATTGCACAAGCTTCCAGAATATCAGGAGTGTCACCAGCGGATATTAATGTCTTATTAATTTATTTAGGAAAATAAAGTCACAATGTTTCACATGAAACATTGTGATTGTTTTATAAAAAATTAAAATGAAAATAAAAGACCACTTTCTCTCACAGGAAGAATTTGAAATTATAGAAACAGAAATCCAAGGGATTTATAAAACTTCTCCCCTGCCCGATGATTTAAGTAAATATTATGAAAGTAAAAATTATATTTCGCATCATCAGGATTCGGGAAGTTTGAAAGAAAAAGTATATAAATTTTTACAGAAGTTTAATCTTAACTATAAAAAAAATATAATCAAGAATGAAATAGGAACTCATCTGAAAATATTAGACTATGGATGCGGTGCGGGAGAGTTTGTGAAATTTATAGAAAACAAATACACCACTTTCGGATTTGAACCAAATAAAAATGCAAGAAATTTCGCAAAACAAAAATCCGAAAAAACAGTTTTCATTTCCAATCCAGAACTTACAGAAATAGAAAACGAAAGTCTGGATGCTATCACTCTATGGCATGTTTTCGAGCATATAGAGGAAAGAGAAAAATATCTGAAAATTTTTCATGATAAATTAAAACCAAATGGACTTCTCATCATCGCTGTTCCGAACCACACTTCCTACGACGGAAAAAAATACAAAGAATTTTGGGCTGCCTATGATGTACCGAGACACATCTGGCATTTCTCAAAATCAGGAATGGAAAAATTGATGAATAATGAAAATTGGAAAATCAGAAAAATAAAACCTCTCCTGCTCGATTCTTATTATATCTCTATGCTAAGTGAAAAATATAAGAAAAATCCACTTTTTTGGCTTTTTGGAGCAATTCATGGAGCGATTTCTAATTTTAAAGCATCAAAAACGGGCGAATTTTCAAGTTTGATATATATTATCAAAAAAACTTAGAAAATAGATTTTTAATAGGTTTATTAAAGCCAATTTTCACTCAAAAATAACTTTTTCAAGAAATTTTTAAATTAAAAAGAAAATATCATGTTTGAATTTTTTAGCAACATATCAAAAATTAAATTTGTAGGAGAG
>JABCOA020000135.1 GCA_013333875.2 Flavobacteriaceae bacterium | reverse complement strand
ATAAATTAAACTGTCCATGTGATATTTCCGTTCAGAATTTGCTGCATATCTGGCTTGTTTTTTTCCACTTGATTGGTAAAACTATCTTCGTAAGAAGCTCAATTTATTTTATAAAAAACACCGAAAGGCCGTGGAAAATCAGATAATTCTTCATCGAACTTAAACCTTGCCAAAATCTGGGCTTTTAGGATAGAAGTTTCATCATGTATCCAAAGCTTTGATTCATCGGTATCTTCTGTAATATCAATGATTTTTGGTTCAAAATTTTCTAAAATAATTCCTTTGGATAAATCTTTTCCGAATTTCAAAGGTTTTCCGTTTTCCAGATAGAGATTTGCATCTTCTTTGGTGGCTTTATTGGTAAATTCATCAAAAACTCCATCGTTGAAAATCACGCAATTTTGGTAAATTTCCACAAAAGAAGTTCCTTTGTGTTTCTGCGCTTCCAGAAGCACCTCTCGAAGGCTTTTCGGCTCTCTGTCCAGCGTTCGCGAAACAAATGTAGCTCCGCTCCCTAAGGCAAGACTCAGCGGATTAAAAGGCTGGTCTATCACCCCAAAAGGCGAAGATTTAGTTTTTAGACCAAGCTGGGAAGTTGGTGAAAATTGCCCTTTGGTCAGCCCATAGATTTCATTATTGAAAAGAAGGATATTCACATCTAAATTCCTCCTCATCAGGTGTATAAAGTGATTTCCACCGATGCTCAGCCCATCGCCGTCTCCTGTGATGATCCATACATTCAGCTCAGGGTTAGCCAGTTTGATTCCCGTAGCCACCGCAGGTGCGCGCCCATGGATGCTATGGATAACGTAGGTGTTCATATAGTAAGGAAACCGCGGTGAACAACCGATTCCTGACACGAAAACCATATTTTCTCTCTTGATGCCGATTTCTGGGAGAATGCTCTGAACCTGCTTTAAAATAGAATAATCGCCACAGCCAGGGCACCATTTTACCTCTTGGTCTGATGCGAAATCTTTTGCGGTGTAAGTTTGGATTTCTTCCTGCATAATTTTATCCATGTAAGTGTTTCCAAATCACATCTTTAAGCTCCATAAGCCCCTCCTGCGTAACTCCAGAGAAGAACAAAGGTTTGTATTTTTCTGGAAATTCTGCTGAAATTTCGGCCTTTAATTCATCATCCAAAAGGTCTGATTTTGAAACAGATACGATGAAATCTTTATCTAAAAGTTCTGGATTGTATTCTTTTAATTCGTTTTCCAAAATTTTAAACTCTTCATAATGATTTTTGGAATCTGCTGGGATAAGGAATAAAAGAATGGAATTTCGCTCAATATGTCTTAAAAACCTGTGTCCTAGCCCTCTTCCTTCTGCTGCACCTTCTATAATCCCTGGGATATCCGCCATTACAAAGGATTTGTAATTTCTGTATTCTACAATTCCCAAATTGGGTGTCAGTGTAGTGAAGGCATAATCTGCAATTTTTGGTTTTGCTGCCGAAACCACGGATAAAAGCGTAGATTTACCAGCATTAGGAAAGCCCACCAAACCTACATCTGCAAGGACTTTCAGCTCAAAGATGATGTAGCCTTCTTCCCCAGGAAGTCCAGGCTGTGCATAGCGAGGAGTCTGATTGGTAGCAGATTTAAAATGCTCATTCCCAAGACCTCCTTTTCCGCCTTTCATCAGTATGATTTCTTGTCCGTGTTCTAATATTTCGCCTAATATTTCGCCGTTTTCATTTCGTGCAACCGTTCCCACAGGCACCTCTATATAGACATCCTCGCCGAAACGCCCAGTGAGCTGGTTTTTGCCCCCAGGCTGTCCGTTCTCTGCCTTTATGTGGCGGGTATATCGAAGCGGAAGAAGTGTCCATTCTTGTGCATTTCCTTTCATGATGACATGTCCGCCACGCCCTCCATCGCCGCCATCAGGGCCGCCTTTTGCTATATATTTTTCTCTTCTAAGATGAGCCGAACCTGCACCACCATGCCCTGATTGGCAGTGGATTTTAACATAATCTACAAAATTTGACATAGATATTTTTTTGAAATGTTTTAGGTTTGAAAATTTTTCAAACCAACTGCAAAGATAAAAATTAAATTGATAAACTTCTGAAAATAGGCAATATAATAAAGGCTTCCAATTTTTGTTGAAAGCCTTTTTTTAGTTTATTTGATTTTTTCTACTTCTGCGTAGAGTTTTTCTGCGATTTCTGCGATTTTTCCTACACCGTTCACTTCTACATATTTGCCTTGCTTTTTGTAAAGTTCAGCAACTTCGGCAGTTTTAGTGTAGTATTCTTTTATTCGGTTTCGGATGATGTTTTCATCGGCATCATCGCTTCTACCGCTGGTTTTACCACGCTCCAAAAGTCTCTTTACCAAAATTTCATCTTCTACAACGAGGGAAAGACAAATGTCAATCTGGTCGTTCAATACATCTTTTACGATTCCTTCCAAAGCTTCGGTCTGGAATGCCGTTCTTGGAAATCCATCGAAGATAAACCCTTGAGCATCAGTTGGTTTTTTAAGCTCATCCGTAAGCATATCAATGGTAACTTGGTCTGGAACAAGTTCTCCTTTGTCCATATAAGATTTGGCTAATTTACCAAGTTCTGTTTCATTCTTGATATTATGTCTGAAAAGGTCTCCTGTGGAGATTTGTTTCAAGTTGAATTTCTGGATTAAATTCTGAGCCTGAGTGCCTTTACCACTTCCTGGAGGCCCAAAGAGTACGATATTTATCATTTTATGAAGAGTTATTATTTTTTAGTTGTTGATTCTTCCTTCTTCGAGCTGATAGAGGTCTGGAAGGTTTCTTCCAAGTTCATCATAGTCTAATCCGTAGCCCAGCACGAATTTATTAGGAATTTCTTTTGCTACATAATCAATCGTGAAATTTTTCTTGAAAACTTCTGGTTTTAGCAGCAGAGAAGCTACTTTCAAAGATTTTGGGCGGTGTGTATTTTTGAAATATTCGATAAGACTTTCTATCGTATTTCCTGTATCTACGATGTCTTCCATCAAGATGATGTGTCTGCCCTCTACATCTTTGGTTAAATCCATTTTTTTATAAACGATTCCTGTAGACTGAAGCCCGCCATTGTAAGAACTTACCTGTAAAAAGGCTACTTCACATCTTCCTGGGTAATATTTCATAAAATCTGAAAAGAACATAAAAACGCCGTTTAGTACTCCGATAAACACAGGAACTTCATCCTTGTAGTCTTCGTAAACCTTTTCTGCAAGGTCTTTTATCACTTTCTGCAATTCCTCATTGGAGAGATAAGGAACGAAATGTTTGTCATGAATTGTAATACTGCTCATATTTTTCCAAAATGCAAAAATAAGAATTTTATTATTTGTTTTGATTAAAAATCAAGATTAAATTTTGATAAATTAACTTTACTGCATTAAATGAAAAGAATATTTGTTTTAGAAAAAATTATAAATTAAATTTGTCACATTACAATAAAAACAAATAATTATGTCAACTTATGTAGTTGTTGGTCTTCAGTACGGAGACGAAGGAAAAGGAAAGATTACGGATGTTCTTTCTGCAAAATCTGATTATGTAGTCCGCTACCAAGGTGGGAATAATGCTGGGCATACGGTGTATGCGGGAGATGAAAAATTCGTTCTTCATTTACTGCCGTCTGGAGTTCTCCAATGCAAAGGGAAATGCATCATCGCAAATGGAGTGGTGGTAGACCCGAAAGCTTTTATCTCAGAAGTAGAAAAATTAGAGGAAAAAGGCGGAAGAACCGACCATATATTCATCAGCCGAAGAGCGCATGTTATCATGCCTTATCATATCCTTCTGGATACTTATAGAGAGGAAGAACAGGGCGGAACGCAGATTGGCACGACTAAAAAAGGTATTGGCCCTTGCTACGAAGACAAAATCGCACGAGTGGGCATTAGGATGATAGACCTTCTAAATCCTGAAATTCTAAAAGAAAAAATAGAAAAAAATCTAAAAATAAAGAATGCTTTATTTGAGAAATATTTCGAAAAACCTAGGCTTAGTTTTGATGAAATTTACAATGAATTTTTAGCTATTGGTCAAAAGCTGAAAGACAGAATCATCGACACTGAAATAGAAATCAACGAAGCTATAAAAGACGGCAAAAATATTCTTTTCGAAGGGGCACAGGCGCTGATGCTGGATATTGACTTCGGGACATATCCTTATGTAACTTCTTCATCGCCTTCTACAGGGGGAGTTTGTAGTGGTGCGGGAGTTCCTCCTACAGCTCTGCAAAATCTCATCGGAGTTGCCAAAGCCTACACTACAAGGGTAGGGAATGGTCCTTTTCCTACGGAACTAAATGATGATTTAGGAGAAAAAATAAGACAAATAGGATATGAATTTGGGGCGACAACGGGCAGACCGAGAAGAACAGGCTGGCTGGATTTGGTTTCGCTGAAACATGCTTGTATGATTAACGGAATTAATAATCTGGTAATCACTAAACTGGATGTTCTCACAGGGATAGATACTCTGAAAATAGCTACAAAATACCGTACAGAAGATGGAAAAATCATAGATTATTTCACTTCTTCTACTACCAAACTCTATCATTATGAGCCTATTTACGAAGAACTAAAAGGCTGGGAGGAAGACATCACAAAGGTGAGATGCTATGAGGAACTTCCAGAGAATGCAAAAAAATACATAGAATTTATAGAGCAGTATCTGGGTATCAATGTTTATTTGGTTTCCGTAGGGCCAGAGCGTTCGCAAAATATTATAAGAAAAGAAATATTTTAACTTTAAAAAAATTTATTCCAATGCAAGATATTATTTTGAATTAATCGAAAAAGAAAGACAAAGACAGACGAATGGTATAGAGCTTATCGCTTCTGAAAATTTCGT
>JABCOA020000134.1 GCA_013333875.2 Flavobacteriaceae bacterium | reverse complement strand
TTTTATAGATGTGTTTTTTAAATTATTATCTTATTTTTTAAAATTTTAATATTGATTTAATGTGTTTCTATTATGATTTTGGTTTTTTATAGACTGTTGATTTTAATTTTATCTCTTTAATTTCCAATACCATCTATTTATCATCATTCCTAAGATGAAAATTCCAATAAAAATGATAAAAGCAATTCCTAAGAACTTGAAAGAAACGGGTTCGCTTTTGGGAACATAGATAAGATTGCTGCTGGAAGTGATTATCAATCCCAAAATACCGATGAACAAGCTGGTAAGCAGATGCACCTCGATACGGAAATCTCTTTCAGGGAAAAACGCTTGGATGCACCACGCTCCGCCGATGATGAACAGAGCCGAACCTGCTGAAAACAGCATGGTAATGGTGAAAAAATCCATTCCTGAAAAGTAAAAAAAGCTCTGCGTAAGGAGATAAAATAAAACAGGAAACATCAGCAGGGCAGGGCAGGCTTTTAGGAAGGTGTTCCATCGGTTTTTCTCTGCGAAAAAAAGTCCTTTCAGCTCGGAGAAACAAAAGACAATACAGAGGGCGACTTCTATGGTTACCAGCACCGCGATATTGCTTAGGATAGAGGGCGTTTCGAGGGCGTTTTGTATCGTTACTTGCGACTGTTCCATGGCATACGGATAAGCCCAAAAGAGAAACACGACCGACAAAACCGCAGCTGCCGCGACTTGCCAGAGTTTCCAAAAACTGAATTTCAGTACGGCATTGATGAGGATAAAGACCAATAAAATATTTAAAACTAACTGCATTTTTTCTCTACTTCAAAGTGTGGTTTCTTATCGAGCAACTGATAAATTTGATACCTTTTTCGGTTCTTAAAAAACTAAAAAGGTCTTGGTGAAGGAATTTTCCATTTTCATCATGATTTGTGATAATAAGACTGAAAAAAGGATATTTAGACATATTCCTTCTGCCGCAGTTATTATAATGATGCTGGATTTTTTGCTCTATATCCTCGGTAAGCGGAGTATAGTTTTCTACCATGATTTGCACATTTTTCTTGTTCTTATAGCCTTCCAATCTTTCTAATAAAATAGCATGATTTTTTTCTAAAAAATATTTTGCAGGTTGTGATATCCAGCCTTTTTCTTCGTCCCAATAGACGATTTTTTCATATGAATTTTTTAGAAGGCTTTTTTTGCTTAGATTTTTGAAAAACTTTTGGTTTAGGAAGTTTTCAAATAATTTTTCATTGTCAATGAAGGAATAATATTTCCCATTTGTTCCCAGAAAACTAACTCTTTCTACAGATTTTTCGGGTTGGCTTTGGATACGGAGTGAGTGGAAATCTAGAACCAGCTGGTCATCTTGGAAATCTTTAACCAAAACTTCGTTTTTAGTGTTGATAAGAAGGTTTTCTCCACCAGCCCAGAAAGAATGCTCATCATCTTCTTTGGTTAGTTTTGCGCCTTTTAGGGCTACGGAAAGCCCATTTTCAAAAGGTGTCATATCATTGTATAGAGCTGGGATAGCCACTTTTCCTGCTGTGTTAAACATGCCGACATTTCCTGTTTTTGGGTCTCGGAATTTGATGAAACCTTCGTTTTCGCAGTCAAATGCCATATCAAAGACATAAAGGCTGTCTTTTCCGAATTTTTTTCCGTTTTTCAGCATGTAGTAGCGGCTAAATTCTCCATTGGTTTCTTCCATAAAAGCAGCGATTTTATCAAACTTATTAGCCGAAGTAAATCCCTTGAATTTTGGTTCTATCATCACTTCTCCTTTGCTGTTTTTAAAGCCGAAAAGATATTCTTCATCGTCATAAAAGTAAGTCCAGATGTCTGATTTTTGTGCAAAAACACTGCAAGATGCCAGTAGTGAAAGGAAAATGACTTTTAGTTTCATAAAAATGTTTTAGTATTTAATACGCACAAATATAAAATTGAAATTTCAAATATGAACGAAAATTATTCAATTTATTAAGTTTAAAATTAAAAATAAAACTGTTTGGAATACGGTTCGCACTCCAAACAGTTTTTTTAGGAATTACTCATTTTTTCTTTTTTTCTTGAAATAAATCAGTAGCCCGATGAATGCAACTAAAATTCCTCCGCCTATGAGCAGTCCGTTCAGCGGCATTTTTTCTTTGGCTTGTTCTGGATTTACTTCTTCTTTTTTCAGGACTTTTCCTTCTTTGGTATTGATTTCCTCGGTGCTTCCTGTTTTCATTTTTTGAAGCTCAGATTTGTATTCTTTGGCTTCATTTTCAGGAAGTTTCCTTGCAATGTAGTTTTGCAGTTTCTCGTTATTTGCCGAGAAAGAGGAAGACTCAGCCCCGAATTCCTTCACTAGTCCGTTGTGCATAGAAGCAAGGTTGGAAATCTGCTCCGTGGAGGCTTTCCACATTCCTTTTCGTGTGGCTTCCAGCATTACGGCTGTTACGGTTTGTAGAGAAGCTCCGTTTTCTTTGTGAATGAATTCTCTGATGCCCAGATTATGCTTGTCCTCTACATAGGTTTCGTAGAGTTCGTTCCATATTTCGTCATCTATCAGCTCTGGGCGTGTGGCTTCCCAGCCGAACATATTGGTCGTGATTTCCGCAATCTGCCCTGCGCTGGAAGCTTTCCCTTTCATTTTTTCTTTGATGTATTTAGGGTTGAAAATAGTCGCTCTGGCTTCTACTCCTACGGCTTCTTTCAGCTCCTGCATACGCATATTTTTGCGGTTTCTGTAATCTGCAAAATAGGCATCAGGGTCTTTTCCTGTGACTTCTTTTATGGCGGTGTTCATTCCTCCCATGAATTCAAATACATGGTCAAG
>JABCOA020000133.1 GCA_013333875.2 Flavobacteriaceae bacterium | reverse complement strand
TTGTGAAGCCCAAGACCTTTTTCTAACTTAGCCGAATCTATTTCTCTATTTTCAGCTAATTCATTGATATTCAAATAGAGCGACGGCACATAGAAACTTGCCGCCTCAATTCCATATTTCATACTTTGATTCTCTGGTTTTTATTTTTTATTATTTAATTATTCTCTCCAACACCCATTCTATCATCATTTTTTCAGATTTATGGTGGTCTGCTGCGAACTCTCCTCTTCTTCTATTTGCAATCACATTATTAATAGTAATCGCCTTGTGTCCCAACAATTTAGACATTCCATAGATCGCCGAAGTTTCCATTTCAAAGTTAGTAACTCCTAAATCATTCAACACTTCCAAAAACTGGTCATCCACAGCTCTCAGTCTCAGCTGTCTTCCCTGCGGCGCATAAAACCCTGGGAAAGTTGCCGTGTTTCCTACATATTTCGCATCTTTAAAATATTCATACTGACTCTCTGCCCATTCTGAGAAATAAAGCATCGGTTTTATCTTTTCATATGGGAATTTTGCTAAGAAATTTTTGCTAAATTCATTCTCAAACTGATAATCTTTGTAAAAATGAAGAAGTCCGTCTAAACCTACCACATTCTGTGTAACCAGCATGTTATCCACCTCTACATCAGGATTTACGCTTCCACAAGTTCCCATACGGAACAGCTGTAAAGCTTTGTGCTCTGATTTAAATTCTTTATTTTTCAAATCAATATTCACCAAAGCATCCAGCTCATTCATCACAATATCAATGTTTTCCGTACCGATCCCCGTAGACATTACCGTGATTCGCTCTCCTCTGAGCGTTCCTGTATGTGTGTAAAATTCTCTTTTATTTTTCTTAATTTCCACTTTATCAAAGTATTGTGAAACCTTCGGAACACGGTCTGGGTCACCCACCAAAAGAATTTTTTCTGCGATATCTTCTGGCTGAAGGTTTAAATGATATACACTTCCATCTGGATTTAAAACCAATTCTGAGGCTGCTAATTTATTTACCATAATAATTTTCTTTTTTATTTAATTTTAAATTTAAACTTCCCAAAGGTAAGGAATTTTATTGATTTCTTACTGACAATATTCATTTCTGAGGCTCTACCCTCCTACTCTCTTGGTTTTGTAACCCATGTCAGAAAGAATTTTCATGATTTTATCGCGGTTGTCTCCTTGGATGATAATCACGCCATCCTTCTCTGAACCACCGATACCCAGAGTAGTTTTTATTTTTTTTGAAATATTTTTCAGTTCCTCCTCACTACCTTCGAAGCCTTCTATCAAAGTGACAGGCTTTCCGTTTCGCCCTTTTTTTTCGTATTTACAGATGAGCGGTTCTCGCTGCTGGTGCTGTTCTTCGGGCATCTGGAAATCCTGCTCTACATGGTCTGGAAAAAGATTTTTCAGCTGGTCTCGTAAATCCATAATCAAATGTATTATTTAATAAAAAACTCTCATCAGTGTGAGAGTTTTTTATTTTTGTTAATCTGCTATCGAAGATACTAAAATTGTACCTTGAGCAGTTGATGTTTTAACAACCTTTCCATTTTTTATCATCTCAACTTTCAATGTTGAACTCTGATTAACTCCTGAAGCTGTTACAGAAGCAGCAAAATTACTTCCTTTGTAAGTTGGACTTGTATATACACTTCTGTTTTGAGGTGCTAGTACATGAGTTGCTCCATCTATCCCAACTATTACAGACTCAATTTGAACACCAGTAGAACCTGTAATTTTCACTGAATAATCCCCTACAGTATTCGCTACATAAGGAGGAAAAACATCATCAGAACCTCCATCTCTACTACACGAAACTGACATAGAAAACAATACTGCTAAAGAAAGTACACTTAGCCCTAATTTTAAATACTTCATAATATTATAATTTTTATTTTATTACTTATCGTTTGTTTTACCCTCTTTTTTCTCTGGTTTTGGAGGTTTTGGTAAAAGAACTTTTCTAGAAAGTCTCATTTTCTTTCTGTCATCATAGCCCATGAATTTCACCTCTACTTCATCGCCTTCTTTATATGGTACTTTTTCAGTTCTTTCCCATGCTATTTCAGAGATATGAAGAAGACCTTCTGTTCCTTTAGCCAATTGGATAAATGCTCCGAACTCCATTACTTTAACGACTTTACCTTTATAAACTTCGCCAATCACAGGCACGAAAGTAATCTCGTTAATCTGAGCCACTGCTGCATTTATTTTTTCTCTATCTGTTCCAGAAATTTCTATGTGTCCTATTTCTCCTCTCTCCTCTATCGTGATTACAGTATCTGTATCTTTCTGCATTTGCTGGATAATCTTACCACCAGGCCCAATTACCGCACCGATGAAATCTTTCGGAATCTCCATCATCACAAGTTTTGGAGCGTGTGGTTTCACATCTGCATTTGGTTTATCTATAGTTTTCAGCATTTCGCCTAAAATATGCATTCTACCATCTCTCGCCTGCATTAGGGCTTTTTCCATAATATCCATGGTAAGTCCTTGGATTTTGATATCCATCTGGCAAGCCGTGATTCCTTCTGCAGTTCCTGTTACCTTAAAGTCCATATCTCCAAGGTGGTCTTCATCTCCTAAAATATCAGAAAGCACTGTCCATTTACCAGATTCTTTATCTGTAATTAGTCCCATTGCAATTCCTGAAACAGGTTTTTTCATCTGAATACCAGCATCCATCAAAGCCATCGTCCCAGCACAAACCGTTGCCATAGAAGAAGAACCATTAGATTCCAAAATATCTGAAACCACTCTGATAGTATATGGAGTTTCCTCTGGAATCATCACTTTTAAAGCTCTCTGAGCCAAATTACCATGTCCAATCTCTCTTCTAGATGTTCCTCTCAATGGTCTCGCTTCCCCTGTAGAGAACGGAGGGAAATTATAATGAAGGAAGAATCTCTCATCATGCTGAGAAATTACAGAATCTATTCTGTTTGCATCCAATAAAGAACCAAGCGTTACCGTAGTCAAAGACTGAGTTTCTCCCCTTGTAAAGATAGAAGAGCCGTGGGCTGCTGGAAGGTAATCCACCTCACACCAGATAGGTCTTATCTGCTGATTATTTCTACCATCAAGACGGATATTTTCATTTAAAATCAACTGACGAACTGCCTCTTTCTGCACATCATGGAAGTAATTTTTTGCTAAAACTTCTTTTTCTTCCAATTCTTCTTCTGTATATTTTTCTAAAAACTCATCTACCACAGCGCTGAATTTATCACTTCTCTCGTGCTTTGCAGATGGGTCTTTTGCTATATCATAATATCTTTGGTAAGCATAATCCCAGATTTCCTTTCTCAGCTCTTCATCATGAGTTTCGTGGCAGTATTCTCTCTTCGTTTGAGCTTTTTCTATTCTTGCCGCCAATCTCTCCTGAGCTTCTATCTGGATTTTAATTTCTTCATGAGCGAAAGAAATAGCTTCTATCATTTCCTGCTCAGTGATTTCGTCCATTTCCCCTTCTACCATTACGATTGAGTCTTTAGAAGCCCCTACCATAATGTCCAGTTCCACTCCACTTTGTAGAGTTTCCCAGCTTGGGTTAATGCTCAAAACTCCATCTTTTTTAATCACTCTAACCTCTGAGAAAGGCCCATTAAAAGGTATATCTGTAATAGCCACCGCTGCTGAAGCTGCTAGCCCTGCCAAAGAATCTGGCATCACTTTTCCATCGTAAGAAATTAGTGAAATCATCACCTGCACTTCCGCATGGAAATCCTCTGGGAAAAGCGGACGCATTACTCTGTCCACTAGTCTCATTGTCAATACTTCATCATCAGAAGGCTTAGACTCTCTTCTGAAAAAGTTCCCTGGAACACGCCCTGCTGCGGAGAATTTTTCTCTATAATCTACTGTCAAAGGCAGGAAATCCACTCCTGGGTTTGCATCTTTTGCGGCTACCACAGTTGCTAAAAGCATAGTTCCGCCCATTTTTACCACTACTGCACCATCAGCTTGTTTTGCTAATTTACCAGTTTCTATGGTAACTTCTCTACCGTCTTTCAATACGATAGTTTCTGTAACTGCTTGAGGTTTATTACTCATAAAATTTAATTTTTACTCCGAAATTTCTACTTTCGGACACCTGCGCCACTTCTTTCGGCAGGCATATTGTTAATACTCTATTAATTTTCGCATGCAAAGGTAAGTTTTTTTGAGGGAAAATTTACCATTTTATTAAAAAATTAAAAAAGCAACCCAAAATACTGAGTTGCTTTTTTATGTTATCTGAATTATTATTTTCTAATTCCAAGCTCTGCAATGATAGCTCTATATCTGTTGATATCTTTCTTTTTAAGATAATCCAGAAGTCTTTTTCTCTTACCTACCAATTTTACTAGTGATCTCTCAGTAGCATAATCTTTGTGGTTAGATTTCAAGTGTTGAGATAAATGATTAATTCTAAATGTGAAAAGAGCGATTTGCCCTTCAGCACTTCCTGTGTCCTGTGCAGATTTTCCATGTTTTGCGAAAAGTTCTGCTTTTACTTCTTTTGTTAAATACATTCCAATATTATTTAAATGATTATTATGTATGAGGCTGCAAATGTAAAAATTATTTTTAGAATAAAAAATTTTTTATACTAATTTTTAGTAAATAAATTAAATTATCTTTGTGCGGAATATGAATCGGAAAAAATTTATACTATTGGGCATCGCAGCTGGGCTTGTTTTGGCTGGCTGTTCTAGTTTTGGGAGTAAATTATTAGGCTACAAACCTGATTATAAATTAGGTAAAATAAAGAAAATAATCTACTTCCAGCCCGCTGTTTTCCGTGAAATAGAAGAAATAAAACCTCCGATAAACCAAGCATTTTTCAGTGCTGTAACTGACCAAATGAGCCTTTATAGCGGCAACATAAAAACCGTTCAAATGGACAGTTCTATGGACTATGATAATGTTGATACTGAGTACATTAAGGAAGTTGGAAAGAATAACAATGCTGAAGCCATAATCGTTCCAAAAGTTAAATATTTCAAAGTAGGTATCGGTAAATATGTGTTTTCTAATCAAGTATTGGTAAGCCTAAAACTCTATGACAGCGATGGAAATCTGATAATGGAGAACCAATATGACACCTACAAAGGTAACGCCAGACTTATAGGAAAAGCCGAAAACTCCATAAAAGTAGGAACAAAAGGAGCTATCAAAGATTTAATGAAAAATCTACGAAAACTCAAAATGTTTTAGACAAAAATTTCGCTTACCAGCAAAGAAATAACTCCTACAAAAATCCAGATTTTCAGTAAAATAGATGCTGCAAAATAGTTTTTCTTACTTTGATTTCTTAATAAAAGCAAAACAAAAACAAGAAAAACAATCGTAGCTCCAAAATAATACGAATGCAGACCCAAATCCTGATTTGTCAATATAAACAAAGCAAGAAAACCTGCCGATAAAAGCAGCACCTGCACAAGTTTAGATGTTTTTCCAACGCCATAAACTATCGGAAAAGTCTGATAACCAAGAGCTTCATCCGCTTGCCGACTGAGCAAATCCTTTATAATATCCATACTCAGCAGGAACAAGAACAAAAACACCGACAAGAGAAAAATCCCTATCGTAAAGTACTGATAATAAACCAATATCCCAAAAAACGGATAAACAGAGAGCAGCACATAGGTGAAATTATTCACCAGCAAAATTTTGCTCAGCTTATGGCTGTAAAACCAAATAAAAAACTGATAGACAATAAAATACAAAAATATTCGCCAAGAAAGATACAATGAAATCCCCAGCGAAAAAACATTCAAAATAAGATAAAAATAAAGGAAATATTTTTTCTTCAAAAAAGCCTGTAATCTAGCACGAAAGGGTTTGATGATTTTATCCTTTTCCTCATCATAAAACTGATTTATCAGCCCGCCAGCCGCGATGCTCATCAAGGAACAAAAGATAATTCCATGAATTTTAACATCTGTAAAATCAACGGTTTTAATTATAAAAAAAGTAAAAACATAGAGCGAAAAAGTAAGAAAAACCAGCCTGAAAATCCTCACTCCTAAAAGCAGACTGACAAACTGCATCGCCCTATGAAGAAAAAGGTTTTTCATTCAGAAATTATTTAAAATCTGTAAATCACCTCCTTATGAAATCCTTTCAGCATTTTTTCAGCCTTCTGATAGTCCTTAGTAAAGCCTAAAATATAGCCTCCGCCGCCACTACCACAGAGTTTGAGATAGTAAGCATTGGTATCCAGACCCTTTTTCCATGCGTTAAAAACACTATCTGGAATCATCGGTCGGAAATGCTCATACGCCCACTTGGAAAGGGCTTTCATGTTCTTAAAAAACGGCGTCATTTCCTTATTCAAAAAGGACTGAATGCAGGCATTATTATACTTGATAAACTCCTCTTTCAGTGTTTTTCTAAATCCTTCGTTTTTTAATTTTTCAAAGAAAATCTGAACCATCGGCCCTGTTTCTCCCACTACGCCAGAATCGATAAGAAAAATCGCACCTTTTCCTTCGTTTTCTTGTGGAATTTCCACCCTGCCCACATTTTCCTTGTTTTCTATCAGAATCGGCAGGTTCATGTAGCAGATTAACGGGTCTATCCCCGAACTTTTGCCATGGAAGAAACTTTCCAGCTCTCCGAAAACTTTTTTCAGTTCCTTTAATTCATTTTTCCCGATTTTTTCGGGTTTATGCTGAACTACGGAATATCGGTCAAAAATAGCCGCTACCAAAGCCCCAGAACTCCCCACACCATATCCCTGTGGAATATTAGAATCGAAAAACAACCCGTTTTCAATATCTTTCTTTAAAGCTGGTAAATCTAATCTGAACTGCTCTGGAAGTTCTAATTTTGCTAAATATTCCCAATATTTTTTCAGAGATTCATTGGATTTTTTTTCAAACTCTGATTCTAGAGCAGAAAACTTGAAACAACCTTTATAAAAGCTGTATGGCAGGGTCAATCCCTGAGAATTCTCGATAATCCCATATTCCCCAAAAAGGAGAATTTTAGCATAAAAAAGAGGATTCGGCATTGTTATTTTATTTTTTTATAAAATTGATTTAACTAATATATTAAGTGACCACAGAATAACCAGCACTCCCACACCTATAAACATGGCTTTTGTAGGGAGTTTTCCTGCCAGTTTTGCTGCCAAAGGCGCCGCCAGCATTCCACCAAGAACCAGCCCCAAAATAACCTGCCAATGGCTCAGCCCTAAAAAAGCAAAAAATGTAAGCGCACTAGCAAATGTAATAAAAAACTCTGATAAACTGACCGTTCCTATCACAAATCTCGGTGTTTTTCCTTTTGAAATCAGTGTAGTTGTCACCAAAGGCCCCCAGCCACCACCTGCAAAAGAATCTAAAAAACCTCCAAAAAACGCCAGCCAGCCTACATTTTTCAGTTTTTTAGATTCTTTTTTCTTTCCAAAAACCCTTACTAAAATTCTTACCCCCAATAAAAAGGTGTAAAATGCAAGTATCGGCTTGATAATATGAGTATATTCCAAACTAAACATGGACAATAAAACCGCCCCCGAAACCGCACCTATCACCCCTGGGATGATTAGGAATTTCAGAAGTTTTTTATTCACATTCCCGAATTTATAATGGCTTAGACCAGATGCCCCACTCGAAAACATCTCTGCCGTATGGATACTACCACTAATGGCAGGAAGCGGAACGCCCGCACTTAGCAGCGCTGCTGTAGAAGTAAGCCCATAGCCCATTCCCAGAAGCCCATCTATAAGCTGAGCCACAAAACCTATGAGAATCATCCAATAAAACAGCCCATCTATTTCTCCTACCAGCCATTTTATCCCTGTTGAAAACTCATCATAAGAAATAAATAAATTTAAAATATTCCCCAATATCAGAATAAAAAAAGCCGCAATACTTGTAAATGCAATCTTTTTCCAATGACTCCCTGTATAGTTCTGAATATCAGAAGACTGAACATCATCCACTTGAATATAAAAATCATTAAACTCTGGATAAAGAGGTGTATTTATGAGGATTCCTCTATTTTTGGCTTCTTTAGCTATTTGTTTGGTTTGTAAAGTATCTTTCAGGGTTATGAAAACCAATTCTTGATTTTCTAAATCCGTTTTTTCAAAAGATTTTTGGGCAATAGACAGATTAGCACAGACCTCTCTGAGTTCCTCTATCCTATCGTCTATCTGCTCCCCAACCACCAGAATCTCAGAATTGGGAGCATTTTCAAGGATATAAAGCACCTGCTCAAACGCCAATTCCCCACCGCCGACGATGAGGATTTTCCTGTCTACCATGTTTAGAAAAACAGGTAAATACTGCGCTATATATTTACTTCCTTCCTGAGAGTTCATCCATTATAATCCTTCAATCTTATCAGTAAGATTATCTATAAAGCTCTGTAACGGCTTCTCTACCATCATTTTAATGAATGGATTAAACTGTCCTTCGAATAATATTTGGACTTCGGATTTATTTTCAGAAACTGGATCCATCTGCCCTGTTAGAGCAAAATCCAAGGAAGGGTTTCCTGATGTAAGCACCACCTTCTTGTCCTCCACCATTTCTGAGATTTTCAGTGCGATTTCGGGCATTCCTTTTAGTCCGAACTTAAAGCCATTTTCTGTTGTTTCAAAAGAAACTAAACTCTCTGGCATCAGATGTTTATAGTCTTCAGGTTTTTTCAACATTTCAAATAAATCTTTTGTAGATTTATTTACCATCACTTTTCTTCCTTCTAATTTCATTTTTTATATTTTTGCAATATTAACTTCAAAGATTCAGCAAATGTATAAAGTTTTTATCAATGAAAAAAAATTATCCATCAATAATCTTCCTAATGATGATGAAAAAAATATCGCTTACGAAGATTTCTCAACCATAGAAATGGCTCTGGATATCTTGGAAAACTCTTCGTGTAAATCTGTAAACCTCTATGGCGAAGACCCTGATAAAATTTGGGACGACTTCCATGATTCTTTCACCAATATAGAAGCAGCGGGCGGTATCGTGAAAAACGATGAAAACAAAGTTCTCTTCATCTACAGACTGGGAAAATGGGATTTACCAAAAGGAAAACTAGAGCCTAACGAATCCCTTGAACACGCGGCTGTAAGGGAAGTAGAAGAAGAAACAGGAATAGAAAATCTGAAATTACAGAATTTCGTAGGAGCCACTTATCACACCTACAAGGAAAAAGAAAACAATGCTCAGATTCTAAAAACTACTTTTTGGTATCTGATGAAAAGCACTGACAGCAAAGAACTTATCCCACAGACAGAAGAAGGCATCACGAAAGTAGAATGGAAATCAAAAGATGAAATTCTCTCAGATGTTCTCCCAAATACTTTTAAAAATATTGAATTGATTTTAAAAGAAGCAAAAATCATTTAAAAACAAAAAAACTCTCAAAATTGAGAGTTTTTTTATGCTAAAAAAGTCCGTTTAGTTCGGCATCTATTCTATCCAAAATATATCCGAAATCCTCTTCTCTTTCCACGAAATCCAAATCATTCACATCGATAATCAAGAGTTTTCCTTCTTTGTAGCTGTTGATCCACGCTTCGTATTTATTATTAAGCCTCATCAGATAATCTATGCTTATTCCCGACTCGTATTCTCTTCCTCGTTTCGCAATCTGTTTGGTAAGGGTGGAAATATTCGCTCTAAGATAAATCAATAAATCTGGTGCAGAAACAAAGCCCTTCATCAGTTCAAAAAGAGATGAATAATTCTGATAATCCCTTTCTGAAAGCAGGTTCATCTCGTTAAGATTTTCCGCAAAAATGTAGGCATCTTCATAAATCGTTCTATCTTGAATGATATTTTTTCCGCTCTCTCTAATCTCTTTAACCTGTCTAAATCTACTTCCCAAAAAATACACCTGCAAGGCGAAAGACCATTTGGACATATCTTGATAGAAATCATCCAAATAGGGATTGTGATCCACATCTTCGAACTGGGCGTTCCAGCCGTAATGTTTCGCCAGCATGGTCGTAAGTGTAGTCTTTCCTGCTCCTATATTTCCTGTAACTGCTATATGCATATTTTCTTTCTTAAAAAATGATTTTTATAATAACACTAAACAACTCACTATTTTACTTTTATCTCGTAAATCTTATCCCAGTTTTTCCCTGTAATCAGCATATTCTCCCCCTTAAACGCTATTCCATTCAGCACATCATCCGCATCGGTAGAGTGTTTTTTATTGATTTCTGTCAAATCTATTTTGCCTACTACTTCGCCGTTTTCTGGATTTATTTTCAGGATATATGGTCGCTGCCAGATGTTCGCGTAGATAAATCCATCGTGATATTCCAGCTCATTGATTTTTTCATAAACCTCTGACGGCCCTGCTATGGAGATCGTTTTCACTATTTTTTGAAGATTGTCTGGAGATATGAAATAGATATTCTTTGTCCCATCAGAAAGAATGAGATTTTTCCCATCATAGGTCAGCCCCCAGCCCTCGGTAAGTCTGCTAGGGTAGTTGAATTCTGATAGTTTTTTAAGGGTATTTTTATCATAAACAAAGCCCTTTCTGTGCTGCCAAGTAAGCTGGTATATTTTATCGCCTACTATGGTGCTTCCCTCCCCAAAATACTCATCATCCAGCTTGGTTTCTGCTGTATTGGTCGTAGAGCCCAGTGTATATTTTATTACCTTGGATTCCCCTGTCTGCCCATTACTTCCGTAGATGGTATTTCCCTCCAACTGGAATCCCTGAACGAAGTTTTCTGTATTGTGCGGATATTCTGCTACTACCTCATAAGTCAGCTCTTTTTCAGGAGTTTTTGAAAGTACATTGATAACCGCGTCTATGGATAGATTTTCCCCTGATTTAGTTCTCACATTGATAGTCACGGCATTATCCCCCAAGGTAAAAAACGCTGGGTCTATCTTCAAAATCGCTGTTTCCTTGTCCCCAAAACTTATGCTTATACTCTCCGCATTATCAGTAACTTCCTTTGGGAAAGTAATCATATCTCCGAAGTGGTATCCTTTGGTCTCCATAGCCAGATTATACTCATTCATACTATCTAAAATCATCTTGTCTTTGCTACAAGATGCCAATAATACCAACGCCAAAATGCCCTTAAAAATACTTTTTTTCATTATTTAAAAAGATTATCTAAAAATCGCCCAAATTTAAGGATTTTTTGAGTTTAGAAAAAATTTAATTTACATTTCCACTAATCCCCTTATTCACAATCCCTTATCCAATCCACTTTCAGAAAAAACTAAAAATCCCTCCAAAAGAGGGATTTTCTTTATTTATTCAGCACCTTTTTCAAGCGGTTATAGATTTCTTCGTAAGCTTCGGTCACCTCGCCCAAATCCCTTCGGAAACGGTCTTTGTCCAGCTTTTTCATGGTGTCTTTATCCCAAAGACGGCAGGTGTCTGGCGAAATCTCATCTGCCAAAATGATATCTCCATTTGGTGTTTTACCAAGTTCTATTTTAAAATCAACCAAAATAATGTTCATTTTATCAAATAAATCGATCAGTATTTCATTAATTCTGGCTGTCAGTGCATACATTCTGTCAAGTTCCTCTCTCGTCGCCGCGCCCAAAAACATCGCATGATAGTCGTTTATCAGCGGATCTCCCAGCGCATCATCTTTATAGCAGATGTCAAAAATGGTAATCGGTGATTTTGTGCCTTCTTCCACGCCCAAACGCTGAGCCATACTTCCCGCCACATAGTTTCTCACAATCACTTCCAAAGGAATGATACTCACCTTTTTAACCAGCTGTTCGCGGTCATCTATCTGCTTGATGAAATGAGTAGGAATTCCCTTTTCGTTCAGGTATTCAAAGATAAGCGTAGTGATGGCGTTATTCATCTGTCCTTTTTTGTCCACTTGTCCTTTTTTTTGGGCATTGAACGCCGTAGCATCATCTTTAAACCTTACCACCACCTCATCAGGCTTTTCTGTGGCGAATATTTGTTTAGCTTTTCCTTCGTAGAGCATTTCTTTTTTTAGGTCCATAATTATTAATTTTTTTTGAGTTGCTAAGTTAATTTTTATTTCCTTTAATTCCAAACGATTTAAAACCGAAAAAAGCCCTTTTTAAACAACATCTGTCTAAAAAAGGCTTTTCATCATTATATGTTAATCCAAATTTTCTATAAGTGTGCGCAGATTTTTCAAATCTTTTCTGGATAATGAAGGGCGGAGTTTTTCTATCTCCAAGATACTTCTTCGCAGAGCATCCAGCGTGCCGTCATAGTAGACATTATCCACCTTCGGATAAAGGTATAAATCACATGTCTGACCCATGAAATGCAGCAGCTGTTTCTTCAGTTCCTCGTTCTCAAAAACAGAAACCTGTCCATAAATATCGCTGCAGAACTGCGGAATGGCTTGTTTTAGGTTTTCTGATCGCAAGGCAATATCAAGAGCCAAATTTGGTTTTTTCTCCATATGCATGGTCTTGTAGGCTGAGTTGTATTTAGGGAATTCTCTTGCTTCCGCTTCAAATTCTT
This sequence comes from Flavobacteriaceae bacterium, assembly GCA_013333875.2. Classification (GTDB taxonomy): domain Bacteria; phylum Bacteroidota; class Bacteroidia; order Flavobacteriales; family Weeksellaceae; genus JABCPE02. The sequence goes on along the minus strand of JABCOA020000133.1, from coordinate 1,224 downwards.
CTGGTTCAAGAGCTCTCACCTCAGTCGCCTCCTCTATCTTCGGTGCTTTTTCAGGATCAAACGCCTCTACTTCTTTCACATATTCTTGGAAGAATTTTACCATTTTTTTATACTCTTCCCTACTTATATATTTGGTTTTCAAATGGTTTTTTAGAATTGGTTTATAATTTAATTTCAGAAGGGCTATAGTTTTTTTCTGCCTTCTCCCGATGTATAATCTTCTTCATTGGAACGAAAAGCTGTAATCTGATGAAAAAGATCATCATTATCTAAACCATTGTTTTTATATGCATTCGTACTATATACATTCAGCAAAGGATCAACAGCATAGTCTTCTTCTGATGCATCAATCCCTGAACAATCATGTTCTTCTTCTCCTCTTGCTGTTGCTATTGCTGCTGCTTTTTTCTCTCTTTCAACAAAACCTTTTTCTATCTGCTGGGTATCCAAAGTCATAGATAAATTCAAAGGTTCATTTTTAGCTAAATTAAAGGTAACCTTATCTCCCTTTTCTTTAATAGACATAGAAAGTATCAGACCTTTTTTGGTATTTCCGCTGAATACTTTACTAAAATTGTCATAACTGCTGGTTTCATCCACACAGACCTCCATAATAATTTTTTCTTCTTCACTCAAAACTCCATCGTAGTAGTTACAAGAAACTCCTCCTACTTTTCCTTTGTTATTAGTTTTAGTAAAATCAACCTTAATGTCTACATCTTCTATACTTAGAGGACTCATTGCTATGGTTTTGTCCACTGGATCTATTGTTGTCCAGAAAGGAGATTTTTTCCCAAAAAACACATAGTAACTACCGATAGCATACGGATAATCTTCCATTTTAGGTTTAATTCTCAGCATACCATATGATGAGGAATGATAATACTCCAAAGTGCCCAATTCATCCAGAATCCTTCTAGCTTCTTTACCATTGGCTGCATCCTGTTCGTAGACTAATTTTCTATCAAATTTCACGGTTTCCATCTGCCCAAAAGCAAGCGAAACCACAAATAAACCGAATGTAAAAAATAGTTTTTTCATAATATTTTATTTTAATCTGTTTCCTTAAAAAAATCACTCAACTAAATTAAGGTTTTTTCAGAAACGAATAAAATATTTTTTCGTTTTTCTGCAAAAAAGCACTATAGCTCTGTAATCATAGGTATAACTATAGACTTGTGCCAGTGGTATTTTACTAATTTGCTGTTATTTCGTAGCTTCTTT
>JABCOA020000132.1 GCA_013333875.2 Flavobacteriaceae bacterium | reverse complement strand
GAATTTTTCATCATTATTGATAACCTGTCTGATAGTATGTATCATATTTGCACCTTTTATGTATTGGTCCATACTGCCCATTTTTCTCACGCCATATGTGCCTATGATAGGCTGGTCATTCAGGATATTTTTTCTAAGTCCTTTTATATAAGTATTTGCAGCGTTTTTGTCCATATAATTTTCCGTGAACAAAACTTCTGAATAAGTCGTAAACGCCTCATGTATCCACATATCTGCCTTGTCTTGGGCTGTGATATTATTCCCAAACCATTCATGTCCGCTTTCGTGAACGATGATAAAATCCCAATACAAGCCCACGCCAGTTCCTGATAAATCCCTTCCATAGTAGCCATTCTGATAGCCGTTTCCATAGGCTACATTACTCTGGTGCTCCATTCCTAAATATGGAGATTCTACCAGTTTGTAACCATCTTTATAGAAAGGATACCCACCAAACCAATGTTCAAAAGCTTTAAGCATAGGTTTTACCTGCTGGAACTGCTTTTGGGCTTTTTCTAAATTATAATCCAAAACCCAATAGTCCAAAGTTAGCATTCCCCTCTTACCCGAATATTCATCAGAAAAATGAACATATTTCCCGATGTAAGGAACGATATTATATGAGTTTATAGGATTTTGACTTCCCAAGTAAAGATGTTTTTGTCCTTTTTAACGCTCCATTCTACTAATTTCCCATTTCCTACTCCCACCAAATCTTTCGGAGTAGTGATAGCGAGGGTCATCCCCATATCTGGCTCATCGCCCCAGTATTCTTTTATTGGAAGCCATACGCTCGCCCCTATACCTTCGCAGGCTATGGACATCCATGGATTTCCTTTTTCATCTTGTGTGAAAACCCAGCCGCCATCCCAAGGCGCATTTTTAGCAATGATAGGATTTCCGCTAAAATCTATTTCCAAAGTATGCATCTGCCCTTTTTTAAAACTTTCTTTCGTTTCCAAAAAGATGAAATTACCATCCACTTTCGCAGATTTTACTTTAAAACTAGAGCGAATGCTGTCATACTTCATCGGCTGTTGTAAATCTATCTGAAAAACAGGATTTTTCACAGATTTTGTTATCTTGAATGTTATTTTATTGCTTCCTTTCAGGCTTTTTTGTTCGTAGCTGGGTTCTACTTTCACATCATATCTCTGCACATCCCAAAAATCACGATATGCAGTATTAGAACCCAAAAGCGTATCTTTTTTTGTAAAATTTTGACCAAAAGCAAAAGACACCGAAAACAGAAACAACAATTTTATTATCTTCATAAGTTTAACTTTTTTAAAGGCATAAACTTATTAAAATTAAAGTTAATTTTTGTATTTTAGCCAAAAGTTTTTGGGATTTTAGACTTTTCTATTTTTCCCTGTTTTTAGAAATTTTATTAAATCTTTTATTTATGCAAAAATCAAACAAACCCATTGCAGGCTACCATTTATTGATGATTCTTTCGGCTGTAGACCACGAATTTTCACCAAAAGAAGGACTAAAAATACAAGAATATCTGTCGGAGGAATTTCCGTTCAGAATCAATCTGGATAACGAGCTGGAAGTCATCGCTTCCCTGCAGCCAGAGGACTGGAAAGACCATTTTGAGTTCCATGCGCGCTGTTTTTATGATGATTCCACTGAGGAAGAAAGAAAAAACTTCGCCGAGTTTGCAAAAACACTCATCAAAGCCGATGAGCAGGTGACTGAGCGTGAACATCAGTTCTATAAACTCATGAAAAACATCTGGAAACTGGATTAAGTCAAGGAAAAAAGCTGGTATTTAAAAGCAGAAAATACAGAATTTCATTAAAAATAAAACTAACTGCTATGAAAAGGTTTTGGTCATTTTTACTCATTATTTTGTTTTTAGGATTTTCAGCCCATGTGCAGGCTCAGAAAAAAGGTAAGAAATCCTACAAAAAATGCCATAAAACAAAGAAAAGCCCGTCACTTCCCTACAGCTACTATCTTCCTGTAGAACTTCCACATTGCAAGCTTCCCAAAGCTGATGAGGAACTGGATGAGGAACTGGATGAAAGCAGAGATTATCTCATTATACAAGTAGATGAACCGCCCATTTTTGAGGTATGCAAGGATAATATTAACAAGAGAAAATGCTTCCAAGACCAACTGGAACAGCATGTGAAGATACATTTTAACCCAAATAATATTGATGCCGAAAAAAGCAAAGTGTATAAAGTGTATGTAGCTTTCAGGATTGATAAAACAGGCGAAGTGGAGGTGCTTTTCAGCAGAAGTGAAAACGAAACGCTCAAAAAAGAAGCGGAAAGAATTATCAGCCTCCTGCCAAAGTTCATCCCTGCCAAAAAAAGAGGCAAAAATGTGAAAACATACTATATAAAAAGCATTTTCTTTGAAAATAAAAATGTAAAAACAAGTGATAACGAATAAATAAAATAATTATGAGAAAAAATATCGTCGCTGGAAACTGGAAGATGAACAAAAATTTCCAAGAAGCAGAAGCCCTTATGCTTCAGTTAGCCGAGTACAAAAAGAATAACAAAACCAACTGCAAGGTGTATATCGCTCCACCAAGTCTTTATCTCACCACAGCTAAAAATATTTTTGCTAATGATGAAGTAAAAGTCTTTTCGCAAGACATTTCCGAGCACGACAAAGGCGCCTACACTGGCGAAATTTCGGTAGAAATGATAAAATCTGCTGGACTAAACGGAAGCATCGTAGCCCATTCCGAAAGAAGACAATACCACAACGAAACCGACAACCATGCAGCACAAAAAGTAAAAAACCTACTGAATGCAGGGCTTACGCCTATCTACTGCAATGGAGAAACTTTGGAACAAAGAAAAGCTGGACAGCATCTCGATGTAGTGAAAAAACAAACTGAAACAGCACTTTTTGAGCTTTCTGCGGAGGAAATCAAAAAAGTGGTTATCGCCTACGAACCTGTTTGGGCTATCGGAACAGGAGAAACTGCTACACCAGAACAGGCGCAGGAAATCCACGCTTTCATCCGAAACCTCATCGCTGAGAAATACGGAAAAGACACCGCAGATGAAATCTCCATTCTCTACGGAGGTTCGGTAAAGCCAGACAACGCAAAAGAAATCTTCTCACAACCTGATATAGATGGCGGACTTATCGGTGGTGCATCACTGAAAATAGAAGATTTTTCTAAAATCATCGAGGCTTTTAACTAATTAAATTTATACAAAATTCAAGGTGTAGCTGGTAAAACTAAAAAAGTTCCTGCCACTACACCATTTTTAAATAAAGCCGAGATTTAAATTAAAATCGTGGTTTTATCATTAAGTGAATAACCACACAAAAGATTGTTTTACTAAATATATGGAAATACTACTTGCCACGCACAACGAGCATAAAAAAGATGAAATCCAAGAAATTTTAGGCGAAAAATATCATGTCACCAGCCTTACTGATTATCAGCTCTTTGATGAAATCGAAGAAAACGGAACCACCTTTCACGAAAATGCCCTTATCAAGGCTAAATATTGTTTTGAGAAAACTGGAAAACCAAGCGTAGGAGATGATAGCGGTCTGGTTATCCCAGCTCTGGACGGAAGACCAGGTATTTTTTCGGCAAGGTATGCAGGGAAGCATGATTTTGAGGCAAATATCCAAAAAGTCCTTACCGAAATGCAGGATATAGAAGACCGCAAGGCGTATTTCATCACGGTAATGTGTCTGGTGGATGAAGCAGGCGAAAATTATTTCGAAGGCAGAGTATACGGCACTATTTCCAAAGAAAAAAGAGGCGAAAAAGGCTTTGGGTATGACCCTATTTTCATTCCAAAAGGCTATGAAATTTCTTTTGCCGAGATGCCTCCAAAACAAAAAAATAGCATCAGCCACAGGTCTGAAGCAGTGGGCAAATTTTTAAAATTTTTAAATAAGGAATAAAAAAAGAATGATTAAACAGGATTATTCCAACCAATGGCTGAAAGACTTGAAGCTCAGCAGACCTCTCATCATCACTGGCCCTTGTAGTGCTGAAACCGAAGAGCAAATACTGGAAACAGCCAAAAACCTGAAAAACAGCGAAATAGACTTCTTCCGAGCTGGCATCTGGAAACCCAGAACGCGCCCAGGTGGTTTTGAGGGCGTGGGAGAAATCGGGCTGAATTGGCTGAAGAAAGTGAAAGAAGTCACAGGATTTAAAACCGCCACCGAAGTTGCCAACCGAGACCATATAAAACTAGCGCTGGAATACGATGTAGATTTGCTTTGGATAGGTGCTAGAACTACGGTAAATCCGTTTATTGTCCAAGAAATAGCCGATGAACTAAAAGGAACTGACAAAATAGTTTTAGTCAAAAACCCTGTAAATCCTGACCTTGCTCTGTGGATAGGAGCTCTGGAACGGCTGAAAATGGCTGGTATAGAGAAGCTTGGCGCTGTACATCGTGGATTTTCTTCCTATGAAAAATCTAAATACCGTAACATTCCTGAATGGCAGATTCCGATAGAACTGAAAAATATTTTCCCAAATCTGCCTATCATCTGCGACCCTTCGCACATCTCAGGAAACCGAGAACTGATAGGCGAAATCTCGCAGACAGCACTTGACCTCAATTTTGATGGGCTGATGATAGAGTCCCACTGCTCCCCAGAGAAAGCATGGAGCGATGCCCAGCAGCAGATTACGCCAGAGACCCTTTCGGAGATGCTGCAAAAACTGGTTCTTCGCAGAGAGAATACGGAAGAGATTGATTTTCAGATACAACTAAAAACACTTCGTTCACAAATTGACATTCTAGACGAGCAGCTGCTGGATTTGATAAGAAAAAGAATGGAAATCGCTGACAATATCGGCAAACTCAAAAAACAAAAAAACATATCTGTCCTCCAAAACAAACGCTGGAACGAAATAATAGAACGCATGAAAATCCTCGGAAAAGAAAAAAATCTTTCAGAAGAGCTGATTCTCAGAATATTCAAAGCTATACACCAAGAGTCCATCGACAGACAGGAAGATATTTTATCTAAATAAAAAAAATGGTAATTCTAAAATTAGAATTACCGTTTTTGTGAATTTTCTAAATGTGTTAATGATTTAAGTTTGATTGAAATAAATCAAAAATTCATCTACCCCAAAAAACCTTTATCAAAACTATCTCTCGCCTCCTCGTATCCTATTTGGAAAATCTCATCCATTTTGCTTTTTTTAGTCTCAAAAGTGCTGTAATTAGAAAGTTTCTGTGAATCTATAAGCCAGTCACAATAAGCAAATTTGTAAGTTTCCACTCTGTGAGACAACAGGTCAAACGCCCGATAAGTAACGGATTTTATGGTATTCATCTGTTTTTGTTTCACTTCTTGCGGCGAAGAAAGATAAACGCCTATTATCTTATCACACCTGTCCCGTATGATATCCGCAGGGAAATTATTAAGAATTCCACTATCGCTGTACAGCGCCCCGCCGAACATATACGGCGTAGCAATCCCAGGGAAACTAGACGAAGCGATGATGGCATCTACCACTCTGGTTTCCTTGTCAAAAATTTTCAGCTCCCCAGTCACGATATCTGTAGCGGTGATGTTCACTTCTTTTCCCAAATCACCTATCTTCATATCCCCGAAAATAGGTTTTAAATATATTTTAAAAACAGCAGACTTGACAATCCCTGGCTTATTAAAGGCGATATGTTTCCAATTGAAAAAATACACCGATTTAAAAAAATCCAAAATCTCCTTTGGTGTTTTTCCTACCGCATAGAGACAACTCACGATAGACCCCACACTCGCACCCGCCAATATCTGTGGCTGAATGCCTTTTTCTTCAAGAAATTTGAGTACTCCTGCATGGGCCACTCCCTTTGTCCCGCCACCAGACAGCACCAATCCTAATTTATTATTCATTTTTATCTTAATAAAACTACAAATCTAATAATAATCTCAAAAAACAAAAAAAAAGACTGCCCATATTTTAGGACAGTCTATATCTTTTTATCATTCATTAAATATGAATAACCTCTCCATAGGCTGCTGCTACAGCTTCCATCACTGCTTCAGAAAGTGTAGGGTGCGGATGGACAGTTTTTAGGATTTCGTGTCCTGTGGTTTCTAATTTTCTAGCTGCCACAGCCTCTGCTATCATTTCGGTAACGCCTGTTCCTATCATATGACAACCAAGCCATTCACCATATTTCGCATCGAAAATCACTTTCACAAAGCCGTCTGTATCTCCATTCGCAGTAGCTTTTCCACTTGCAGAGAATGGGAATTTTCCTACTTTTATT
>JABCOA020000131.1 GCA_013333875.2 Flavobacteriaceae bacterium | reverse complement strand
TGGATTTTGACCGAGACCCGCAGAAAGATATTTTTGCAGGAATTTCTTCCAAACCGAATACATCATCACAGTTCACTGATATTAAAGTAGATAGGAATTATAATCCTTTTCAGTCTGAAAAAATGATAGATGTGAAAATGGTGAATTTAGGGGAAATGTATCAGTCTAATATTCAGGCGGAACCCTCAAAACTCAACGCGCTTTTTGAGGATGATGACTTTGATGAAGAGCTGATGAGGCTACCTAATGGATATTGGCTTTATAACCGCGGAGACAAGACTTTGATGCTGAATATGGAGCGTATTTATGCTTTGGTTTTAGCAGATAAGAAGAAACAAGTTCCCAAAGAAAAAGCAGGGCAGACGCTTCTTTTTTCATTGGAATACCACCTCAATGAGATGGAAAAAATAAAATATACTTCTATCAAAAAATACCTTCCAGAGCTGGGATTTGATATTGTTTTAGATAGAGATAATGTTTTGAAAATCAGCGCTATTCCAGTTGGGCTGAATGAAACCAAAGTGATGGAATTTTTGGAAAGGATTTTTGAGATATTGGACTACAGAACGGAGGAGGATTTTATGAACCACTATGAGGAACAATGGATAAAGGTGCAGACAAGGTTTAGCTGTAATTTCCTTTACAAGACCGATGTAGAAGAGCTTATCAAGGAATATATACAGATAGGTTTTTCGCAGTATCTTCCAGATGGGCGAAGATGTTATCTGGAGCTGCCTTTGGAGGAGCTGAAAAATAAATTTTAATAAAAATAATCATAAAACTGACAAATGAACCCAATAAACGCAATACCAGTTACTAGAAATATCATTATTATAAATGTTCTTTTGTATGCCGTTACGAAGTTATTATACCCTGACCTGAAATATCAGCTGGCGGTCTATATGCCTACATCGCCGCTATTTCATTCGTGGCAGATATTTACCCATATGTTTATGCATGGCACTCTGATGCATTTGCTTTTTAATATGCTTACTTTATGGAGTTTTGGGAGTATTTTGGAGCAGGCGCTGGGCGGAAGACATTTTGCGATTCTTTATTTTTTATCGGGGCTGGGGTCATTTATTTTATTTAATTTTTGGAATTATTATCAAGTTTATGACTTGACTCAGGCTTTGTTACAGCAGGGAGTAGATGTTCGGGAAATTTATCTAAATGTAGGGAAACCTTTCGTTGATAAATCTTTGATAGAATCTAAGGAGGCACATTCGCTGAGGGATTATCTTTCAATGCCTATGCTGGGCGCTTCTGGGGCTATTTTTGGGGCAGTGGCAGGTTTTGGGACATTGTTTCCTGATTCGAAGATAAGCCTGATGTTCATCCCATATCCTATAAAAGCTAAATATCTGCTGCCCATAGTGATACTTATTTCGGCTTATCTTGGGATAAGACAATTTGAGTGGGATAATGTGGCGCACTTTGCTCATATTGGCGGGGCTTTGGTGGGCTGGCTTATGATTAGAAACTGGAAAGCAAACCGAAACATCAGGTAAAATGGGCGTTTTTAGGAAGCTTTTGTTTATAGGGCATTCATTGGTCTTGCTTCTTCTTTTAGGGGCAAGTCTTAATGCTTACATTTCTCCGAGTAAGTTTGCGTTTCTCAATTTGTTGTCGCTTATTTTTCCTGTTTTGCTGATTGTACATGCTGTTTTTACTTTGTTTTGGTTAATCAGCAGACGAAACAGGGCTTTTGTCTTTTTGATTGGTTCTGTTTTCTTAATTTCTCCTGTGCAAAGGTGGTTGAACTATACTTCTTCATCAAGCGAAAAAGCAGATGTAAAAGTGATGACCTACAATACCAAAACCATAGAGCCAGAGAAAACAGAATTTCTAAATCAGCAGCAGGTGGATGTTCTGCTATTACAGGAAAGCGGCTGGGGAGAGGGGAAAAGGTATGAACTTTCTAATTTTAAACATCGTGCAAATTCGGAAATAGTCAGTATTTATTCTAAATTTCCTATTCTTAGCCAAAAGCATGTTTCTACTAGCAGCATAGGGCACGCGCTCTGTGCGGATATAGCAGTGAGGGACAAAGTCATCCGCTTTATTACGGTGTATTTGGAGCCTTTCCAGCTGACTAAAGACATGATAAAGCCAACCTACGAACTCGCTGAAAATGAGAATAAATTCGGTGCTTTGCTGAGAAAATTTCTTCCTGTTTTTAAAATTCACCAAAACCAAATTCACGAGATTAAAAAACTCATCGCAGAATCTCCGTATCCCGTTATTTTAGGAGGAGATTTTAATGCCATGCCCAGTTCTTATGAATATTATCAAATTTCCGAAAACCTCACAGATGCTTTCGTAGATGCGGGAAACGGAAGTGCGACGAGTTTTCACGATTATAAATTCCCTATAAGAATAGATTATGTTTTTTCTTCAAAATCTCTGAAAGCCGTGAATTATTTCGTGAATCGGGAAATAGGCTATTCTGACCATTTTCCTGTTTTTGCAGATTTTCATTTTGAGAAATAAGGGATAATTGATAAACATTATTTTTTACTTTAAATCAAGTTTTAAAATTTTTCTTTCATGAAATTTTTTATTATACTTGTAATTTTACTTTTGGGTATCAACAAAAACTTTTTTAATAATTATAAGTGAATGAAAGACAGCTTCGTACATAGAGGAAAAAGGAAACTAATGGTGGAATATCTTCGGGATTCGATGAAAATTCAGGATACAAGGACTTTGGAGGCTATGAATTCCGTGCCTCGTCATCTCTTTTTAGAAAGTGTTTTTGTGGATTTTGCTTATGAAGACAGGGCTTTTCCTATCGCTGCCAATCAGACTATTTCCCATCCTTCCACAGTTGCGAAACAGACAGAATTACTCCAAGTAAAACCAGGTGAAAAAATTCTAGAAATAGGAACAGGAAGCGGCTATCAGACGGCTGTTTTGGTAAATATGAAAGCTGAGGTGTACACCATAGAACGGCAGAAAGATTTGTATGATTTTTCTACAAAAATTTTAGCTAAAATTCATCATCAGCCTGTATATCAGGTTTTTGGCGATGGGTTTGCAGGGCTTCCAGAGTTCGCTCCGTTTGATAAAATCTTGGTTACCTGTGGTGCAGAGGAATTGCCTTTGGAGCTTTTGAGACAATTAAAAGTGGGTGGATTTATGATTATTCCGCTCGGAAAGTTAGAAGAGCAGATTCTTACTAAATTCACAAAAGTATCTGAAAATCATATAGAAAAAGAAGAGTTTGGAGCGTATAAATTTGTCCCAATGCTGGGCGATACCAATCAATAAAAAAAGTCCTTTCTAATATCAGAAAGGACTTTTTATTTGTATTTAAATTATTTCGTGAACCCTTTATCTTTTAGCAATCCTTTCAGGTTTGGTTTTCTTCCCGCGAAATTAAAATAAGCCTTGTCATAAGGGAGCGTGTTCCCCACAGAAAGGATATATTTACGGAAGTGGTCGCCATTGGTTCTGGTCATTCCGCCGTGCTGGGTAATCCAGTCCCAAGCATCAGAAGTCAGCATATCACTCCATGTGTAGGCATAGTAGCCAGAAGCGTAGCCTCCGCCCCAGATGTGCGCAAAGTAAGGAGAGTGGTATCTAGGTGGTACCTGTGGCAGGTATAGACCATATTTTTTCAGTGCCTCTGTTTCAAACTCTGTGGCAGGTTTCAGCTGGTTTTCATCGGTGATGCTGTGCCATGCCATATCCACTGCTGCTGATGCAAGGATTTCTGTAGAAGCAAATCCGTTGTTAAAAGTAGCTGCTTTTTTCATTTTTTCTACTAATGCTTGTGGGATAGGTTCTTTCGTTTGGTAGTGGATAGCGTAGTTTTTCAAGATTTCAGGCTCTAGGGCAAAGAACTCATTGATTTGAGAAGGGAATTCTACAAAGTCCCTTGCTACGCTCGTTCCCGAAAGGGTAGCGTACTGCTGATTAGCAAACAATCCGTGCAGGGTATGTCCAAACTCGTGGAACATCGTAGAAGCCTCATCAAAGCTGACAAGCGCTGGTTTTCCATCGGCTGGTTTTGGGTTGTTCAGCACATTTACGATTACAGGTTTTTGCCCGAATAGTTTAGATTGTTTCACAAAGCTGTTCATCCATGCACCGCCTCTTTTGCTGTCTCTAGAGAAGAAATCCACATAGTAAAGCGCCATAGACTTGCCATCATTGTCAAAGATTTCATAAACCAATACATCTGGGTGATATACAGGCAGGTCTGTTCTTCTTTTAGTGGTGATTCCGTAGAATTTTTCAGCCGCGAAGAAAATTCCTTTCTCCAAAACAGTTTTCACCTCAAAATAAGGCTTGATTTCGTTTTCATCCAAGTCATATTTAGCCTTACGCACCTGCTCTGCGTAGTACGCCCAGTCCCATGGTTCTAGGATAAATCCACCTTTTTGCTCATCGATGAGTTTTTGGATTTCTTTGGCCTCTTCTTTGGCTTTTTCTACGGCTGGTCTTCCTAAATCAGCAAGGATTTTCTGAGCTGCTTCAGGTGTTTTTGCCATTTGGTCTTGGAGTTTCCACTCAGCAAATGATTTTTTACCTAAAAGCTGAGCTTTTTTCAGGTTAAGAGCTGCCATTTTTTCGATGATGCTTCTCGTATCAGCAGAGTCGTTTTTCTCTGCTCTCGTCCATGAAGCTTTGAAGAGTTTTTCTCTCGTAGCCCGGTTGTGAAGGCTTGGTAGAAGCGGATGCTGAGTGGTGTTATGCAGCACGATGAGGTATTTCCCATCTTTTCCGATGCTTTTGGCAGCATCTGCCGCAGCTTTTATTTGGTCAGCAGTCAGCCCGTCCAGTTCCTTTACATTTTCTACAAGAAGTCCGTTGTTTTTTCTGGCTTCCAAAAGTTTAGCTGAAAACTCTGTGGAAAGTCCTGCCAATTGGGAGTTGATGGATTTTAGCTCTTCTTTCTTTGCTTCAGAGAGATTGGCTCCAGAAAGCTCAAAAACTTGTCTGTAATATTCCACCAAACGGCGACTTTCCGCATCCAAATTGGCAACGGGAACTTTTTTGATTCTTTCGTATAATTTAGAATTAAGATGAATTTTATCGGTATGTGCAGAGAAAATAGGCGCAAATTCTTTTTGGATTTTTTGCATCTCTGGGTTGGACATAGAGCCCATAAGGTTGAAGAAAATAGTCTGAGCTCTTTTAAGAACTTCTCCACTTTTTTCTAATGCCAGAATGGTATTTTCAAAGGTCGGCTGTTTCTTATTATTAGCGATTTTTTCTATTTCAGCCTCATGGACTTTCAATCCGTATTCAAAGGCAGGTTTGAAATGCTCTGTCTTTATTTTATCAAACTGCGGCGCCTGATATTGCAGCGGACTTTTCGTAAGGAAAGGATTTCCCTTTAAATCTGGTGTTACTTTTAATGTTTTGTCTTGTGCATTCATTGTTGAAATAGTTCCTGCTCCCAAAGAGGAAAGCAGCATAATAGATGTAATGTTTTTCATAAATGATAAATTTTTGTTATAAATGTGTGTAAATATACAAATAAAATGAATAAAAAATATTAAAATGAAAAAAAACTACCCAAAAGGGCAGTTTTTGTTTAATGATGAGTTTTGTTGTCCTGAATCAAATCTTTTGAAGCTTCATCCAGTTCTGATTTCAGTGGAATGAAGAACCGCAGAGGGTTTTTGATGAAATATTTTAAAATGGTTTTGTGAATGATCGTTAGTTCGCCGAAATTTACTTTTCTCGAACGGAAAGCCAATAACATGGACAGCCCGAAGCTCACAATAAAGTTGAAAGCCCCAATCAAGAAAATAGTAACCAATGAAATTACAAAAGTGTAAGTATCAATATCAAAGCCTTTTCCGTAAAGAGCCAGCGCAAAATTCCCTGCCGAGAAAGTGATGTGGCGGATGTCCAGATCTAAACCAAGGAAAACTCCCAGAGGTGCGATGACACCAAGGAAAATCCCAAACCAAAAATTGGAAATAATTCCAGCCCAGTGTTTTGTGTAGAAATTGGAGAGTTTCTTGGAGTTTTTTGCTCCGATGACTTGGTTTAGGAAAGGGCTTTGGGATATTCTCTCAGGAACTTGGTTGAAAATAGAGCTGTTGCTGATGTTTCCAGAAATAATCCCAGAAATAAACAAGAAAAACCCAGCGATACAAGCATGAAGAATCGCCTTGGATTCTATAGGGTTGAGGTCTTTCAGGAGTTTATCAGCTTTTGCAACAGCGAAATTTTTATCTAAAAACCAGTCCATTCCGTAGATGATAGCCAGCGCCACAGGGAAAGACCAAAGGACATTTCCCACGAAAGCGATGAACTGCGTTCGTGAAAGTTTAGCAACAAGATTAGCAAATTCCTTGTAGTTTTTCTCCGAACTGCTTTCGTCAGAGAGGACTTTTGCCATCGTGGCAGCGGTCATCGCTGGTTGTTTCGTGGCCAAAGTAAATCCAAGCAGATAAATGATGATAAATCCAAAAGCGTAGTTCAGTGAATATAGCACCGCATGGGAAAATTCACTTCCGTGGCTGTAGCTCATCATCATTTTAAAAATACATAGAAAACCTACGATAATCCCACCGCCGCTCGCTTTCCAGAACATTTTTAGGTATTCTTTGGATGAGGTAGCGATGTAGTGAGTTCCCGTTTCTGCCGTGTGGGAGGTGATGAGGTGAGAGATGAGTCTCGTGCTGTCATCGATAAGTTCACGGACATTGTTTCGGTGTGAATTGTATTTTAATGTATTGGAAACCAAATTTTTAGAGTTAGTTGAAATATCTTCCTCATTATCAACCACTAGAATAGGAATAATGTCTTGAATTCTCTTTAACTGCTGGCGAATTTTGAGCAGGGATTGGTTGATTTTACTAGAAATCCCGAATTTAGAGGCATTTTTAAAAGCCTTGTCCACAAAATCCAAACACTGCTGAAGATAGATTTTAATTTGCTTATAATCAACATCTTTAGAGTCTATTTGTAGATCTTTATCTTTTTTGAAACGATAGATGAGAGAGTCCAATTCGCTCTGAAGGGCTACAAACGGGTTGTCAAAGTTTTTGTACTCAGGAACCATTTTTGCAATTCCTGCTTCTAGTGCATTCCCTACACTTCTCAGCGCCAGTATGTTAGCGGAAATAAGCAGTTCTTTTTTTACTTTCGGAAGAGTGCTGATTTTTTCTATTTCCATTAGTTTGAAAAACTCGCTTCCGTCCTCTGGGTTGATGTTTTTTATGTAGTTCGAATCAGATTTAGGATTGAACAAAACCTTGGAAATAATGTACGAAACGGTATTTTCGTCCTCTACAGGCGGGAGAAACTTGTATGAGATTCTTTTCTTTAGCTCTGGAAAGAAGGCGTTTTCTGATAAAATATTGGCATCTGTAAGCGCTTTTGAAAAGGATTTATTCGAAAAAAGAATAAATAAATAGTCTCGGAAGTTGTTCTTTATTTCTTCATTGTTTTTTAAATAAGCCAAAAACACTTCGAAATTGGTTCGTTTCAGACTTTGGAAAAGCTCACGCATAGGCTGGACAGAATCCAAAGTGTAAGGCTCGGAAAAATATTTTTTAAGAACAGTATCAAAACTTTCTTTACTTTTAAAAAAACACATATTTTATTTTTTTAGAGGTTCAAAAATAAAAAAATAAAAATAAAAGCCTTTAAAAAAAACTTAAAGGCCTTTACTTTTATAATATGGAAAATTTATCCCTTTGTATAATATTCAAAGAAAAGTGGGATGCTTTCTATTCCTTTGTAGAAATTATAAAGCCCAAAATGCTCGTTAGGAGAGTGGATAGCATCAGTGCTTAGTCCGAATCCCATCAGAACTGATTTCACTCCTAAAATCTGCTCAAAAAGAGCTGTAATAGGGATACTTCCACCGCTACGGAATGGGAGAACCTCTCTTCCGAAAGCCTGTTCCATAGCTTTTTTCGCTGCTAAGAACTCTTTCGTATTGCTTTCCAGTACATAAGGCATACCTCCGTGGTGTGGCGTAACGATTACTTTCACACTGTCTGGAGCGATTTTTTCAAAATGTTTAGTGAATTTTTCAGTGATTTCCTCAGGAGTTTGGTTCGGTACCAATCTCATAGAGATTTTTGCGAAAGCTTTAGAAGGGATTACCGTTTTAGCTCCTTCTCCTGTGTAGCCTCCCCAGATTCCGTTCACATCCAGAGTAGGGCGGATAGAGGTTCTTTCTAGTGTTGTATAGCCTTTTTCGCCTTCCACGCCTTTCAGACCGATTTCTTTTTTGAAAGCTTCTGGGTCGTCTTTCAGTTTGTTCATTTCGGCTCTTTCCTCTGGCGAAACTATATTTACATTATCATAAAATCCTTCTACAGTGATTACTCCGTTTTCGTCAATCAAACTGCCAATCATTTTTGATAAAACATTGATAGGATTAGGAACAGCACCTCCATAAAGTCCTGAGTGCAGGTCTCTGTTTGGTCCTTCGATTTCCACTTCCACATAGCTCAAGCCACGAAGCCCAGTCGTAACCGTCGGTTGTTCCATAGAATAAAGACTCGTGTCTGAAACTAGAATAACATCACAAGCCAGTTTTTCTTTATTGGATTCCAAGAAATCAGCCAAACTCGCTGAACCTACTTCTTCCTCTCCTTCGATGATGAATTTCACATTACAAGGTAATGAGTTGGTTTTCATCATTGCTTCAAAAGCCTTTAAATGCATGAAAAACTGCCCTTTGTCATCAGCAGCTCCTCTCGCGAAAACAGCTCCTTCTGGGTGGATTTCTGTTTTTTTCACCACAGGCTCGAAAGGGCCGCTTTCCCAAAGCTCAATAGGGTCAGCAGGCTGCACATCATAATGCCCATAAACCAAAACAGTTGGCAGGTTTTTATCTAAAATTTTCTCTCCGAAAACCACAGGATAGCCTTTTGTTTCGCAGATTTCTACATTGTCTGCGCCAGCATTTTTTAGGTGTTTTGCTACGGCATCAGCACACTGCAGCACATCTTGGTTGTAGGCTGGGTCAGCACTGATAGAAGCTATTTTTAGCAAATCGATTAACTCGTCTAAAAATCGTTGCTTATTTTCTTGAATGTAAGATAAAGTAGTACTCATTGGTTAAATTTATAAATGAACCCAAAGTTAAACAATTTGAATGATTAAACAAAAAATAAGGGCGATTTTTACAAAGTTTGTAAAATTACCATTCCTTTTTTGGATTGTGTAAAAATAAGGTAATGCTCTCCGCCGTTTTTCAGTTTGTATTTGGTTTTTATCTGCTCTGGCGATAGAGGATGGTTTTTAGAAATAATGTTAAACACATCGCCTTTTTTTATCTCTTTGGCGCTGATTTCCTTTACTTTAAAAACTCTTCCGCAGAAATCTACGGTTTTGTCCGAAGTGTAAAGATGCGTGTTTGGGTGTAGTTTTTTTAGTCCAAATTTTTTAGAAATTAGGTTAAAAGCTCCCGATTTTAGTACGGCATTGTTCGGAATGTAGAGGTATTCCAAAATGTCTGAAAATTCGGGCGTTACAGCGGATTCTTCCTCTGGCGAAAAACTGAAATTCGGTTCATCTGTACTGAGGTTTTTGGTGGTGATTTTCAGTTTGTTCTCAGTGTTTGGGATGAGGTGGAGGATAATCTCTTTTACTTCGTTTTTTACAGCGATGATTTCTATCTCATCAATGGATTTTACGGTGGTTTGAAGGTATTTTAAATCAATCAGCGGCGAGAGTTTTATCATTATTTTTTTTGAAATCGACAAAAGTTTATCCTGAATTTCCAAAATATTCGGTGAAAGGTCAGAAAGCAGAAACTTTTTTCGGTGGTCTTTGTCCCTTCTTGCTGGGTCTAAATAGATTAAATCAAATTGATTTTCGTTAATTTCTAAAAACTGCTCTAAATTTTCGTTGATAAAATTCGCTTCTCTGCTGAGAGTTTTCCAGTTGTGCTGCACGATTTCCAGCAAATCTTTATTTTGTTCTAAAAGTGTAACTTCACTGAAATTCTGCGAGAGAAAATAAGCATCAATCCCAAAACCACAGGTAAGGTCTAGAAAAGTCCTTCCGCTGAGGTTTTCGGCTTTTTCTTTTGCGGTGCTTTCCGAGGAAGCCTGCTCTAAATTAAGATGTGGCGGGAAGACTATATTTTCCTTTAATAAGAAAGGAAATTTCTTCGCAGCGATTTGTTTTCCTTTTATCTGCTGGGCAATTTCCTGCATGGAAACCTCAGGGAAAGGCGATTTTTTCAGAAGTAATTTGGTGAGGTCAGAGTTCAGATTTTCACTGATGTATTTTTGTACTTCTGGCGCGGTTATTTTCTGAAAAAAACGCATGGTTTATTTGTTTTGAGGCTTTGGATGGTCTATAGTAGTACTGTCCACTACGAGGATAAAAATTTCTTCGTTTTTTCTTTTCATAAAGTAGTTTTCGCGGGCGTATTTCTCTTTTTCGTCCTTATTCTGCATAAGTCTTTTGTAGAAAGCCTCATTTTTTTTAAATTCTCCTTTATAGAAAGCCAATTGTTCCTCGTATTTGTTGATTTCTTGGTTCAGATTTCTGACCACGAGCCAAGAAGTATTATCAATGAAAGTCATCCAAAAAACAAACACCGCACCTGTGAAAAAATATCTGTTCAAAAATATTTTTTTCACAAGTTCCATCTTTTGGTTGGTTTTTGGTTGGTTATTTTCAGTTTGATTCATTATTAGGCGTTTTTAGCGAGTTTCTCACTACGGTCGAAAGGAAATCTATCGCTACAGTGTTTGGTTTCATGTTTGGAATAATGATATCCGCATGAGATTTGGATGGTTCTATGAATTCATCATGCATCGGCTTTAGGGTAGTCTGGTAGCGGTGTAAAACCTCTTCCAAATCCCTTCCTCTCTCTTGGGTGTCCCTGCGGATACGGCGGATAAGCCTTTCGTCATTGTCGGCATGGACAAAAACTTTCAAATCACACTCTTTCAAAAGATCTTTGCTCGTTAAAACTAAAATTCCCTCTACTATCAATACATCACGAGGTTCTATCACGGTGTAATTTCCTGTTCTGGTGTGCGCTACGAACGAATAAATAGGCTGTTCTATGCTTTTTCCCTTTTTCAGAGCGCGAACATGTTTCACCAATAAATCAAAATCAATAGATTTAGGGTGGTCATAGTTCAGACTTTCTCTTTCCTGAAGCGAAAGATGGGAATTATCATGATAATAATTGTCCTGCGAAAGAACATTAACTTTCTCAGGGTCAAGACTTTTTAGAATTTTAGAAACTACAGTAGTTTTTCCAGAGCCAGTTCCTCCAGCGATACCAATAACAAGCATAAAAGTTTATTTTGGCAAAGATAATAAAAATATGCTTTTTCTACCGAAGAGGATAGCGGTTCTAAAAAAGTTTTAAGATTTATTTTCTGTTAATATGATTTTGTAGCCAAAGTTTTGTTTTTTTTGAGAAGATTAGTCATTATCATCTTTGTTACAACCATTAACATCTAATCCTAAATAAAAAAGAAGAACAGCAATAGGTATTATTATGAAAAAAGATGGTGGGTAAATTACAGGTAAAACACCTAAGAAGAAAAACACAACAACTATAATGAGCAAATATCTAAAAAGTGTTTTCATTTTAAAGCCTAAATATAAAGATAAAACTTTTTTCTTTGTTAATGTGGTTTTGTAGCCAAAGTTTTGTTTTTTTTTGAAGAAGACTAGTCATCACCTTCATTACAGCTATTTTTACTGGCTGTCCATCCCAAATAACATCCTAAGATAGTTAATATAGGGTAGATGACCAAAGCAGATGGCGGATAAATTACAGGTAAAACTCCCAAAAAGAAAAACACCTCAGCTATGATGAGTAAATATTTTAAAAGTGTTTTCATTTTAAAAACCTAATAGCACAACAAAGATAGTAATATTTTGATTAAAATTCCACCATCACAGGGCAGTGGTCAGAGTGTACGGCTTCTTTTAGGATAACAGCTCTCTTTAGCTGGTTTTCCATCGATTGGCTCACAAAATTATAATCCAATCTCCAGCCCTTGTTATTCGCTCTGGCATTCGCTCGGTAGCTCCACCATGAGTATTGGTTTGACTCTTGGTTGAAGTATCGGAAACTGTCTATCAGTCCACATTCATCGATGAATTTACTGAGCCATTCGCGTTCGATAGGCAGGAAACCAGAGGTGTTCGCAAGGCGGACAGGGTCATGAATGTCTATCGCCTGATGACAGATATTAAAATCGCCAGAAATGATGAGATTTGGGATTTTCTTTTTTAATTCTTTGATGTAATCTAGGAAATCATAGCAAAACTGCATTTTGAAATCCAATCGGTCAATATTCGTGGCAGACGGCACATAAACCGAAATCACGGAAAAGTCCTCAAAATCAGCTCTGATGATTCTCCCTTCGGCATCTATATGCTCTATTCCGCATCCGTATTCTATATGTTTGGGTTCGTGTTTGGTAACGATTCCCACACCGCTGTATCCTTTCCTTTCGGCTGAATACCAGTAACTTTGGTAGCCAAGTTCTGCAAAGCTGATTTGGTCAATCTGCTCGGGCTGGGCTTTGCTTTCTTGGATGCACAAAATATCAGGATTTGCTGATTTTAGCCAAGATAAAAAATCTTTCCCAAAGGCTGCACGGATGCCATTTACATTATAACTGATGAGTTTCATTTGTTTTAGAATTAAAATTTTAAAAATAAAAATAATTTTTTATTGTTGATTAAAATTTGTGAAATTTATCGTTTTTTCATCATCATCAGGAAAATCACAGGAATTCCGAATAGTGAACTGATGATATTGAGAGGCATTTGCCAAATTTCGGAGACAATGGAGAAAAGTTCCATTATCAGGGCGCCGATGAGGATATTGAGAATCCACTGATGCCATAGCTGGGCAGGATTCCAAATCATTCTACAGAAGTGCGGAACAATCACACCGATGAACAAAACAGGTCCTAAAAACGCTGTAACAGAGGCTGATAGCAGAGATGAAGCGATGATGATGGTGTATTTCAGTTGGGTGAGATTTACTCCAAAAGTCTTTGCGTAGTCATCTCCAAGGCTCATTCCTATCAGTGGTTTTATGGCTTTGAAAGTGATAATCAGACCTAATGAAACAAGGACTGCTAACACCAAGTTTTGTGAAAAACTAACTTGGTTATTCCCGCCAAAAGACCATAGAATATAGCTTTTCAGGGACTCGTTTTCGGCATAAAATTGTAAAATACTGATGACAGCTCCAGCCAGAGCAGACACCAAAAATCCAAAAATAATGATGTAGGAAGAATCTTTGAAATTTTTAGAAAAAATCAATAGAAAAATCAGCAGGATAACGCTTCCACAGATAGCGAAAATACTGATTAGACTATGCTGGATAAATTCAGGAATGATAAAATCTTTGGAAGCCAAAATGTAGAAGGCTACGGACAAACTCGCGGCAGAAGAGATTCCCAATACAGAAGGCCCAGCCAGTGGATTCTTAAAGTATTCTTGCAGTAGAAAACCGCTTGTAGGAATAGAAATTCCAGCCAGCAGCACGGCCAGAGTTCTATTGGTTCTTATGCATATAATTTCCTGATGAAAATTTTCTTGGCTCCAAAAATCAGAAAAACTCAGGTCAGAAAATCCAGTATTAAGATTGATGACCAGAGAAACCAATATCAAACATAATAATACAACGCAAAGAATCGAAAAATTTCTAAACATTCTGAAAGGAAAAACTGAAAAATAAGAAATGGTCTCAAGGTAATTTTTACTTTTGAGACCATTGTTCATTAGATTTTTACAATGTTATTTCAAAGAATTGATTTTCTCTGTGAGAGCTTCTTTGGATGGAAAAGATCCCATTATTTCTTCTCGTTTTTCTCCTTTTGTAATCAGGGTAAAAGGAATAGCATCACCTCTCCATGTTTCGAAGTTTTTGCTGAAAAAATCTTGGGAAAGGTTTCCAAAATTGAATAAAATTATATTATTCCCTAATCCAGATTTTTCCGCAAAATCAGCAACTTTAGTCCAGTTCTGTGGCTCGTCTAAATTTATGAAGGTGAATTTTACTTTTTCGTTTTTTAGTTCTGTCATTTTCTCCTGAAAATGAGGCATTTCATCCATACAAGGTCTGCACCAAGTAGCGAAAAAGTTGGTAACATAGAGAGTGTCATTTTTTTTAGGTGCAAAAACCTCAGAAATTTGTTCTTGGCTCATCTCTTTGAGTAGGGTAGAGCTTTTAGGTTCTTGTTTTTCAGTAGTTTCTACGGTTTGGGTTTCTTCTGTTTGGATGTTCGTTTCCTCTTTTTTGTTGCAGCTTACTAAAGCTAAAACTGTTAATGCAGCGATGATTTTTTTCATTCGAAAAATTATTTTATTAAATTATTATTTGTAATAAATCCCAAAAAATCCAAAACTATCAATTTTTAGTATTCTTATTCATAGATTTAGAAAAGAATTGATTAAATTTGCCTTAGACTTCTTGGGCTAAATTTATAGCTTGGCAAAGTTAAATAAAAAAAGAAGTAGCAGCCAAACACAAAAAATTAAATAAAAGTTAAAAAACACTATACATTGAGGAGGTTAGGCAATATTTTGAAAATATCTATTGTTATGATAGAAATGATGGTGCTGCTCATGTTCTGGGCGAATGTATGGGTTTTTCATTTGACCAATGGAAGGACATTCAGCCAAGTGAGCAAGGTGCCTCCTAGAACATGTGCCCTGGTTTTGGGAACTTCTCCAAAGATGAAATCTGGTAAGGCAAATCCTTATTTCATCTCTAGAATGAAGGCAGCGGCGACTCTGTATCACCATGGGAAGATAAAAAAAATCATCGTAAGTGGAGAGAAAAGCCCTTATTATAACGAGCCAGAGGCAATGAAGAGTTATTTGGTTGGTTATGAAGGAATTCCAGAAAATGTGATAATGGAGGATTTTGAAGGATTTAGTACGCGGGAGAGTATTCTTCGGTGTAAAAATATTTTTAATGAGTCTAATGTGATTATCGTATCTCAGGGGTATCACAACCTCAGAGCTTTGTTTTTTGCGAGAAATCACGGGATGAATGCATTGGGATTTGATGCGCGGGATGTCACAAAAAATGAGAGTTTTTACCGAAATCATATGCGGGAAGTTTTGGCGAGAGTTCAGGCGGCAGTGTATTATTTCTTAAAAATTTCATAAATTTGCCCATTACCTAAGAATTAAATCCAAAAAGGAGTTGATTCTTAAATGATAAAAAATAATGAAACAGATAAAAAATAACCCTAAAATAATGCGTGCATGGGCGGTGTATGACTGGGCGAACTCAGTTTATTCCCTAGTGATTACATCTACCATTTTTCCTATTTATTATTCTATTCTAACGACGGCTTATGAGAAGAATGAATTTGTAGAAGAAACAGGAAAATGGATAAAAGTGCCTGTGCGAAATATGATTTCGTTTTTTGGAAAGCAGTATGAACCAGATGCAGTCTATGGATATTCTTTGACATTATCTTTCTTTATAGTGGTTATCCTTACGCCTATTTTGTCTTCTTTGGCGGATATTATCGGGAATAAAAAATCTTTTTTACAGTTTTTCTGTTACCTCGGCGCGACATCTTGTATGGGATTGGCGCTTTTTGTGAATATGAAAACGGTGTATTTAGGTTTGCTTTTCAGCGTTACTGCGAGTATTGGTTTCTGGGGAAGTTTGGTTTTTTATAATTCATTTTTGCCTGATATTGCTACAAAAGATAAGCAAGATGCATTGTCTGCAAAGGGTTATGTCTATGGATACATAGGCTCTGTGGTGCTGGTGATTATCTGCTTGATACTCATTCAGGTGGTGTCACAGAATGCTAAGCAGGCGTTGCTTTATACAAGAGTGAGTTTCTTATTGACAGGGGCTTGGTGGTTTGGTTTTTCACAATATACATTTAAACATCTGCCGAAATTTGGTGAGGTTAAAGACCAGCTGCCAAAGGATTTGGTATTGTTGAATTTTAAAAATATTTTTAAATCTCACGAAGAGCATGGAGGATGGTTTCAGGTAGTAAAAGGTAATATCAAATTCTACATAGAAATAGTAAAAGAGAGTTTCAGAGAACTTTATAAAATAGGGAAGGAACTCTTTAAAACACCGAATCTAAAGTATTTCTTGTCAAGTTTCTTTTTCTATAGTGTAGGAATGCAGACAATTTTCCTAATGGCAACTTTATTCGGGAAAAGTGAAATAAACTTAGAAGAAGGAAAACTGATAGCAACTCTGTTAATCATTCAAATAGAAGCAATTATCGGAGCTGTTATATTTTCAAGGTTGTCTAAAAGAATAGGAAATAAAAATGTAATCAGTATCACGGTTTTCCTCTGGATAGTGGTCTGTGTGTGGGCATATGCTCTTAATAAGGCCAATCCGAATGTAGAGTACCATTTCTATGCTGTTGCAGGTTTGGTGGGACTTGTGATGGGAGGGTTACAGGCGATGTCCCGTTCTACTTATAGTAGGCTTTTGCCAGAGAATAGTATGGATAATACCACATTTTTTAGTTTTTATGATGTATTAGAAAAAATAGCCATAATGATGGGAACGCTCATATTTTCATTTATTATTGATAAATATGATGTGATAAAGAACTGTTTTGCTCAAGTAGATATTGTCTTGCCATCGGCGGCAGGAATGCGTTTTGCGGCTTTCTTCATGGGTGTGTTTTTCCTATTAGGTTTGATTTTGATAAGATTCGTTAAAATTAAGGTGATGGGGGATAAGGAAGTTTTGTAACAGCCTCAAAATAGAGTTTCTACTTTATAAAAGAATAAACTAATGAAAAAAACTTTATCCAAAATAATTAATAAAATATATGATGGGGATAATAATATAGATATATCTGAAATGAGATACCTTCCTAGGTGGGGTGTTTTATTTATAGATGTATGTATTTTGCTGTTTTCGTTATTCATTATAGAACAGATAGGTGTCTATTTTACAGGGACAATGGATTTTTATAAAAAATGTTCTCTCATTGTAGGAGTGAATGTGTTTTTTATGATTATTTTCCGTACTTATTCAGGTATTGTCAGGCATTCTACTTTTATAGACCTTTCTAAAATATTTCTATCCATAGTATACACGATATTTGTTTTGGTTATCCTTAATGTAGTAGTGTATTGGAGAATGGATTATAAATTGTTCAAAACATCTTTATTGCTTGTTTATGCGGGAGTTTCCTTTGTATTGTTGTTTATTTATCGTCTTTTTGTAAAGGAATTTTTCAATTTTATAAGGGAATATAGAAAGAATTTCAAAAAGAAAAGAATTTTGGTTTTAGGAATAGATGAGGTTTCTATTTCTTTGGCTAAAATAATAGCCGACAACTCTTCTATTCCATATCATTTGGTAGGTTTTATTACGGAGAGAACGGATTCTAAACAAGCAAGTTTGCTAAATAGAAAAATCTATACTAAACATGATATAGAGGAATATCAGAAAACACTTGATATAGATGGTGTTCTTATCAACCGAAACGGGCTGACTAAGGAAGCGATGCAGGAATGGGTGAATTTCTTCTTGGAGAAAGGAGTTCAGATGTATAAAGCGCCTGTTTTAGAGGAAATAAAAGAGAGTGGAGATTATTTCAAAATACAAAACATTCAGATAGAAGATTTGCTTAATAGAAAGCCAATCAGTATAGAAAATGAGGAAGTAAAAAGCAGACATTATAACAAAAATGTTCTGATAACAGGAGGTGCTGGCTCTATCGGAAGTGAAATCGTAAGGCAGGTGGCAATGTCAGACCCTGCTTTGGTGGTGGTTTTAGACCAAGCAGAAACACCGCTCTATGCCATAGAATTAGAATTAAAGGAAAGTTTCCCGAATGTTAATTTTAAATTTGTTTTAGCGGATATTTCTAATATCAATAGGCTCGAAAGTGTATTTGAAGAATATAAATTTTCTGTGGTCTATCATGCCGCTGCCTATAAACATGTTCCGCTGGTGGAAGAAAATCCACATGAGGGAGTTTTGGTGAATATTCAAGGGAGTAAAAATCTGGCTCTTCTCGTAAGTAAATACAAAGTGGATACCTTTGTGATGGTCTCTACGGACAAGGCGGTAAATCCTACCAATGTGATGGGAGCCTCTAAAAGAGCAGCTGAATTGTTCGTTCAAGCGCTTCAAAATCAACCAGGAAATATGACTAAGTTTGTGACCACTCGTTTCGGAAATGTTTTGGGGTCTAATGGTTCGGTTATCCCATATTTCAAAAAACAGATAGAAAAAGGCGGGCCGATTACGATTACCCATCCAGATATTGTGAGATACTTTATGACCATTCCAGAGGCGTGCGAGCTGGTTCTTCAGGCTGGAACTATGGGCGTAGGAGGAGAGATTTTTGTCTTCGATATGGGAGAGCCTGTGAAAATAGTGGACTTGGCAGAGAGAATGATAAGATTGTCTGGTTTTGAGCCAAATATAGACATTAAAATAGTATATACAGGGCTTCGTCCAGGAGAAAAACTTTACGAAGAACTGCTGAGCGATGGAACGAAAACACTGCCGACACATCACGAGAAAATAATGATTTCCAAGGATGAAACCATGGAATTTGAAAAAATAAATGCATTAACCCAAAAAATATATGATCTAGCCAAGGAAAGCAACAAGATAGAAGTGGTTAGAACTTTGAAGGAAATAGTGAAAGAGTTTAAGAGTAATAATTCCGTTTACCAGCAGTTGGATTAGCCTCAGTTCCGAAAAAAAGGATATATTTGTAATAATTATAAATGAACAATGATGAAAACAAAAATATTTTTAATAATAACAACACTTTTGGCTTTGACCTCTTGTAAAAATCAAAAAGAAATAGCCTATATGCAGAATATAGAGCAGATAGCAAAAGAGGCATCTCAGAAAAATGTGCAGTCTACCATACAACCTAATGACCAGCTTTTGATATATGTGACAGCGAAGGATATGAGCATCACAGCGCCATTTAACCAAGGTGTGGCGACAGATATCAATAAATCACAAGTTAATTATTCCCAGCCTAATACTAACCTCCCAGCATCTGGACAGACCTCTGTATCAGGTGTTACTTATACCGTTTATTCAGATGGATTTATAGAATTTCCTGTTTTGGGTAGAATAAGCACTACTGGGAAAACAGTGGAGTCTTTGAAAGATGAGCTGACCAAGAAACTGAAAAAATATATCATAGACCCTACAGTAAGTGTTCGTTATGCTAATTATCGTGTAACGGTGCTTGGGGAAGTAAATAAACCAGGGGAATATCTCATTCCAGATGGAAAAACTACCTTGCTTGCAGCTTTGGGGCTTGCAGGGGATTTGACCATTTATGGGAAAAGGGATAATATTTTAGTAGTAAGAGAGCAGGATGGAGTAAGAACACAGGCCTATATCAACCTTACAGATGCTAATTTTATCAATTCTCCTTATTACCATTTGAAACAAAATGATGTGGTCTATGTAACTCCTAATAATGCCAAGAAAAATTCTGCTTCTTTTGGTCCTCAGACTACGATTTACATATCGGTAGCGTCTATTATCGTGACAATTTTGGCATTGATTATTAAAAAATAAACATCAAAAATGAATAATAAAAATTCATCAAAATATCCCAATACAGACAAGCATCAAGTAGATGTCTTAGAGCTGATAAAACCATATACACAGAGTTGGAAATGGTTTGTAGTCTCTGCATTGCTTGCTTTAGTATTGGCATTGTTATACCTTAGGACAGAAACTTATGTTTATCAGGTGCAGTCTTCTGTATTGGTAAAAGAAGCCAAAAATACATCAAGTTCTAGCACAGAAGCAGATTTGCTTATGGATTTATCAAAACTGGGAGGGATGAGTTCTAATAGTATAGACAATGAGATAGAAATTTTTAAATCCAAAAAACTGATGAATGCCGTTGTAGAAAGCAAAAATCTACAAGTGGCTATTTATTCTAGCGACAATCTTAAAAGTAAAGAGCTTTATGGAGATACGGCTCCATTTTTTGTAAATGTAGTTAATGAAAAAAAGAATGCGGTATTTCCTCAGGAGAATGTAAAAATAGAGATAAATGGTGATAAGATTACATTGTCTTCCAGTGAGTTGGATAATGAAATTACAGGAAGATTTAACAAGTTGATAAGCCTTCCATATGCCAATATCATCATTACTAAAAATAAGGACTTTGATTCTGTAAAAGCAGGGGCTTTGGGCGAATTGTCCCTTTCTATCTTGTCAAAAGAAGCTCGTGTAGTTCAGTTGCAAAAAATGCTCAATGTAGGGCTGCTTAATAAAGATGCGACAATAGTAGGGTTGTCCATGAACTATCCTAATGTGGATAAAGCCAAAGACATTATAAATAATCTGGTGGTGGCCTACAACCAAGATGCAATCAGTGATAAAAACTCTCAGTCAAAAGAAACGATGAAGTTCATCGAAGGGCGTATTGAGGTGATATCCAGTGAGTTACAAAGTGTTGAGAATGAGAAGGAAAGGTTTAAAGAAAAAAACCAGCTGACAGACATAGGAGTAGAAGCCAAACTTAATTTGGAAACTAGTGCCCAGTCCAGAGCTAAACAGCTTGATATAGATGCCGAAGCGCAAATGGTGGATGGTATGATAGGCTATCTCAATAACAAGGGAGCGTATCAGGTGCTGCCATCAGCAGTAGGACTTACAGACCCTACAGCGTCTGCGGGGATAGAATCTTATAACCGTTTGGTTTTAGAAAGAGACAGATTATTAGCATCAGCTACGGAAAACCACCCAGCGGTAGTTAATGTATCTCAGCAACTTAATGAACTGAAAGGTTCCATTATGCAGAGTTTGCAAAAAACTAAAACGAACTTGAAAATAGCAAGTTCAGAGTTGCAAATGGAGCAAAACCGAGCAAATGGGAAAATTTCTAAGTTACCGAATATAGAGAAATTATTCAGAAATATAGAAAGACAACAGCAGATTAAGGAGCAGTTGTATCTATTATTACTACAAAAAAGAGAGGAATCAGCTATTTCATTAGCCATCACAGGAGATAAAGCAAGAGTGATAGATGAGGCGTATTCTTCTGATGTGCCAGTGTCTCCTAAAAAACCTATAATATTGATGGGAGCGCTGCTTTTAGGTTTGATAATTCCGTTTGCTTTTATTTACATAAAAGAACTTTTGAACATCAAGATAAAAACAAAACAAGATGTAGAGAGACTTTCTTCTACACCTGTTTTAGCGGAGTTGCCGAAAGTAGAAAAAGGGCAGTCCGAGCTGGTGGGAACGAACGATTCGTCTTTGATTGCGGAAGCCTTCCGATTATTGGTTACCAATATGAACTTTATTCTTCCTAAAAAAGATGAAGGAAAGGTGGTTTTTGTGACCTCTACAGTAAATGGAGAAGGGAAAACCTTTACTTCTGTTAATTTAGCTCAGACATTGTCCACACCTAGAAAGAGAGTGATTTTGATAGGTTCAGATATTAGAAATCCGCAGCTCCAAAGGTATAATAATAAAGCAAGGAAGGGCGTAGCAGGGCTTACAGAGTTCCTATATAATGATGAAACTACTATAGAAAGTATCATACATAAATATGCTTCTGGTTCGTATTTAGATGTGATTTATTCTGGAAGTATTCCACCAAATCCAGCTGACCTTCTAACGAATGGAAGATACGAACTTCTACTGAGTGAGCTGAAAAAGAAATACGACTATATTGTCATAGACACAGCACCATTGATGCTTGTGACAGATACATTGTTATTAGCTAATCTAGCAGATGCTACGATCTATATCATGCGTTCTGAATATTCAGAAAAAGCATTGATAGACTTTGCAAATAAGAACATCAGAGAAGGAAAAATCAAAAATGTTGGATTCGTTCTTAATGATGTGGAGAAGAGCAACTTTGGGTATAGAAACAAATATGGCTATGGCTATTATACCGAAGGAAAAACTTGGTTTGACAGACTTAAAAATAAAATAAAGCATATCATCAGTAGAAGCAGAAGGTGGTAACAAATGACAACTCATGTATCGGCATGCAATAACGATAATAGATAAGTATAAACAATATTTCCCTGTAATAGTCAAATTATTAGGGTCGGGATTACTTACTTCATTGGGATTTGTGCTGCTGTCTTCAGGTAAATTTGATTATATATCTAATGAGCTGTCCGTCAAGATATTGCTTTTTATTCAGTTTCAAATAATAGGAATTACGATTTCCAAATATGGGCTGGATAGTTTGGTTTTTGCAAAGATGATAGGAGATACCAATAGTGTGTATGACCCGCTGGAATACATTAAAAAAAAGGGAATTCTATTATCTATTCTGTGTGCAGGTGTTTATGCAGTAATGTATGATTATACCTATGCGTTAGTTATTTTCTGTACAATAGTATTTGATGTTTATAGTGTGGTGGCTATTGTCCAGATGAATGTGATGAAACACTATAACTATGCACTCTTTGCGAATATAGCGGCTTATCCTCTTTTTTTTGGAGTTCTTCTTGTCAGTTCGCTTTTCTTTGAATACAGCTATGGGCAAATGATAGCGCTATATGTGGCGTGTATTTTTTTGAGGTTTTTGCTTTCATGGATTTTTATTATGAAAAAGAAGAGGGCAGAAAACATAGAGTTAATGGAGTTAGAAGTTCCGTTTAGTTTGGGTATTCAGCAGATTTTGAATTTTAGTTTGTTTAAAATAGACCAAATCATCATTTCACTTGGAGCTGTTTTATTGGTGTTTTTTGGGATTGCAGGGCAGGATATTCAGCAGATTTTGTTTTTATCCAAATTCCCAGAGCTGGTTTCAGGAGTTTTGGTTTCATTGTCATTTTTGTATGCACCATATTTGATTATAGAAAGCAGAGAAGGGCTGATAGCGGTTTTAGACAAATACAAATGGCTTTTGGTGCTTTATGGAGTGGGGCTGGCGGTTGCTCTTTGGGTTTATACGCTGATTTGGCGAGGCAAGGCGGATTTGGATATAGTTTATGCTGTTTCTTATCTTATAGTTTCTGTGTTGGCAGTTTTTGTGAATATGGTTACATTGGGATATTTGAAGAAAAACGAAGTAAATATATTAGTTAAAAATCTAGTGATAAGCAGCGGTATAGGAATTGTTTTTTTGCTGATTATTCCTTTTTTGGGGATGGGTAGATACATGGTTTGTTGTGTTCCTATACAGATGCTGTTTTTTTTGGCTTTAAGATTACAAAATAAAAAATGAATACATTATCTATATACAGTGAAATCAACATATTGGACTATGTTCTGATATTGTTGTATGTTTTATATATATTAAAACAGTTTTCTGTGTATACTAAAATTGACCGAAAAATAGGTGTTTTTTCTTTGGTAATGGGATTATTACATTTCATTATCACATTTGCTTCGTATGGTTTCATTCTCGGTAGTGTAGCGGATGCTAAGCATTATTATTCTGAATCGATGTCTATAACTGACTGGGGCTTGTCTTATCTTTCCAATGGGACATCTTTTATTATTTTTTTAAATTATATGCTGGTTCAGTGGTTCCATTTGTCATTTTTAGGATGTTTTTTAGTTTTTTCTTTCATTTCTTATTTAGGTTGTTTGAAATTATTTGAAGTCATAATAGATCTTACGGATAGAAACTATAATATTTCTTATTTACTTTTGTTACTAATAGGAACACACTTTTGGACGGTGTCTCTTGGGAAAGATTCTCTCATGTTTTATTCCATGTGTTGTTTGTGTTACAACATTTATTTTGATAAACCGAAGAGTCATTACATTTTACCATTGTTATTGATAGGGCTTATCAGACTGCATGTTCTTATTTTTGTATTAGTAGGGGGAGGAGTTAGTTATGTTTTTACCAATAAAAAGATAAAAATGCAGACTAAATTTATTTTTGTGGGACTTGTTTTGGGGGCTCTGTTGGTTCTTATTCCATTCTTTTTAAAGGAAATAGCAGTGACCAACTTTAGTGATATAGAAGGAAAACTACAAAATTCTATGAATGCTAATTTAGAAGGGGGAGCGGGAGTAGATATGAAAGATAGTAATCTCATTGTAAAATGGTTCAGCTACATGTTTAGACCTTTTATTTTTGAAGCTAGAAATCCAATGTTTTTAGTCTCGGCTTTGGAGAATTTAGTTTGGCTGTACATCTTTTTCATCATAATCAAAGGTTTATTTTTTGATAAAATAAAGACAAATTATATCTTGTGGAGTTATATAGGAATCATATTAGCATGTACGCTTCCTTTGGCTTATACACTTGCTAATTATGGGATTTCGATGAGACAAAAGATTAAGATATTCCCATTTTTCTTAATTTTATTTTTTATTGTAAAAAACTACAGAAAATCATTCTATGAAAATTCTATTTCTGACCAAATACACCAGTAAAGGCGCCAACTCTCGCTATCGTTCTTATAACTATAAAAAATGGTTCGAGAAAGAGGGTGTAGAGGCTTCCTATTCGCCGTTGTTTAATGATTTCTATTTCAGATACTTGCATGGTAATATTCTGATGAAAAACATGGTGGCGCTTTGGTGTATGATAAAGAGAGTTTTTTATCTTTTTTTTCATATTCAGAAATACGACCATGTGGTCATAGAATATGAGCTTTTCCCAAAACTTCCACTGGGTTTTGAATTGTTTTTTTTAAAGAAAATAAAATCTTTCAGCCTTGATTTTGATGATAATATTTCTGCAAATTACGCAGGAACGAGCTTACAGAACAAAATTCCAGAGCTGATGAAATTAGCCAAATTTGTCACAGTGGGAAATCGTTGGTATATTTCTGAATTTCAGGGAAATCTCATTTTTCTCCCGACAGTAATCGACTTAGATAAATACCCTCTCTACAGTCTTCAAAAAGAAAACGATGCCAAGGAAATAGTCTGGATGGGTTCACCTTCTACGACAAAGCATTTCAAACTGGTGGACAAAGCCCTCGGAAGGCTTTCCGAAAAATATGATTTTACCCTAAAAGTTATCGGCGGAAAAGTAGAGCTGGATAAAAGAATTAAAACTAAATTTGAGGATTGGAATGCTCAAACCGAGAATAAAGACTTGGCCGAGAGTACCATAGGCATCATGCCCTTGGAAAACAGCTATTGGGAAATGGGAAAATGCGGTTTTAAACTTATCCAATACATGGCGAGCGGCATTCCCGTGGTGGCATCTCCACTGCCTGCGAATAGGGACATTGTGACCAGTAATGTAGGTTTCACAGCGGAGAGCGAGGACGAATGGTATGAAAAATTATCCCTGCTGCTGGAGAGTTTTGAACTTCGCCAAAAAATGGGACAAGCAGGAAGAAAAAGAGCCGAAGAAAGCTATTCTTACCAAGTTTGGGGCAAAAAATATGTAGAACTATTAAAAAACAATATATAGATTATGTGCGGTATCAATGGGCTGGTGTATAAAAATGCAGAAAACACAGATGTTCAGAACATTATAGGAAAAATGAACCAAAAAATCATTCATCGCGGGCCTGATGAAGATGGTTTTTTCATAGAACATTTGGAAGACAAAACGATAGCTTTCGCTATGAGAAGGCTTTCCATCGTTGATTTATCCACAGGAAAACAACCGATTTTTACCGAAGATAAAAGTAAAGTTATTGTTTTTAATGGTCAGATTTACAATTCCGAAGAACTGAAAAAAACGCTTGTTCAGAAAGGTTTCGCTTTTCATACTTCTTCTCCTGCGGAAGTGGTGCTGAAACTTTATGAATGTTTTGATTTAGAGGCTTTTAAGATGCTTGACGGCGTGTTTGCTTTTTCTATTTATGATAAAATTTTGGGCAAAATTTTCATCGCTCGAGACTTTTTCGGTGACAAACCACTACATTACCAGCATTCTGAAAAAGGTCTAATCTGGGCATCAGAACTGAAATCCATTATTTCCGTTTTGGATAAAAAACCAGAAATAGACAACATGGGGCTGAATCTCTATTTTCAGCTGACCTATATCCCAGCTCCTTTTACTATATATAAGGGAATCAGTAAGTTAGAATCCAATAGTTTCATAGAATATCATGTAAATACTAATGCGCTTAAAATTCATGAAATTCATTCGGAAAAGATTGAAAAACAACAAATTAGTTTTGATGAAGCTAAGAAAAATGTCAGAAAATTAGTTGAAGAAAGCGTAAGCTCTCGCAGTGTTTCGGATGTTTCGCTGGGGGCTTTCCTGTCGGGAGGCGTGGATTCTTCTATTATAAGTCTTTGTCTATCAAAGCAGTCCGATAGTAAAATAGATACTTTTTCCATTTGTTTTTATAAAAAATATTTTGATGAAACAGAAAAATAAAAGCTAAAGGAGGATCTTATAGTCAGTAACCAAAATGAATTGGTGAATTACGAAATGGTTTT
>JABCOA020000130.1 GCA_013333875.2 Flavobacteriaceae bacterium | reverse complement strand
TGGATGAACTTTCAGAAGCGCTGACATTGATTCAGACAGGGAAAATCGGCAGATTTCCTATTGTTTTGGTTGACTCAGAATTTTGGAGCGGGCTGTTGGATTGGTTCAAAAATACTTTGCTGGAAATGAAATTAATTTCGGAAGAAAATTTCTCTCTTTTCAGAGTGGTAGACACTGCTGATGAGGCTGTTTCACACATTAAAGCCTTCTATGACAAATATTCCATTCATGGGAATTTCTAAGTTTGGCACGGCTTTTGCCTCTATTTAACAAAATTTTAAGATTATGATTACTAAAAAGAAAGTCAGTCTTGTTGGATTTTTTGTAATACTGCTTATGGTAATGAGCTTTGCAGTGAGTCAGTTCCAGTCTTCATTGACTAAAGTAGACTATGTGGAGGGAAGCAAAACTTTAAAATTTACCACCAAGGTAAGCACAGAGCAAATCGCAAATGCACTAAAGGTAAATGCTAGTTCCGCAGGTTTTAATGCTGAAGTAGCAAAATATATTGGCAAAAATTTCTCAGTAGCCGTGAATGGAGAAAACAAATCTCTAAAAGTTACTGGTAGTCAAGTAAACGGAGAGACAGTGTTTATCTATTTTGAAGTAGATGGTGTGGCAAGTATTTCCACATTGAAAATTAAGAACAACATTCTGCTGGATGTATATCCTAAACAGCTAAACCTAGTGAATATCGCCTACAAAGGAAGCCAGAAAAACATGACCTTCCAGCGTGGGAAAGAGACCGCAGAAGTATCTTTCTAGGAACGAAATTGTTATATTATTTAATGTAAAGTCCTGCATTTTCGCAGGATTTTTTTATTTCTATGCTTTTACTTTTTATAAATAGGAACACTACTGCATGCCTCTCCAAACATCAGTGATTTTACTATTGATTTCAGTTTCTGAACCAACTCTACATAGGCATTGGTAGGAATTTCCACTTCGCTGCAGCCTCTGATGAGAACCCTTTTGTCCTTATAATCAGAAAAATCAAATTTCTGAATTTCTTCATGAAACAAAATCAATTCCAGCTCATCCAGCGAACCAAAAACTATCTTTTTAGCAACGCCCTCCAATTTAGATGTAAGTAAAAAATACGCCCAAAGTGGAACAATAGCATCCGTGGAACAATAGAGATAAACAAAGGTATTTTCATAAATTTCCACATCCAGATTTTCCACCTGCTCGCGGAAATCTTTTTCCTTTAATATAAGTCCTTCATAAAGAAAATCTTTCAGGTCAACACCCAAGCGCTTCCCTTTTGGACGAAATTCAGCCACATCAATGTTTACTAGTCCGCTGTTCGCAACTTTATTTACAATTTCTCCTTGCTCTGACATATTATTTATTTATATTTGAGCAAAAATAAATCTTTTTTACTAAAAAAAATGTCTAAAAAATATTATATCATCTCAGGAGAAGCTTCTGGGGATTTACATGGTTCTAACCTGATGAAAGCCATCCTAAAAAAAGAACCCACTGCTGAGTTCAGATTTTGGGGAGGTGACCTGATGAAAGAAGTCGGTGGAACACTGGTAAAACATTACAAAGACCTCGCTTTCATGGGGTTCTTGGAAGTGGTTTTAAATCTTAAAACTATTCTGAGAAACATCAAATTTTGTAAAGAAGACATAAAAAAATACCAGCCAGATGTTCTTATTTTGGTAGACTACCCTGGCTTTAACCTAAGAATAGCAAAATTTGCTAAATCATTAGGAATCAAAGTAGTATATTATATTTCTCCACAGCTTTGGGCTTGGAAGGAAGGCCGCGTAGAAACCATCAAAAAATATGTGGATGAGATGCTGGTAATTCTCCCTTTCGAAGAGGATTTTTACAAGAAACATTCTGTGAAAGCCCACTTTGTAGGAC
Organism: Flavobacteriaceae bacterium; assembly: GCA_013333875.2. Taxonomy (GTDB): domain Bacteria; phylum Bacteroidota; class Bacteroidia; order Flavobacteriales; family Weeksellaceae; genus JABCPE02. The sequence goes on along the minus strand of JABCOA020000130.1, from coordinate 39,716 downwards.
ATCCTCTTTTGGACGCCATTTCAAATTTAAAACCAATTGACACTCAAGAATTTAAGAAACAAAACAATTTAGACAGCAGGGAAATCATCGCATTACTCCCAGGAAGCCGAAAACAAGAAATAAGAAAGATGCTTGGTCTGATGCTCAGCGTGACTTCTCATTTCAAAGATTATCAGTTCGTTATCGCAGGAGCACCTTCCCTACCAAAAGAATTTTATGATGAATTTTTGACGGACGATGTGCATTTCGTGTCCAATAAAACTTATGATTTGCTTCGTTCTTCCAAAGCTGCTCTGGTAACCTCTGGCACGGCAACGCTGGAAACCGCCCTTCTAAAAATCCCAGAAGTAGTCTGCTACCGCGGAAGCTGGATTTCTTACCAAATCGCAAAAAGATTGGTAAAACATATTAAATTTATTTCTTTGGTCAATTTAATCATGGATAAAGAAGTTGTTAAAGAATTGATACAAAATGATTTAACAACAAAAAACATAAAATCTGAATTAGAAAAAATCCTAAATCCAGAGCAAAGAGAAAAAATCCTAAACGAATACGAAAAACTAAACCTTCTCCTCGGAGGTAAGGGAGCGAGTGAGCGCGCTGCAGAAATCATCACAAAACTACTATGAACAAACAGCCTTTGCTAATTTGCGCCATCAGTTTTGGATTGGGAATTTTCTTTCAAGACAAATTTGATTTCCCTTTTTGGGGAGCGGCTACCACATTAGTTTTAGGAATTGTGGGCTTTTTAGCAGGATTTTTTATCCGAAATTTCTTCTTTGATAGACTGAAATCAGCGTTTTTGATATTTTTGTTTTTTGGCATTGGAATATTTCTGCACTTTCTCAATACAAATTCTGCACAAAACTTTGATTTTGAGAAAAATAAAACAACTAAAATCGTTTTTCAGCTCAGCAAAAAACTGAACTCCAACGAAAGAAACAAACGCTATGAAGTTGAAATTCTTAATTTTGAAAAGCCCTTTTCGGCTGTGATTTCTATCCCGAAAGAACAGCAAGAACTTGATTTTCTCCATTTTTATTCAGCCGAAGCTTATCTCAATTCTACCCAAAAACCACAGTACGATTTTCAGTTTGATTATCAAAAATATTTAGCTCGTCAAAACATTCATTATCAAGGATTTATTCCCAATGAAATTTTATTCAAAAAGAAAGAATCAGTAAGTTTCGCTGATAAAATAAAGCAGAAACGACTGGATTTACTTTTTAGAATTGATAATTCCAGCCTTCAACCGCAGAATAAAGCGATTTTAAAAGGAATAATCCTCGCCGACCGAACGGAAATAAACCAAGAAATCATCAATCATTTCAGCAAAACTGGCTTAATCCATATTTTGGCGATTTCGGGTTCTCATATGGCGATTATTTTCTTGATGATTTTATTTGTTTTAAATCCTTTTTTTTCGGTAAAATACAGAAATATTCCTATTTATATTTCATTGGCAGCCATCTGGGGATTTGCGATATTCATCGATTATGGAAATTCTGTGGTGCGCTCCTGCATTATGATTACGGTCTATTATATTATGATTTTTTTACAGAGAAAACCTAATCTTCTGCACTCTTTGGCTTTGGCTGGAATGATGATACTTTCGATTGATACTCAGCAGCTTTTCGATGTAGGTTTTCAGTTGAGCTTTTTGGCTGTTTTTGGGATTTTTTGGCTGTACAAACCTATTACCAATCATTATAAACCACTAAAAAACAGAGCGATAAGATTTATTCTAAATACATTTTCTCTGAGCCTTGCAGCCCAGCTGACCACACTTCCACTGATATTATTCTACTTTCATCAGTTTTCTATAATGTCTGTTTTTATCAATGTTGTCAGCATTATGGTTTCGCAGGGATTCATTATTTTTTCCTTTATCGTTTCTATTTTGTTTGGAATTGGCCTTACTCCTACATGGCTTTTAGAAATATATGACTGGTGCGCGAGTTTCTTCCTGAATATGGTTGCTTTTTTCTCAAAAACAGATTTCAGTTTCGTGGAAAATGTTTCCATCCAAATTCCTGAACTTATTATTTTATTTGTGCTTGTCTATTTATTGAGAAGTGTTTTTGAAAAACCAAATGTAAAGACTTTCACGCGTTTTTCTTTCTTCATTTTGTTATTCATTTTCACAAGAATATTGACTAATTTTTATTTTTGGAAAAAGGAAGAAATACTGCTTCATTCCTTTTTTAAACAAAATATAGTCTCTATAAAACAAGGTGACAAAGTTGTTTTTATAGTAAGTGATGAGGCGAATATGGAAAAAATTAATAACTTTGTTATAAAATCCTATATCACATCTAGAAGAATAAAAAATATAGAAATAAAAAAAGTAAAAACTATGACCAAGTTAAAAATAAACCAAATTATCTATGAAATAAAATAAAAAAATCCGAGAATTTGTTGGCTCTCGGATCATGGCTAATAGATTCTAACATCTACTTTTTGACCAATAATGGTCGGGGATTCTAAATATAGTATTTCAAAACAGATTAAAAGAAATACTACAACTAAAAAAACTAATTATAACATTGGGGGCAAAATTACAAAATTTATGCCAAAAATCATGTTTTTAATTTAATTTGATTTTTAAAACTTAATATGTAATTGATTTTCAATGATAAAAATTTATTTTTTATTTCTTAACCAATAATTTAATAGTATTTTTCATTTTTTAACAATATTTAGACATTGATAAATTAAAAAAAAGTTATATTTGCAAATTGAAAATAAATAAAATAATTTTAGATATGAAAAAACACATAACATTTGGATTGTTTACTTTATGTATGTTTATGGGATTTTCTCAAAGACATGAAATAGGAGTAAAAGGCGGATACTCAATTGTTGGAGGGGATGCTAAAAGTGTGATAAGATCCTTTCCTGATGCAGGAACAAACAGGAGAGTTCAACCTACATACATAGGTGCATTTTACAAAAGAAATCTAAACCCAAGACAAGGGATAAGAGTTGAGGGAGCATATAACATTGCTTTCTTTGACAATATTTATACAGGTGGAGTTAAAATGTCAAATGATATTTTAGAGGCGTCCGCTTTATTTGAATATGCTTTTTTCTCTATCAATGATGAGTTAAAAAAGGATGAAACTAAATTTAGTCCATATGTTTTTGCAGGGCTTTCTGGGTTAATGTATGATTCACCAACTCTTACAACTACTGTAGGACAATCAAGTAGAGGATTTTTGATTTCTACTACATATACTGGTGAAAACATACATAAAAAGAAAGTTACTTTGGGTATTCCTTTTGGTTTAGGTCTAAAATACAAATTTGGATATAATTGGTCTATTTTTGCTGAGGCTATGTTTAGATATACATTTACTGATAATCTTGATTATAGTAATCTTGATAAAATGAATCATACTATTAGATACAATGTTTCTCCTGCAAACCGTGCAGCCGCAGAAACTGCTCTACAACAGTATATGGATGGACACAAGGGTAAAGGTAAAGATTGGCTAAACTCTGTTACAATAGGTATTTCCTACGCATTCGGAAGACCACCTTGTTATTGTAAATAAAAAATATAAATGATATCTTTAAAAGAAAAGTTAAATTTTGATAATCTGCCCAAGCATGTTGCCATCATTATGGATGGCAACGGTAGGTGGGCAAAATCACAAAATAAAGAAAGAACTTTTGGGCATAAAAATGCCATAAAAGCTGTAAGAGAGGCTATTAGCGCTTGTAATGAAGTGGGTATTCCTTATCTTACACTTTATACTTTTTCAACGGAAAACTGGAACAGACCAACGGAGGAAGTAGATACGCTTATGAATCTACTTTCTTCTACATTGTTACAGGAGGCTGAAGAGATTTTTTCAAAAGGAATTAGAATTCGTGCCATAGGAGATTTAGAAGCACTACCAGAAGATGTAAGAAATCAGCTCTATAATATCATGGAGCTTACTAAAAATAACACCAAAGGGAATCTTACACTAGCTCTAAGCTATGGTTCACAAAAAGAAATACTAAATGCTGTAAAAGAACTGTGTAAAAAGGTAAAAAATGGAGATATTGATGAAAATGATATTGATGAAAAACTTTTTGAACAGCATCTATATACCAAGGAAATTCCACCAGTAGATTTACTTATTAGAACAAGTGGAGAAGTTCGGGTTAGTAATTTCCTGCTCTGGCAGATTGCTTATGCAGAGATGCAGTTTATAGATGTTTTATGGCCAGACTTTACCAAAGAAACTTTTTTCCAATGTATTTTAGACTATCAAACTAAAGAACGCCGGTTCGGTAAAATAAGTGAGCAGTTAGAAAACAAGTAGTAAAAGTAGAATTTAAGAAAAAATCACATGAATTTTAAAATATTGCCAATTATTCTTCTAATGGCATCTGCAACTCAGGCTCAAGGACAGATTACCCAAAAAGAAAATGCAACACAGATTTCTGAAAAACAAAGTGGAAGTTATACCCTTCAGGGAATCGTTGTAGATGGTGTGAAAAAATACACTCCTGAGCAAATATTAAAATTTACAGGTCTCTACAAAGGAGAAGCTTTGGAAATACCTGGGCAGAGAATCAGTAATGCAATCAAGAAACTTTGGGATACGAACTCTTTCTCAAAAGTGGAAGTTTATGTGGAAAGCGTAAATGGAGAACAGGTGGTTTTGAGATTTGCTTTACAAGATTTGAAGGAACTTAAAGATATTAAATTCACAGGAAAAGGCATTAAAAAATCCCAAAATGAAAAGTTAATTAAGGAAAACGACCTAAAACCTGGAACAAAAATTACTGAAAATTTAGTTTCTACGCTTCAAAATAAAATCCCTCAACAATACATTAAAAAAGGATTTGCGGATGCTAAAATCAATATCCAAGAAAAACCAAATGGTGAAGATCCGAATTTGGTAGATTGGACCATTGAAGTTGATAAAGGAAAAAAAGTAAAAATAGAAAGCATCAACTTTGAAGGAAACGAAAATGTTTCTTCTAAAAAGCTTAGAAAAAAAGGATTTAAAAATACTAAACAAAAAAGATTTTTCGCTGGTATTCTTAAACCTTCTAAACTGATAAAAGAAAAATACGAGGAAGATAAACATAATTTGATAAGCTACTACAATTCACTCGGTTACAGAGATGCTAAAATCATTTCTGATACTATAACGAGAAGTGACAAAGGTTTTGATATCAAAGTAAAATTAGAAGAAGGTAAAAAATACTATATCGGAAATATAGAATTCTACGGAAATACTGTTTTCTCCACAGAAACACTACAAAGACTGTTGGGATACAAAAAAGGAGACATCTATGATGCTGTAGGATTTAACAAAAAAGTGGGAGAAGACGGCGGTAAGGATGATGATTCTGATTTGAAATCATTATACATGAACAGTGGTTATCTTTTCTCTAACATCACTCCGATAGAAAAGTCTGTAGAAGGAGATTCTATCAATCTAGAAATCCGAATCACAGAGGGCGAAAGAGCTACTTGGAATAAGGTTACTTGGTCTGGAAACACCACTACCCATGACCATGTTATCCTTCGTGCATTGAGAACACGCCCTGGGAAACTTTTCTCTAAGAGTGACATCAAAAGAACTTATTTTGATTTAGCGGGGATGCAGTTCTTTGACCCTCAAAAAATCGGACAAGAGATAAAACCAAATCCACAGGATAACACAGTGGATATCCATTGGACATTAGAGGAAAAAGGGTCTTCACAAATCCAGCTTCAGGCAGGATATGGTGGAAACACTTTCATCGGTACATTAGGGCTTACTTTCAACAACTTCTCTTTGAGAAAATTCTTGAAGTTTAACAAATTAATTCCTCAAGGGGACGGACAAACACTTTCTCTACAAGCGCAGGCTGGGCAGTATTTCCAGACTTATAGTGCATCATTTGTAGAACCATGGCTTTTCGGAAAGAGACCTACTGCTTTGTCTGTGAGTTTCAGCCACTCTCGTGTGAAATATTCTGATTATTATGGTACCCCTATGAAGTTAAACATTTTATCAGCATCTGTTGGGCTTAATAAACTTCTAGAATGGCCTGATAACTATTTTTCACTTTATACAGGACTTTCTTACCAGAGATATAGTTTTAATAATTATACATTCTATTTCGGGGAAGAAACCCTAACGCACGGTACAGCGAACAACTTTGCATTTAATGTAAGTTTAAGCAGAAACTCTGCTGGGTATGACCCTATATTCCCTACTACGGGTTCTAATATAGAGTTGTCAGCTAAATTCACTCCACCTTATTCATCATTTGGTAATAAGGATTATTCCACTATGTCTACTGCTGATAAATACAGATGGATGGAATACTACAAGATAAAATTCAAAGCTGATGCTTATAATGAAATTTTAGGTAAATTAGTATTAAGAAGTAGTGCAGAGATGGGATTCCTTCATGGGTATAATAAGCAGCTGGGAGCACCTCCTTTTGAGCGTTTCTACATGGGGGGGACAGGGCTATACAGTGGTAGATATGATGGTAGAGAACTTATCCCACTTCGTGGATATGATGACCCATCTACATCAGGTGGAACATCTACGGATGTAACTCCTACTGGTGGTGGTATTTTGTACAACAGATTTGCTCTTGAGCTGAGATACCCTATTTCTATGAACCAAACAGCTAAAATCTACGGATTGGCTTTTGCTGAAGGAGGTAACACATGGAAAGGATTTAACACTTATAATCCGTTCAAATTACAGAGATCTGTGGGTGTAGGTGTGAGAATCTATATGGGAGCATTCGGGCTTATCGGATTTGATTTTGCTTATGGAATTGATAAACTGCCTTATTCTACATCTAATTCTCCTTCAGGATGGCAGACTCACTTCTTGATGAATCAATCACTATAAAAGATATAAAAATGAGAAAATACGCATTATTTTTAGGAATAATTTTCATGTTTGGGGGATTTGTAGTATCTTCGGCACAGAAAATTGGCGTGGTAGATTCTGATTTTATCTTAAAAAGTCTTCCTGAATACAAGGAAGCTGATGAAAGATTTAACAAGCAGATAAAATACTGGCAGATGCAGCTGGATTCCTTGCAATCAAACTACAATAAAAAGAAAGAACTCTTTGAAAATGAAAGAATCCTTCTGGTAGGAGAACAGCTGAAAACGAGGGAAAAAGAGGTGGCTGATTTGGAGAAAAAAGTACAGGCTCATTTGAAAGAGAAATTCACTGCACAGGGGGAGATCAACACATTCAGAGCCAAAGTAGTACAGCCTTTCCAAGAAAAAGTGTGGAACGCCATCAGAACTATTGCTGAAAAAAATGATTTAGGCATAATTCTTGATAGAAGTTCTGACAGCAGTGTACTATTCACTGATAAAAGGTATGACTACACCAAGATGGTGCTGGATCTCCTGATGAGGGACAACCCAAAAGATGGAGAAAAGGATAAAGAAAATAAAAAGGAAAAAAATAATTCCAAGAAAAATAAAAAATAAGAATATTAAATTTAATCAAAAGTTATGAAAAAATCAGGTTTATTATTTGCATTCGCAATGTTTTTAATGTCTTTCGGGACAGTTAGCGCTCAGAAACTAGCAACTCTAGATGTTGCAGAAATCTTGAACCTAATGCCAGAAAAGAAAAAAGCTGACCAGCAACTAGAAGCTTTCAGCAAAACTAAACAAGCTGAAATCGAAAAGCAAATGACTGCTGCTGAAGCTAAATTCAAAAAATACCAAGAAGAAGGCCCTAAGCAAACTCCAAAAGTTAACCAAGAAAGAGAACAAGAATTGCAAAAATTGCAACAAAATATTCAGCAAATGACTCAAGTAGCTCAGCAAGACTTAGCTAAGAGACAAAACGAGGCATATGCACCTATCGAAAAGAAAGTGAATGATGCTGTAGCAAAAGTAGCAAAAGCTAACGGATGGGATTTTGTATTCGATACTAATACTGTTGGACTTATCTACAGAGGCGGAGCAGATGCTACTGCAGCAGTAAAAAAAGAATTAGGACTTAAATAATTTTTCTTAATAATTAAGACACAAAACCACTCAATATTGAGTGGTTTTTTTTAAATTTGACATTTAAATACTTTACAATGGAACTATTTTCAAAAGCAAAAATCAGATTTACAGACTGTGACCCTATGGGGCATCTTAACAATTCTAGATACATAGACTACATGCTTAATGCCCGAGAAGACCACATGGCAGAGCATTATGAATTCACCCACGAAGAATACGCCCACAAGACAGGCTGTGTATGGGTAGTTATACAAAACGAAATAGCCTATCTGAAAGAAGTAAAATACAACAAGGAAGTGATTATTTCCAGCAAACTGATAGAACTAAGTGACAGAACCTGCAAAATAGAGCTTCTTATGAAAGACCTAGACACAGAGAAAATATACGCTGTGCTTTGGTGTACTTTTATTCATTTTAATTTAAAATCCAGAAAATCAGAAGTGATGGGCGAGGACATCATTCAAGCAAATCAAAAATTCTTGACCAAAGTGGAACAGTCTGATTTTCAGTCAAGAGCTAATTATCTAAGAACTCTAAATAAATAATTCATGAAAAAAATTCTTGTAATCGGTGGAAATGGGCAGCTCGGAAACTGTTTGAACAAAATAGCTTCTGACTATTCTTTGGAGTACGAATTCTGTTTCACAGATTATGATACTTTGGATATCACGGATAAAAACCAAGTTGATAGTTATTTCTCTGATTATCAGCCTGATTTCTGCATCAATGCTTCTGCATACACAGCTGTAGATTTGGCTGAACAAGAAAAAGAAAAGGCTTTCGCGGTCAATGCTGAAGGCGTGGGATACCTTGCCGAAGCCTGTGCAGAACTTAACATTGATTTAATCCATGTTTCCACAGATTATGTATTTGATGGCGAGACCGATCTTCCCTACACGGAAGATGATTTCACCAATCCTCTCGGGGTTTATGGTGCTTCCAAATTAGAAGGCGAAAACCTTGCTTTAGAAAAAAATCCGAAAACCATCATCATCAGAACATCTTGGCTTTATTCTGAATTTAATAAAAATTTCGTGAAAACGATGCTCAATCTATTCAGCACTAAAGATGAACTGAATGTGGTAGCTGACCAATTCGGACAGCCGACTAATGCCAATGACCTTGCGAAGGTGATTATGAAAATCATCCGAACGGAAGAAAAGGAATACGGAATTTTCCATTTTTCTAACTATCCTGAGACTACTTGGTTTGATTTTGCACAAAAAATCGCAGAACTATCCAAAAGTAAAATCAAAATAAATCCCATCACCACAGACCAATACCCTACTCCAGCAAAACGCCCTATGCGAAGCACAATGTGTCTGGACAAAATAGAAAACAGCTACAACATAGAGCCAAGATACTGGGAAAACAGTCTAGAAGAGTGTATGGAAACTTTATTAGAAAAATAAAAATATGAATATACATTTTGTTCAACATGAGACTTTTGAAACGGCGGGAGCTTATTTAAACTGGGCGAAAAAGAGAAAATACAATATTTCTTTTTCAAAAGTTTTTGAAGGTGATAAACTTCCTGATACCGCTGAAAACATAGATATACTCATCGTACTAGGCGGCCCACAATCTCCTGCTACCAGCATGGAAGAGTATCCATATTTTGATGCAAAGGCAGAGATGAGCCTTATCAAAAAATGTATCAATGCAGGGAAAGTCGTTGTAGGAATATGCCTTGGTTCTCAGCTGATTGGAGAAAGTTTAGGATTTAAATTCGGGCATAGTCCAGAAAAGGAAATAGGAAATTTTGCTATTGAACTTACAGAACAAGGACTTCAAGATGAAAAAATCAATCATTTTGGGAAAACTTTGGTCGTGGGACATTGGCATAATGACATGCCTGGGCTTGAAAATGATAATCAAATCCTTGCATTCAGCAAAGGCTGTCCAAGACAAATCGTGAAATATTCTGATATTGTCTATGGTTTCCAGTGCCACATGGAACTGACAAAAGAAGTAGTCAAAGAACTGATTGACAGCGAAAAAGACTTATTAAACCTCAGCAAAATTCATCCATTTGTGCAGTCGCCAGAAGAAATTCTTAATTTTGATTATTCTGAAATGGATGAAAAACTGCACATTTTCTTAGATAAATTGACCCAAGATTATTTACAAAATAAAAATCATTAATCTTTCCAAAATTTAGTTTTGCCATGCTAGTCAAAGTTTTTGGTAGTGCCATACACGGAGTTTCTGCCCAGACCATCACGATAGAAGTAAATGTAGACCAAGGAGTGGGCTATCATCTCGTGGGGCTTCCTGACAATGCCATCAAGGAAAGCAGCCACCGTATTTCGGCAGCCCTGAAAAATGTAGGACATAAGCTCCCTGGCAAGAAAATCACCATCAACATGGCGCCTGCTGACCTCCGCAAAGAGGGTTCTGCGTATGACTTGAGTATCGCGACAGGGATTTTGGCGGCTTCGGATAAAATTCTCGCCGAAAATTTAGACCAATACATCATTATGGGGGAACTCTCCCTCGATGGCGGATTACAGCCGATAAAAGGCGTTTTGCCCATTGCGATAAAGGCTCGTGAGGAAGGCTTTAAAGGAATTATTTTACCTAAACAAAATACCCAAGAGGCCGCAATAGTGAACAATCTGTATGTTTACGGAGTGGAAAACATCAAAGAGGTTATTGACTTTTTCAATGGAGAAAGAGATTTGGAAAAAACCGAAATAGACACTCGCAAGGAATTTCAGAATAAAATCAATCAATTTCCTTATGATTTTTCGGAAGTAAAAGGGCAAGAAACCGCCAAAAGAGCCATGGAAGTGGCAGCAGCTGGCGGACACAATATCATTCTGGTAGGCCCTCCAGGGAGCGGAAAAACCATGCTCGCCAAGAGAGTTCCCAGCATCCTGCCTCCACTCACAATGAAAGAGGCTCTAGAAACCACTAAAATCCACTCCGTAGCAGGAAAAATGGGCAGCAACACCTCACTGATGACCGTTCGCCCGTTCCGTTCACCTCATCATACCATTTCTGATGTTGCTCTAGTGGGCGGCGGTGCCTATCCTCAGCCTGGGGAAATTTCCCTTGCGCACAATGGTGTTCTTTTCCTCGATGAGCTTCCTGAGTTTAAAAGAGCTGTTTTGGAAGTAATGAGACAGCCTTTGGAAGACCGCGAGGTAACGATTTCCAGAGCGAGATTTTCGGTAAATTATCCATCAAGTTTTATGCTGGTGGCAAGTATGAACCCAAGTCCTTCGGGCTATTTCCCTGATGACCCAAACAATACCTCTTCCCAGACCGAAATGCAGAGATATATGAACAAATTGTCTGGGCCACTTTTGGATAGAATAGACATTCATATAGAAGTCCAGAAAGTAGAGTTTGAGCAACTTGCAGAAAGAAGAAAAGGCGAAAGCAGTATAGAAATACGAAACCGCGTGCTGAAAGCCAGAGAGATACAAGCCAAACGATATAAAGAACTGGATATCAACTACAATGCCCAAATGGGTCCGAAAGAAATTGAAAAATACTGCGATCTGGACAGCACCTGTCAGCAGCTGATAAAAAACGCCATGGAAAAACTAAATCTCTCCGCTCGTGCCTACGATAGAATCCTAAAAGTAGCCCGAACCATAGCAGATTTAGATGATTCTGAAAACATCAGTCCTGCCCACATCTCCGAAGCCATACAATACCGAAGTTTGGACAGGGATTTTTGGAGGGCGTAAGAAACACAAAACCACCTAAAAAGGTGGTTTTATTCTTTATTAATAATTTCTTCGTTTAGCTCAATTTTCTCACCATTTTTTTCAAAATAGTACATTACTCCAATAGCAATAGACACCACTAATAAAAGAATTACTGCTATTTTCTTTTGATTGGCTTTTTTTGAAAAGATAATGAAACTAAGCAAGCCTAGCCATGTAATACTTAGTATAAACCCTATAAACATCTCAGGATATGCATGAAGAATTGCTACAAAAAATATTATATAGTCTATGTTACTTATAAAAAAGAAAAGTAAACACAATAAAACTAAAAAGAAAATAATATAAGCTAAATTCCTATCTATTTTTAATTTGTCTATAATATCCCACCTGAATATCATAGATAATAAAAATATTAAAACTAAAAAAATCACTAAAAATATCATGTGCTATTTACTATGAGAAATTTTAATTAAGCTGGAAGATTGTTTTTATAGCAAAAAATCTGGAACATCACCCAGATATTAACTTTTACTAATGATAGCTATTCCTTTTTGCAAAAATAGATTATTTGGGTAGGAAATTCGCTCTCCACCATCAGTTTTTAGAAGTGTGTATAGCAGTCTTATGTCTATTATTTCGGCTTCTATCGGGACATCTTTGTCCAGTATTTTTATTTTGTCTCCTATTCTAAACGGAAATGAAAAGAAAATAATAATCCCCGCCGTGATATTGCTCAAAATAGACCACTGGGCAAACATCGCCACGCCTATCACGGTAAAAATAGAAGAAATCACCAAAAACGCCTGTTTCCGCTCCACTCCCCAGACTGGAACCAAGGTCAGGATTATAAAAATACTTATCAGAAAATCTATGTATTTGAGAACCAGCCTGATTCTCGGTTTTGAAAACCCAGATTTCTTCCCAAATCTACCCACCAAAGTAGAAATCACAAACCTTATAAACAAAGAAAAAAGCAGCACCTCAGCAGTTGCCACTATCTCACGCTGATACGAATTAAAAAAGACATTGTCTAACACTTCCATTTCCCAAAAAGATATTTTGAAACTTGATTTTAGATAGATTTTACAGAGATTATTTTCACAGGACACGCCTTTGCTGCCTTTTCGCAAGGTTCATAGGCATCTTCTATCGGTGTTTTTAAGGTGTGAAAACCTTTTTTTTCTACGGATTTCAGCAGAACGGATTTTCCGTCTTTTTTGGACATTCGGAAGTATTCAGGAGCAAACTCTGCACAATAGTTACAGCCTATGCATTTCTCCCTTTGTAGTGTAACGATTACCATTTATTTTTGATGCGAAGGTAATAAATAATTTTAAAATTTCTTTACTCTGTTTTCCTTTTTGTGGTCACTTTGGAAATAATTACGACTTTATTCAAGTCTTCGTATATTTTTTATTTAATTCTAAAGACAAAATTCCATAACCCAATAACAAAAAAAGTAAAACCTCTCCCAAAAAGGAGAGGTTTATGCTAAGCTATTGTATCGTTTTTTACTATTTTGTAGAGTTTGTCGCTTGGTCTTACACGGAAATCCGTTTTGAAGGTAACCACATCAGACTTGGTGGCTTTTTGGCTGTCACCCTTCCCTTCTACCATCATACTTTCTACAACCATTTCTTGGGAACCTGTGGTAGGCCCTTGGATAAGAACCTTGTCGCCCACATTCAAGTCAAATGCTTCTATAAGGAATTCCGCAATGCTGGTCTTCGGATAGTAGTGTGTTCCCCTTCCGATATAGACTTTTTTCTGTGTGGCGTTAGAACCAGAGTTTGGCGACCACTCGCCCAGTTTCTGCCCAAGGTAATAACCACTCCAGAAACCACGGTTATAGACTGTTTCTAGTCGGCTCATCCAGTCAGCCACTTTTTCTTGGGAATAGGTACCATCCGCTATGGAGTCTATCGCCTCACGGTAGCATTTAGTAACGGTTGCCACATATTCTGGCGCTCTGCCTCGCCCTTCTAATTTGAGGACTTTCACGCCTGCATCTACGATTTGGTCAAGGAAATTGATGGTACATAAATCCTTTGGCGACATCATATATTCGTTGTCTAATTCTATTTCAAAACCGCTTTCTTGGTCTATCACGGTATATTTCTTACGGCAGTTTTGCTTACACGCTCCTCTATTCGCGGATGAATTATGAGAATGAAGACTCAGATAACACTTCCCAGAAACCGCCATACAAAGCGCACCATGCCCGAAAATCTCTATCTCTACCAAATTACCAGAAGGGCCTTTTATCTGCTCTTTTTCTATTTGCTGACAGATTTTCTTTACCTGAGTAACGCTGAGCTCTCGGCTCATAACCATCGTATCTGCAAAGAGCGCATAGAATTTAACCGTTTCTATATTGGTAATATTTATCTGCGTGGAAATATGCACCTCCATGCCTATCTGCCTCGCATAGGCGATTACAGCCTGATCCATCGCAATTACAGCCGTAAGGTCTGCCGCCTTGGCTCTATCCAAAAGAGTTTTGATGATGGAGAGGTCGTGGTCATAGATTATCGTATTGAGCGTAAGGTAAGTTCTCACGCCTTTTTCCTTACATCTTCTGCTGATTTCTGGCAGGTCATCAAGGGTAAAGTTCATAGAGGCTCTTGCTCTCATGTTAAGCTGTTCCACACCGAAATACACTGAATCTGCTCCATTATCCAAAGCCGCCTGCAAAGAAGTAAAATCTCCCGCAGGCGACATTAATTCTATTTTTCCTGTTTTTGTCATTGATGAATTTCAAATTTTTGCAAAGATATGCTTTTTAAAATTTTATTTTCTAATTCTTTATTTGTACTTTTCGGAGTTTAAAAAGTTAAGGCATGTTTTATTTATTTTTAGGGCTTGGGCTGGGTCTCATCATAGGCGGTGCAGCTGTATATTTTGCATTAAAATCTTCTCTAATTCCTCGAAATATCTTTGAGGAATTACAGCAAAATTTCGTCAAAAAAGAAACTGAACTCAGCAATGCAGAAGGCAAAATCGATGAACTTTTGGAACAAATAAAAGGAGAAAGAGAATTTTCTGCCAACCAAAGGGAAAAGCTGAACACTACCGAAAACCAGCTTATAAAAATCTCGGCAGAGAAAGACCTTCAAAACGAACAAATCGCAGAACTGCGAAAAACAAATGAAATTCTAAATCAAAATATTTCTCGTCTAAATCAAGACAAACAAGAGTATTTTGCTAAAATATCTGAACTTTCGGCAGAAAACAAAAACCTGCAAAGCTCCATGGAAGAGCAGAAAAACCTTTCCCAAAAGCTACAAGAGGAAAGCAAACTCCATTTTGAAAACATTGCCAATAAAATTTTAGAAGAAAAAACAGAGAAATTCACAAACCTGAACCAAACTCACCTGAAAAATATTTTGCATCCGTTCCAAGAAAAAATAATAGAACTAAAAAACAGAGTAAACGAAACCTATGACAAAGAAGCAAAAGAGCGCTTCTCTCTCGGCGAAAAAGTGAAAGAACTCGCCTCTCTGAACCAGCAGATTTCCGAAGATGCCAAAAGGCTGACCCGCGCCCTAAAAGGAGAAAGCAAAACGCAGGGAAACTGGGGCGAGATGATTTTGGAGAGTATTTTAGAGAAATCCGGCCTCGTAAAAGGAAGAGAATACTTCCTAGAATACGAACTGCGAAATGAGGACAACAAAGCCCTGTTTTCCGAGTTTTCAGGGAAGAAAATGCGCCCTGATGCCGTGATAAAATATCCTGATGAACGAAATGTGATTATAGACTCCAAAGTTTCGCTCACTGCTTTCACAGAGCTGGTAGATGAAACCGACCCAGAAGTCTATCAAATAAAACTGAACCAGCATTTGGCTTCGGTGAAAAACCACATTCAGCAGCTTTCTCAGAAGGCGTATGATGATTATGATAAATCCTTGGATTTCGTGATGATGTTCATCCCGAGCGAACCAGCCTATATAGCAGCGATGCAGGCCGACCCTAATCTATGGAACTACGCCTATGAAAAAAGAATTTTACTACTGAACCCGAGCAACCTTATCACTTCTTTGAAACTGATAGCAGACCTTTGGAAACGAGAAAACCAAAACAGAAACGCCATAGAAATAGCGGAAAGAGGCGCCAAACTCTATGATAAATTTGTGAATTTTGTGGAAAACCTTGAAAAAGTCGGCAAAAATATAGACCAAGCAAAAGCTTCCTATACAGAGGCTTACAAACAACTGCACAGCGGAAGGGACAATCTCATCGCGCAGACCCAAAAGATGAAATCTCTGGGAATAAAAAACAAAAAAGAGCTTCCACAGAGTTTAATTGACAATTCTGAACCAACCAATGAATAAAAAAACATGATTATACAAAGTCTTCAAAACGAAAAAATAAAAAAACTAACTAAAATTCTCACTAAAAATAACGAGAGAAGAAAACTCAAGATATTCGCCGCAGAAGGAAGACAGGAAAACGAAAGGGCTTTGAAATTTGATTTTGAAGCGGTGGAATTTTTCATTTGCGAAGAGATTTTCGGAACAGACTTCCCAAAAGGGAAAATACATCTGGTTTCTCGCGAAGTTTATGAAAAAATAGCGTATAGAGGGTCTTCCGAGGGAATTATCGGTATTTACAAAGAAAAAGAAACCTCACTGAATGATTTTAAATCAAAAGAAAATTCCTCCATCATCGTGCTGGAAAGCATAGAAAAACCAGGGAATTTGGGAGCTGTTTTGCGCAGCTGCGAGGCTTTTGGGATAGATGCTCTTGTCATCACGGATTCTAGAACAGATTTTTATAATCCTAATGTTATCCGAAGCAGTGTGGGCTGTCTTTTTGGGATGAATTTCTTTCAAGCAGAAAATCAAGAGGTGGTTGATTTCTTAAAAAAGAATGATTTTCAGATATTTACCACGATAATGAACACCGATTCTAAAGGAATAAATGAAAAGAACCTAGCTGGAAAATCAGCTATTGTATTCGGAACGGAGCATTCTGGGTTGAGTGATTTTTGGAGAGGAAAAGGAGAAAACATCATCGTCCCAATGGCAGGAACGATAGACTCTCTCAATCTAAGCAATGCTGTCGCTATAAGCTGCTATGAGATACTAAGACAAAAAATCTCTCACTAATTTTAGTGAGAGACTTTAATTGTTTCTTAAGAGTTAAATTATTTTTTAACTTCTTCTTTTACTTCTTTAGCAGCAGCTTCTACTTTAGCAGCTCCTTCTTCTACTTTAGCAGCAGCAGCATCTTTTACTTCTTCAGCTTTAGCAGCAACTTCTTCTTTTACTTCTTCAGCTTTAACAGTAGCAGAATCAACAGCAGCACCAGCAGCAGAATCAACAGTAGCAGCAGTTTCTTGAGCTGTAGAATCAACAGCATCTTTTACTTCTTCAGCTTTTTTGTTACAAGATACTAATGCTAATGCTACAACAGCAGCTGCGAATAATGACTTTTTCATAATAATAAAAATTTTTTTAAAGGTTAAAATTAAATTTCTTGACTCAACTTGTTAATCTGAACATCAAATCAACAGAGCAAAGATATAGCGAGAAAAAAAATTGCCTATGAAAAATAATTGTAATATCTTTGTAAAATATTTTACAAATAAAGAATACTGATTATCAGTAAATTAAATATAAATTCGTGTTTTGAGCAATTTGGATTTAGAGTGTTTTGAGCGATTAAAAAAGGAAATTCAGATAGAATATCTGAAGAATCACAGCCCTTCTGAGGAGGATATTTCTCAATGGAAGGGAATAGACATTGTATATTTTCAAGAAGATTTAAGAAAAAAAGTAAAAGGAAGTATCAGTGAAAAGACTTTTTACACCTATTTCAAATCTACAAACATAGATAAGTTGCCAAGAATAGACATGCTGAATATGTTTTCAGCATATATCGGATACCAGTCTTGGTATGAATTTAAAAAAAGTTTTTCTGAGGAAACAGCAGATTTAGAAGACGAAGTTGAAGCTGAATACTTACCAGAGCCTAAACTTGAAAAAAAACAGAAAACTCTACATCTTTATTAGATACAAAAACCACTGAAAACCAACCCAATAAAAAATCATCATTTTCTAGTATAAAAGCCTATATATGGGTTATCACTTCTGCTGTTTTGGCTTTATTTATCATAGTTTTATTGTATTCTGACGGTTTGTTTAAAAAATCTTACCAATTCTGCTTTACAGATGCAGACAGAGGAACAGCTATCCAAAGCACAATAAACATAAAAGTAATCAAGGAAAAAGAATCTCCTATCCTCTATAAAGTAAACCCTGGCGAATGCTTCTATATCAATACAAAAGACAAAACTCTACGAATGGAGGTGAGTACGCCACTGTACGAAAAAGTAGAAATTTTCAGAAATTTGGAGGATGCACCAGAAGTTGAGCATATTGCCTTAAAACCAGATGATTACGCGCTTATGCTTTATTATTATTCAACTAAGGATAAGGACAACTCATCACTGGAACATATAAAAAACAGACAGCAAAAACTAAATCACCTAATCAGTGACAATGCTCTGATATACCAGATATTTGACAATGAAATATACGGCGTAGAAACGCTCAGTAAACAGAAATATATCGGTCTGGTAACCACACCTACCCAGTCCTTACGAAACCTCAAGGTTCTTGACACCAAAATCGAAAATGGAAAGATTATTGCTATTAAATTCAAAATTGAAAACAATGAAAAAAATTAAATTGTTATTTCTCATCATCATTTCATGCCTTTTTGTTTTTTCCTGCTCTAAAAAAGAGACCGAAGAAATGAGTGATTTGGATAAAATAAAACACCATAACAAGACTTCCTATCCTTCCATAAAAATGGATAGTGCGCAGGCCATCAATAACATCACGAAACAAAAAATTCAGGAACTGCTGGACCTGTCTGCCATCTATGCCTCTGGGAATAGAAATACAGGAGTAGATTCGCTGATTTATAACCAAATCAACAGTTATTTTTTATCACCAGATTCTATCAAAACCAAGCCTCTCATTGCTGAGCTGGATAGTTTAAGGGTAAAAAATATTCGGGTTATAAATCTTGATATCGATAAACAAATTACCGATAAAGACACTCTTAATATCGCTAATTTTACAGTCGAATACACCACAAAAGGTAAAAAAAGTATTGGCTTTTTTAATAAAAAAGCCAGCTACATCCTCAAGAAATCTCCTGTAAAATTCGTGAAAGAATTCAAGTTCTACTTTATTGATTTCGATATAAAAGACAGCACTTCTGTGGGTGTTACCAAGTAATCCAAGGGAACATCCTGCTCAGAAACATCTGATATCAATACTGTTGGTGGGAAAAAACCAACTCCTACTTTTAGGGCGTTGTGGTCTGTTTTTGAGAAAAACATATCATAAAAGCCTTTACCATAGCCGACTCTATTTCCTTGATTATCACAATATAACAGCGGCGTTATAACAATATCAAACTTAATATATTCCACAAAATCATCCTCTGGTTCTAGAATTCCCCAGTTATTTTCTTTCAGTAGTGTATCTGGTTTCAGCTGGATAGTCTTTATTTCGTTTTGTACCATTTTAGGAACAAATACCGATATTCCTTTATCCCAAAAATATTTGATAAAATCCCAAGTAGAAACTTCATTTTTCTGTTTAATTGGAAGGAAAATATGCACATTTTTGACTTTTGACATATCAAATGTTCCTAAAAACTGTTTAAAAATACTTTCGGACAAATCCTCCACCTCTGCAGAAGACATGGATTTTCTTTTTTCTGCGTAGATTTTTCTGAGTTCTGACTTTGGTAATTTCATTTTATAAAGAAAAGAGCAGCCATAAATTCAGCTGCTCTTTATTGTTTTAATTGTTATTTACTGGCATTTCACCTTTAAATAAAAATGAAACGATTTGTTTATTTACATTATCCACCATCTCGCTAAACAAATGGAAAGATTCCTGTTTGTAGATTACCAGCGGGTCTTTCTGCTCATAAACAGCACCTTGTGAAGAACGGCGAAGATCATCCATCTCTCTCAAATGCAATTTCCAGTTTTCATCGATAATCGCAAGAGAAATATTCTTCTCAAAATCTGTAATTAAGCTATCACAATGGCTTTCATACGCTTCTTTCAGGTCTGTCACAATGTTCAGCATTCTATGTCCATCTGAGAATGGCACCTGAATATTCTTAAATAAAGAACCTTGCTGATTATACACATTCTCAATAATAGGGAATGCTTTCTCTTTCAACACTTGAAGTTTCATTTTGTAATCTTCGGATGCTTTTTGATAAACAATATCCACTAATTCTGATACTTGTTTATTCTTAAATTCCTCCTCAGAAACAGGCACTTCCATAGTGAAATTCTTGATTACTTCATACTCAAATGTTTTGTAATCAGCCGTTGGTTTAGTTTGTGATACGATAGCAGCAGCGGTATCATAGATCATATTTTCTATATCATACTTCAGATGGTCTCCAAAGAGTGCATTTTTTCTTCTCTTATAGATTACATCTCTCTGCTTATTCATCACATCATCATACTCTAGCAATCTTTTTCTGATACCAAAGTTATTCTGTTCTACTTTTTTCTGAGCTCTTTCAATAGATTTTGTGATGATAGAACTTTGGATATATTCTCCTTCTTTATGTCCCATTCCATCCATTATTCTTGCAATTCTCTCTGAACCGAAGAGACGCATCAAGTTGTCCTCCAAAGAAACATAGAACTGAGAACTTCCAGGATCTCCCTGACGACCCGCACGACCTCTAAGCTGTCTGTCCACACGGCGCGAATCATGTCTTTCGGTACCGATAATCGCCAATCCTCCTGCTTTTTTCACTTCGTCTTGAAGTTTGATATCCGTTCCACGCCCTGCCATATTGGTTGCGATGGTAACAACACCTGGCTTACCAGCTTCTGCTACGATTTCCGCTTCCTTTTTGTGCAGTTTAGCATTCAATACTTGGTGTGGTATCTTTCTCAAACTCAATGCTCTCGATAGTAATTGTGAAATTTCCACCGAAGTAGTTCCTACCAGCACTGGTCTTCCCTGAGCCGTAAGTCTTTCTATTTCTTCTATTACAGCATTATATTTTTCTCTGTTGGTTTTATATACCAAATCTTGTTTGTCTATTCTCTGAATAGGTCTATTGGTAGGGATAACAACCACATCTAATTTATAAATCTGCCAAAACTCTCCTGCCTCTGTTTCCGCTGTTCCTGTCATCCCTGACAATTTATTATACATACGGAAATAGTTTTGTAGAGTGATGGTCGCGAAAGTCTGAGTTGCCGCCTCGATTTTCACATTTTCTTTAGCCTCTATAGCTTGGTGAAGCCCATCTGAATAACGGCGCCCTTCCATGATACGCCCTGTCTGCTCATCTACGATTTTCACCTCGCCATCCATTACCACATATTGATCATCTTTCTCGAAAAGCGTGTAAGCTTTTAATAATTGATTGAGTGTATGAACTCTTTCAGATTTAATTGCAAATTCTCTGAGTAACTCATCCTTTGCAGCAAATTCTTCTTCCTTAGAAAGGTTTTTAGCCTCAAGTTCTGCTATCTCTGTTCCTATATCTTGAAGAACGAAGAAATTAGGATCTGAGTTCCCTTGGGACATATATTCCACACCCTTATCCGTAAGGTCTATCTGGTTGTTCTTCTCATCAATTACGAAATACAAGTCCTTGTCCACCTTATGCATCTCACGGCTGTTGTCCTGCATGTATTGGGCTTCTGTTTTTTGAAGCAAAACACGATTCCCATCCTCAGAAAGGAATTTTATCAAATGTTTATTTTTTGGAAGACCTCTATATACTTGGAGTAATTTGAACCCTCCTTCTTTTGTATTTCCTTGTGCAATTAGTTTTTTAGCTTCATTAAAAATCGTTGAAACTACTTTTTTCTGAACCTCTACTACTCTATCCACAGATGGTTTTAGAACATCAAATTCGTGTCTATCCCCCATAGGAACAGGTCCTGAAATAATCAAAGGCGTTCTCGCATCATCTATCAAAACAGAGTCCACCTCATCCACTACGGCGTAGTTTAGTTCTCTCTGAACTAGCTCATCTGGCGAGTTCACCATATTATCTCTCAGATAATCAAAACCAAATTCATTATTCGTTCCATAAGTAATATCACATGCATATGCATTTCTTCTGGAATCTGTATTAGGCTGGTGATTATCAATACAATCTATCGTAAGCTCATGGAACTGATAAAGCGGTCCCATCCACGCAGAGTCCCTTTTCGCAAGGTAGTCATTCACAGTAACCACATGCACTCCTCTTCCTGGTAGAGCGTTCAGATAAATAGGAAGCGTTCCTACCAATGTTTTCCCTTCTCCCGTTGCCATCTCTGCGATTTTTCCACCATGCAATACAGCTCCTCCTATGAACTGTACATCATAATGCACCATATCCCATGTGATGTCAGCTCCTGCTGCATTCCATTTATTTTTCCAAACAGCTTTGTCGCCTTGTATTTCTACAAAATCCTTTGTCGCTGCGAGTTCTCTATCTCTATCCGTGGCTTGTACAACAATCTGTCCATTCTCTGCCCAACGGCGCCCTGTATCTTTAAGGACAGCAAAAGCCTCTGGAAGAATTTCATTAAGAACTTTTTCCTCTATTTGATAAGCATCTTTCTGTAAAGTTTCTATCTTAGTGAATAATGCTTCTTTTTCATCAATATTAGCAGTGGTTTTTATTTGTTCTTTTATCTGCTCTATTTGAGTAGTTATATCTGCTGTCGCACTTTTTAGCTTTTCTCTAAACTCCCTACTCTTTCCTCGCAGTTCATCATCAGAAAGTTCTCTGATTACAGGTTCTACTTTCTTTATTTTTGTGACAATTTTACCAACTTCCTTTAAGTCTCTTTGGTTTTTATCTCCCAAAAAGCTCTTTAAAATCTTATTAAAAAAACTCATAACTTATCTATACCAATAGTTTTTACCATTGGTTTTTGTATTTATTTAACTATATTTCTGCTTTTTATATATAAATATAACAGAGAATCTGTGAGACTTTCTGTCATTATTTTTTAGTATTCGTCTTCGTTCCAAAGGAAGTCTTCATCCGTTGGATAGTCTGACCAAACCTCCTCTATGCTTTCGTAGATTTCTCCCTCATCTTCAATTGCTTGTAAATTTTCCACAACCTCCATCGGAGCACCTGTTCTGATAGCATAATCAATCAACTCTGCTTTAGTCATCGGCCAAGGGGCATCACTAAGATAAGATGCCAATTCTAATGTCCAGTACATACTATTATTTTAATTTTCTACAAATTTAATGTTTTTTTCTCAAAAACCATTCCACAAATTTTTTTATGCCATTTTGGAAGTTTGTTTTCGGAGAGTATTTTACTAATGTCTTTGCTTTTGTAATATCAGCATTGGTTTTTTTGACATCACCAGGCTGCATAGGCAGTTTATCCAAAACTGCTTTTTTATCCAAATTCTGCTCAATTTCCGAGAGCATGTCTTTAAGCATAACTACCTCATTTTCACCAAGATTTATGATTTCATATACTCCTTGGTTGTTCTCTAAATATTGGGCAGATTTAGCAATTCCATCTATAATATCATCTATAAAAGTGTAATCACGAGCAGTCGTTCCATCGCCATAGAACGGGATTTTTCCATTTTCGGAGATTATTTTAGTGAATTTATGAATAGCCAAATCAGGGCGCTGGCGAGGTCCATAAACAGTGAAAAACCTCAACTGAATCATATCTATTCCATACAAATGATGGTAAGTGTGTCCTATAATTTCTACGCTTTTTTTAGTGGCTGCATAAGGAGAAATAGGGCGGTCTACATTATCTGTTTCAGAAAAAGGGACTTTCTCATTATTACCATAAACACTTGATGATGAAGCGCATACGATTTTTTTAACTCCAAATTCTTTACAAAGTTCAAAGATGTTCATAGAGCCTAATATATTGACCTCCGCATACTCCATCGGCCTCTCTATGGAAGGGCGCACACCAGCCAGAGCCGCCAAATGTATCACTATATCTATATGATGGTTTTGAAAAATTTGTTTCAAACCATTTACATCACGAATATCTTGATAATACAGCTGATAACTATCTGATTTTGTTTTATTTATAAGATTCCGAATGTCAGATTCTTTATCTTTATATTCAAAAACTTCTGAAGAATTTACACTCTCCAAAGTATTTTCTATTTTGATTTTGTAATGATAAAAATCATCTAAATTATCTACATTGATGACAGAATGTCCGTTTTTTAGCAAATATTCTGTCAGATGCGAACCAATAAAACCACTTCCACCTGTAATGAGATATGTCATTTCATATTTTTTAGATATACAAAAGTATAAAAAAAGAAGTTTCTTTTAAAAGAAACTTCTATGCTTGTTGAATTTTATTTTTTAGTGAAGAGAAACCCAATTAGAACCATCACACCCTTGGAATTTCTTTAATGAAGATTCATAGCGGATAGCTCCTTCATTAGCCGTTGAGCAAGACGCTGTAGTTCCTCCTACTCTGATATCTCCATTAACATCTAATTTCGCCTGAGGAATATAAATTCCCACTCCTACTTTTGGCCCTGTTGCTGTACTATTTCCTAAAATGATAGTATTATCTGTAGCGGGTGTAGTGCTATCAATAGTAATGCCATGACCTATAGCAATGATATTATCTAACGATGCCGTATCTGTACCTGCTTGAGAATTTCCTATGCTAATATTCCCGTTTCCATTATTTATATACGAACCTCCTGTTCCTATTACAGTATTATAGCTTCCATTTACAATTTGATTAGCAGAATTATATCCTAAAGCAATATTATAAGAACCTGTTAAATTTAGAGGCATGGTATTATATCCAAATGCCATATTATATCCACCATCGATATTTCGTGAAAGAGCTCCATTACCAACCGCCATATTAGCTTGCCCTATTGTGTTTGCTTCAAGAGCATTCAGACCAATAGCAAAGTTATTATCTGCATCTACATTTTGTCTGAGTGTATTTGGTCCAAGAGCAATATTATTTTTCCCTTTTTTGTTATTAGTAAGAGCCTCTCCTCCTATGGCAACATTATTAGTTCCCTCTGTATTAAGATTTAATGCTGTGATACCAATAGCAATATTATTATCTGCTTCTGTATTTTGTGTAAGAGTATTAGTTCCAATAGCAATATTATTCTTTCCTTTAGTATTTCTTATAAGAGCATTGGTACCTATAGCAACAGCTCCACTCCCTAAGGTGTTTTTCAGAAGGGCACTAGTTCCTACTGCAATATTATTTGACCCAGTATTGGCATTAAGACTTCCTTTTCCTATTCCTATATTATTGCTCCCTGCAGGAAGTGAAGTTCCATTTTTTCCAGCATCCATGGTTATATGATTTCCTCTTCCCACATATCTAAGGTCATTAAGAGGAATCCATTTTAAAGCTGTATTATTCCAATAGTAGAATCCCTCATCTGTTACATATTCATGTTTATCTGCCTGGTCTATTGTTGGCATAGTGTCAGTAAGATAAACAAGGTTTGAATGTTGATGTTCTCCAAAATTTGCATCTCCTGACATAGTTTTCATTTCTGCTGCAGTTACTCTTGGTATCAAGATACCTTTTATATTATCTACTGAACTACCATTGATATCCAATGTAGATTTAGGAGTGTCTGTATTAACTCCAACTCTTCCTTTTTGTGCATAAATGTTTGTCAATCCTACAAACCCTAATAAAATAAATATCCTTTTCATTATCTTTTTTTACAAACGGCAAATGTATGAAAAAAATAACAATTTCATGACTCGCTTTTTCTATTCATAAAATTTATATTTTTGTATTTATAAAAAAGAAGATGTTATTCAAAGGACAAATCAATAAAATGATAACTCAACTTGCTGAACCTGTGCAATATTACCTAAATATTTCAGGAGACATCATACACCTAAATGAGTTATTGGGAAAGAAAATAAGCATACAACACATTGGTTATCAATGTATAGAATGCAGAAGCAGCGAACCCGTTTTCCGAATGGGATTTTGTAAAAAATGTTTTTTTGAAAGCCCTTTCGCCAGCGACTCCATCTTAAAACCAGAGCTTTCCACTGCTCATCTCGGTATAGAGGAGCGAAATTTGGAAATAGAAAAAAACATTCAACTTCAGCCTCATATCGTATATTTGGCATATACTGGTGATGTAAAGGTGGGCGTAACCCGCGAAAGCCAAATCCCAACGCGATGGATAGACCAAGGCGCTACATTTGCCCTGCCCATAGCACGAACCGAAAACCGCTACGAAGCAGGCGTGATAGAAGTTGCTCTGAAACAGCACATTTCAGATAAAACCAACTGGCGAAAAATGCTCCAAAATGAGTATGAAGAAGAAATAGACTTACTTGATTTTAGAAATAAAATAGAGAGTCTTTTTCCGATAGAAAGTAGAAAATTCGCCATCAATGAAGAAAAAATCTGGAAAATAGATTTTCCCTACACGGCTCCCGAGAAAATTTTAGCTTTTACCTTGGACAAACAACCTAAATTTAGTGGCATTTTACAAGGAATAAAAGGACAATATCTTTGTTTCCAAGATGGAAATGTTATCAACATAAGAAACCACGAAGGCTATGTAGTTGATATTGAAATATAAAAAAGAGCAATTTTTCATTGCTCTTTTTTTGTTTATTTGTTTCTTCCAAGAATACTTCTGATTTTATTTCTGATTTTGATCAGAGTAGGCTCTTCATAGTTTTTATCTTCATCAAAATAGCCATAGCCATAACCGTAGCCATAACCGTAGCCATAACCGTAGCCATAACCATAACCTTGCTTAGACACAAAATCATTATAAATAAGCCCAAGATGCTTAATTTCCTCTGCGTGATACTTCTCTGTTACCATTCTAAGCATGTGTTTTTCTGTGTATTCATGCCTTACTACATATACATTGGCATCAGTAAGTTTCATCAATTCAAAAGAGTCCGCAACCAACCCTACTGGCGGCGAGTCTATAATGATAAAATCATACTCTTTTTTCAATGATTCTATAAATTCCTTGTTCTTGTCACTCATCAAAAGCTCTGAAGGGTTCGGTGGAATCGGTCCAGAAGTCGCCACATCCAAAGCAGGAATTTTAGTTTTATTGATAATCTCGTGCATTTCTATATCTCCTGAAAGATAATTAGAAATTCCATATTTGTTATTTATCTTAAAATCTCCAAAAATTTTAGGCTTTCTTAAATCCATTCCGAGCAAAATAGTTTTTTTGCCACTAAGCCCAAGAACTGATGCTATATTGATGGAACAATATGTTTTTCCTTCTCCTCCTACTGATGAAGTTACCAAAATGACTTTGCTATTTCCATCTTCATTATAAAGGAATCTTAAATTCGCTCTAATTCCCCTAAACGCCTCTGAAATGGATGATTTTGGCTGTTCCAATACTGTAAGATTGTTCTCATGAAGGTTTTTACCAATAACACCTAGAAGAGGTATCTTGACAACGCCTAATAACTCTGCTATAGATTTTACTCTGTTATCCAATATCTCTGTTACTAAAATCAGCAACAATGGTATAAGCATAAAACCAAATACGAGTCCATATTTCACAACTGCCACATTTGGCCCAATAGGAGCCTGCCCTAAGTCTTTTGCTGGGTCTATGATAGTCAAATCAGATTTAGCTGTTGCGAGTCTCAGTTGAGTTTCGGCTTGCTTAGAAAGTAGAGTATTGTAGGTTGTTTCTATCACCTTATATTCCCTTTCCATGTCTATATATTTCCTTTGGTCATCAGGTAAATGCACCAAATCCAGCTCTGCTCTTCTGATATCATCATTTATTTTAGCCAATTGTTCATTATAAACAGAAGAATAATCGTTCAACCTACCATAAGATTTCCCCCTAGCCTCGCTGATAAGTTTGTTAATCTCCCTCATAGGCTCAGAATCGGGCGTATAGATACTAGACAACTCTAGTCTTTTAAGATATAAGGCTTTAAGCTCTGAAACAGTTGCCATAAAACCTCCATCTTCTATTCCCGCACTATTAACATTGATAAGGTCTTCCAAACTTCTACTTACAGAATTTCTTATATTATTAAGAGAATTCATTTTTGTAAGCAGTTCAGCTCTTTTTATCTCTAAATCATAAATTTTCTTCAACAACTCTTGGTCTTTCCCATCTACGCTGAACATCCTTTTGTCTATTTTCAGCTGGTTAAAGTTGTTTGCACTAGAATCTAGTTTTTGTCTAACCTTTTTGAGATTATCATTGATGTATTGAAGAGTATTCTTATCCACGAGAGTTTTATCCTCTTCCCTTTTTTCAATAAGTTTCTCCACAGATTGATTTAAGAAAGACACTGTTTCCCGAAGGTTATAACCTTTCTTACTAATTGTCATTATAGAACTTAGTTCCTTATCAAATTCTACATTTATAGTAGAAATGATCGATCTAACGGCTTGGTCTACCGTACTTAAATTGATTATAATTTTATCAAGTTTAATCTTTGCTTCTGGATTATTAACCAATCTAAACCTTAGGTTAGGTGTCTCATACCACTGATTAACTGAAACTACCTTATTTGCTGGTCTTCCATACGAAGAAACATCTTTAAACCCTTCTGTTTTATAACTATACAAATGTGTAGAATGTCCCTCCTCTGGTAGCTCTATTTCATACTTTCCGTTTCCTTTTGGGTAAATTGTTATAGGATAATTGACCTGTTGTAAATGTTCCTTATCCACTTCTACAAGAACAGGAGAGTCATATTTGTCCAAATAAGTAGATTTTAGAAGTCCTTTTGTAGAATATCCTACGAATAAATCCAATTCCTGAACCAAATATTCATTATGACTTCTAGACAAAACCATTTTTTTGAGAAACACTCCATCTTGATTTCCTTCCTGCCCCCAAATGAAGTTAATAGACTGATTAGGTGTAAAATAACTCGCTGTACTACTTGAAATACTCAAAGACAAATTTGAAGCATAAATCCTCTGAACATACCATTTATTGTAAATATAAAAAAGACTATAACCCAAAATAGCAAGCCCTACAAACCAGTACCAGCTTCTAATAACTCGCCTAATAAAACTCTCTACACTAAATATGCTGAAAGTCCCCACCTTACTTTTTTCCTGTCCTGTAGGGATTTGTTCTTGTGTATTATTATTATTTTTTCCTGGAATCATATTTTATAATCTTGAAAAAAGAAGATATACCGTAAGGGCTGATGTAATAAGGGAAACTGCTGTACTAATAGTCTGTACAGGTTCTTTACCAAATCCATTAAGATTTCTTCCTCTGGTATTTAAATAAATTTCGTCTCCATTCTGAAGCCAATAATACTGTGAATTCATCACATCTTCTCTAGTAAGGTCTAGTTTCACTATCTTTATCCCTTCTGGAAGTTTTCTATGTAAAACTATGTTCTTTCTGTCTACAGTTCTATTTAGTCCACCATTCATCGCCAAAGCTTCTGTAATGGTAAGTGTCTGCTTATATGCTACTTTTTCACCTGTAATTCCTATTGTCTCTACATCCCCAAGGATATAGTATCTTATCCCATCTAAATTAAGTCTTACTTCAGATTTTCCTCCCAAGAAATTTTCATTTACACGAGTTTGAATTTCTTGAGAAATATCTTCCAATGTTCTTCCTTCAGCTTTTATAAAACCAATTCCAAAAACATTGATGTCTCCTTTAGAGTCTACCTTTAGTCCTCGGAAATAGTAATTCCCATTACCACCAGACATAGTTCCTATACTACCACTCCCAGATGTAGTTGTTGTAGATGTAGTTGTTAATACACTTGGATTCAAATTTCCTGCTCCAGAACCTTCTCCTCCTGAAACATTGTATGAAGAATAAAACTGAGCCGCATCACCCTTAGGAGTTGTAATTACATTAAGAGAAAGTATATCATTTTTTGTAACTCTATATACAGGAATATTATATGGAACTAGTCCCTCAGAGTTAATTTCCAGATTTTCATTTTTTTGAAGATATTTTACATCTTTTGTTCCCACACAAGATATCATCATCATTGCTGCCACTAGGCCTAAAATGCTGTTTCTTTTCATCGTTTTTATTATTGATTCTACAAAAATATGATTTTTATTATTATTTCTTCATTTTTGATATAATATTTGGCAAATATGCTCCAAAAAAACCTAAACTAAGCACCACTAAAAATAATAAATTAATATCCATATGGCGCAGAAAATAAGTAACCAAAACTATTCCCATGTAATAGGTGATAATAAATGCTGTAGCCTTTTTATGGGTAAAACCTAAATCCAAAACCTTATGATGGATATGGTTTCTATCTGCTCTTAATGGTGATTTCTTATTCAAAAGCCTTACAATAATAACATTCAATGTATCTATAATAGGGATAATCAAAATAGCAGCCGCTATAATAGGAGCTGTTTCCATATGATATTTTGGTCTTCCTATGGGCACTACATCTCCACCACTGATAAACAAATCAATAAAATAAAATGCCGTGAACACAAGGATAAATCCTATAATCATAGAACCTGTATCCCCCATAAAAATCTTTTGCCGCCAGTTATTGGATAAGTTATAATATAAAAAACCCAACAAAGATCCTATAATCACCACACAAAGAATGACCATCGGATAATTATATTCTCCCAAACGGTAATAACTAAATCCAAAAATAGAAAAACTAATCACAGCAAATATTCCCGCTAACCCATCTATTCCATCTATCAAATTAAACGCATTGATAAGTATAATAAATGAAAATATACTAAAAAATACACTTACAAAATATTCTAATTCATAAATACCAAACAAACCAAACAAACTTCTTATTCGTACATCAGAACCCACTACCATCATGGTCGCAATAACAATTTGCCCTATTAGCTTTTTATAGGCTTTCATCACCAAAATATCATCCATTACTCCTATATAAAGCAAAATAACCAATGCAGGAAACAAAAATCTATACTGCACAAATAGTTCATAAGCAAAAATTGGTGCACAGATGCCTATTGTATAAAATAACGCTATTCCACCAAGATTAGGAATTTTGTACTCATGGGAACTCCTGTCACCTGGTATGTCCATTAGATTTTTACTTTTTGAAATTCTAATGATTACAGGTATAGCTTTATAACTTAACAAAAAAGAAAGTAAAAGAACAAAACATATTTTCACAAGAAAAAACATTTGTCCTTCTAATCCAAAAAATAGTTTTATTTCATTCATAATATTTTTATTCTGACCATAAAAGATTTCTATATTCCATTGTATATCCTGTTCTCAGTCCATGCTGATTTGCATATACAAAATACTGAAAAACAACAAATACCAAAAGTACATATTGTAGTGACTTTCTAAGTCTATCATTACTTACTGCCGCAACTATATTTACCAATACCATAGGCATGTAAATAAGAAAATTCGCTACCAATCTTGATGAAAATATCTCATTCCATCTAAAAATAAAATACAAACAAATACCCAACACCCCTATATTTCTCATATATTCGTAATATGGAATTTTTTGACATGCTGCCTTATCATATGTAACCAAAAAATAAGTATACAATATACATATTAAATCTGATAACTTGATGAAACGAACTGAAGTTTCTTCTATATCCAATGTCTCATAAGATTGAAAGCCTGAATAAACCCCTGTAGAGGCAAGAGAATCCAATAATGAAACATATTGATAAAGTTTTAATGGAGATAATGCGATACACACTAAGACAACTATCAAAATTCGAGTAGAATTCATAGGAATCAATACGATCCAATAAGCAATAATAAAAACCGCTGATGATGTATGAAAACTTATGGCTAAATAGGCTATGGATAAAAACATAAGTAGTTTTCTCTCTTTAATGTATCTGAAAGAAAAAAGAAGTATCGCCATAGCCATTCCTTGCCTCATTTGCCCCCCATCAGAAATAAGTAGTGTAGGATACATAAACAACAACATTGCAAATGCTGGGTATACAGAATGTTCAGTAAAGGCTTTATATTTAATTGAAATAGAAACAATCGCTAACAGAAAAGTGAATATATAAAATGAGAAACCTGCCTCATATGTGATATTTGCAAATAACAAATACAACCATTCCATATGTACTTGTTTTTTCCCTTCAATGACAATATTAAGGATATCTGGTGTATCTAACTTTTTTCCAAGATCATGATATGCCCTAAAGTAAATTCCATAATCTGCCCCTATCCAAAACCTTAACCCTATAAATATTGTCAAAAAAACGATCACCACCCACACAGAATTATAATTCTTGTAATTATTCACCTCTAAGAAGCTGTAAACCACCAGAACTATTGTCAGTATCGTAAAAACTGGGTGTAGGAAATGTATCATCTTTTTTCTATTTCAGTATTTTTCTCAAAAGCCATTCCTGCCTCAAAAAATACAATAAATAATATACTTTTTTCTTAATTGGCAAAGATACGAGATAATTCTTACCAAACCGCTCATAATTAAGAATTTCTATCAACGATATTTTTCTTTCCTTAATGAATTTTCTCAGTTCTGCTGACATTTTTCGGTATAAATCATCATCTTTCACAAAAGCTAAATATGCTAAATAAGAGTAAACCGCCTCGAATATCCAAAACCCCTTCAATGCTTCTTTTTCATTAGAATATTGAGACTTTTGAAATACTTCTTCTACATCTTTCACGGCTTTTAATAAATCCAAACCTTTTTCTGTGTGGGTTTTCGTAATGGAATCTTGTCGTTCAAGGTATTGATAATGATAATTCTGAGTTTGGGCTAAAGTTTTACAACTCAACAAAAGCTGTGGAACGAGCTGTATATCCTCAAAATGCACGCCTTTTTTAAATCGCTTGTTTTCAAACAAATCTCTTTTAAAAAGTTTATTACAAGCAAAATACCCCAAATCCGAAAAAACAGAAAGATTTTTTGCTAGATCTATTTTTTCTGGCATATTGGGAATCTGAGTAAGTTTTTGAACGATTTTTCCGTTTTCATCCACCTTTTGAAGGTTACAGATTACCATTTCGGCATCGTATTTCTTGGCAAGAGAATACATCTCCTCAAACATCTCCGCTGTAACATAATCATCACTATCCACAAAACCTATATATTCTCCACCCGCTCTATCCAAACCAAAATTCCTCGCATCGCTCAGCCCTCCATTTTCCTTTACAAAAGATTTTATTTTATCTGGATATTTGATCTGAAATTCATCTATAATCTGTTTAGAATTATCCCTGCTTCCATCGTCTACAACAATGATTTCCACATCCTCCAATATCTGATTTACCAATGAATCAAGACATTTTGCAAGATATTTTTCTACATTATAAACAGGAACGATGATGGAAACTTTTTTCATGTCATTTAGTTTTTGAGAGAAACAACTCTAATACGAAACCTCGTTTTTTTTATTTTGTAAATATTGATGTAAAGGAAAAATCAATGTTTTTATTATTTTTTTAAATTTTCTAATTCTCTGTAATTTAGATAAATTTTCTAAACTTAATATTTTTTTTAATTCCTCTCCTGTCACATTATTCTTAATGCTTAATCTTCCTAATATTTCTGAATTATTCATCTTACGAAGAGTAACTATCGGTTCTGAATCAAAAATCTGTGTAAATCCCGCTTCACAAGCGCTTTCGTATGTTTTCTTATCACTGTCCCCTCCAGGAATACTGCAAGAAGTAATTTCTCTGCTCAATATTTGCTCTAAAATCTCTTTGGAAGTTTTCCATTCTCCAAGCATTTGTTTATAAGACAAACTCTTGAAAATCATAGGATGTGTATGAGAATGCGAACCTATATTATGCCCATAATCAGCAACTTTACAAATATCATCAGAGGCCAAAAAACCTTTCTGTCCTATTTTTGAAGTTGTAATGAAAAAATAGCCTTTCATCTGCTCTCTACTGAGCATTTCCGCCGAACGAAGATTACTGATACCCCCATCATCAAAGGTAAAGATTACTTCTTCATTTGTTCTTTGTATATGATCTTTTACTATTTTCAAATCTCTCTCAAAGTCCTTAACCTTATGAATATAAGGGAGATTATCCCGATTTTGAAAACCCGATTCGGTAATATCATCACTCACTTCATGATATAGTAAAATGATTTTTAGTTTTTCTATCTCATTCATTTTTTCTTTTTATTTCGTCAATGATATCTTCTGACAGCGCCTTAATAAAAACTTCATATCCTTGCTCATTAAGATGTAATGGATCAGTGAACAAATTCTTGTTATTCTTGTAATCTTTATTGATTTTATCTGAATCAAAAAGTATGATTTTATCAAACAAATCATTTATTTTCAATTCTGCAAAAAGAACTTCTCTATACGCAGACACATTATTATCATTCACCTCATCTCCATCAATTGCTTCAGACACAGCATTTGTACACCTACTAAATACATTCTTGTATTTCTGCACATCTTCTACCCCAAAATTAGGCACTTCTACAACGATTGGTTTTATTTTGTAATGTAATAAAGTATTGATTATCAAAATCATATGATCTGCATAATATTTCTTTCCTATATGCCTTGCCACATCATTTACTCCTGCAATGACAATACAATAATCTGGCTTAGATTCTATTACAAATTTTGATGAAAATTCTTCATTTTTTTCCTTGAACATATCCTCATAAATCTCTTTTGAGGTTGCTCCAGGGTGACTCAGGGCAATAAACTCTGCTTCAATTCCTTTTTCAGAAAAGATTTTTTGCATTTTTTTATCCAAATCAGTACGCCCCACCCAGCTGTCACCAATAATTCCAATCTTCAGTACACTATCTTTCTTAGAATTATCCTGAACTGGATAATATTCTCTCCTCTCTGCATATGATCTTTTCTTATAGATATATAATGCTCCCGCCCCTAAAAACAGCACAAATACCAATAAAATATAGTAAATCTTTTTCTTCATAATCTTATATTAAAAACCTTTTATTCAATTCGCCTCTCTTGGCGTTTTCGTAGTCTTCTCGGGAACAAGGAATCCATTTTTTCATCTCATTTCCCTTCGCGAAATACCACAATCCGCTGAAAGTATCCCTTTTAAAACTAAATTCCCTATTATCTATCAAAACCACAAAAGTATCATAACTACGCTCCTTTGGATGCGTCCTCTGGATATTTATTCCTTCTATCAAATACCAAAGCATCTGCGCCATAAGCTGATGATTTAGAACGCTTTCCGAATGAATATTAAAATTAAACACGCCGACAGTTTTCAGATTTTCGCTCAGCCCTATTTCTTTCATGTAGGCACAGATTTCGCGGCGGTTCAGCCCATTTACCTGCGGATTTGTAGAAAAAGCCTCCGAAAAACTCTCCACGGCATCACAGTTGAGCGTAACCATATCTGCCCTGCGGAAAAAAGGCTCTGTCCTCTCCGTCGTATTCAGCATATCAGCAAGGCGAAGGACATCAAAATCCACTTCTTTCATTAGCTTTAATAAAGCGATTTCATTCAAATGCCTCTGATAGCCCAAAAGATGAAAATTTCGTAAAGCAGCTTCTTTTTTCGTTAAAATCTTGTGTAAATAGTTCGCTTCCGAAATCTCTTCTCCTTCGTTTGAAAGAGAGGCAACATTAGAAATATGAGCATAATTAATGCCTTTCTGATGGAAATTTAACGCTGAAAATAATGCGTAAGACAAATCCACACTTCCTCCGATGACAACAGGAACTGCATTTTTATTATAACAAAATGTCAGGATTTCCTCCAAAACATATCGCGTATCAGCCTGAGTTTTACCCGAAATAAGCTCTCCTAAATCACAAATCGGAACTTCAAAATCAAATGCTGACAAGGCATAAAATTCTTTTCTGAGTTTGCTAAAATCCTTTACCTCAGCATTTCCTCCGCTCCCTCTTTCATCAGAACAAAAAATAAGCACCACTCCATTTTCCTGAACTTCATTGGAAATAGTGTTTCCCAGCTGCCAATGCTCGCAACTGATTTTTTCTGGCTTTATAAAAATGTCTTGCAAATCCATTCCTTTACACAAAATATAAGAGAAAAAGGCAAAATATTTCATTACCTCTTCCTCTCATTTTCATTATTTTTTCTTTGTTGCTTTTTTCTCTGCAAAAGCTGTTTTGTCCTGCTCCAAAATCCACTTTTTTACTTGGTCTAAGGAAATTTCTTTCAGTTCCTCTGCCGTATATTTAGTGTCATCTTGTTTTTTAGGAATCTTGAAATTCGCTTTTTTTAATTTTATAAAAGGCCCCCATCGCCCATTTTCTATTGATATTTTTTCTTCTTCCCACTGCTGGATGTAGCGGTTGGCTTCCTTATCGAGCTTCGCTTCAATGAGTTCCTCCACTTCTTTTTGGGAAAGATTTTCAAAATCGTATTTTTTAGGCACATTGATGTAGATATCCTGATATTTCAGATATGGTCCAAATCTTCCTACGCCTTTGGTAACAGGTTCTCCTTTATAAGAAGCCACTGGCGCATCTGCTTTTTTCTTTTCTTCTATAATGGCCACAGCCCTGTCATAGTCCACCGAAAGCGGATTTTCTCCCTTTGGAAGGCTAATGAACACCTCGCCCCATTTCACATATGGCCCAAAACGCCCCACTCCCACCGTAACGGTTTTTCCTTCGTAATCTTGTAAATCAAATGGCACTTTAAAGAGTTCCAAAGCCTCTTCCAAAGTAATGGTAACGATGTTTTGAGTCGCCATCAATGATGCGAAAATAGGCTTTTCATCACTGTCCGTTTCTCCTATCTGAACCATCGGCCCAAAACGCCCAATTCGAGCATAAACATTTTTGCCTGTTTTAGGGTCTTGTCCCAGCAGCCGCTCTCCTGTCGCCCTATCCGCATTCTCGCCTACATCCTCTATTTTTGGGTGAAAACTACTATAGAAGTTTTTGAGAACATCTTTCCATTTTTCTTCTCCTTTGGCTATTTCATCGAAATCTTGCTCTACTTTTGCAGTGAAACCATAGTCCAAAATTTCATTGAAATTAGTTGTCAAAAAGTCATTTACGACAATTCCTATATCTGTTGGGACAAATTTATTTTTATCTCCTCCGAATTTCTCCGTTAGGATTTCTTTTTTTAATCCTGTTTTTGTCAAAGTAAGCTTTACTATTTCGCGTTCCTTTGGTTCTATTTCGCGCTTGTCTACATACTCACGGTTCTGAATTGTCTGAATAGTAGGCGCATAAGTAGATGGCCTTCCGATGCCTAATTCTTCCAGTTTTTTCACCAAACCAGCTTCTGTAAAACGAGACACTGGACGGCTGAATTTTTCTACAGCTGTGATTTTTTTATACGCCAAAGCTTCGCCTACATTTACTTTTGGTAATATTTTATCGCCATCTTCCTGCTCTTCATCTTCATTTTTATAAATACCATAAGCACGAAGGAAACCATCAAAAACAATAACTTCACCCTGCGCCTCAAAATGCTGTGGCAACTCTGGATTTCCTATTTCTATTATGGTTTTTTCGAGCTTGGCGTTGGCCATCTGGCTGGCTAATGTTCGTTTGTATATAAGTTGATAAAGCTTGTTCAGCTGAACATCATCGATGGATTTTACTCCAAAATCCGTTGGACGAATCGCCTCATGGGCTTCCTGTGCTGATGCGGATTTTGTCACATAGTTTCTTGGCTGAGAATACTCTTCACCAAACTCTTTCAAAATCTGATTTTTAGCCGCATTTATCGCCTCCTGAGAAAGGTTCACAGAGTCCGTTCTCATATAGGTAATATATCCCTCTTCATAGAGTCTCTGCGCCACACGCATTGTCGTGGTTACGCCATATCCCAGTCTGTTACTCGCCTCCTGCTGTAGTGTAGAAGTGGTAAAAGGAGCAGATGCTGAGCGCTGCGCAGGTTTCACATCTACATTAAGAACTTTAAAATCAATGTTTTGAACTTGGTTTAGGAAGTTCTCTGCATCCTGTTCTTTGGTAAAATCTTTCTTTAGTTTTGCGGAAATTTCTTGTTTTTCGAGGTTAGTAAAAACTCCTTCCACTTTATAAGTAGGAACGGGCTTAAACTCTCTGATTTCCTTTTCTCTTTCTACGATGAGCCGCACCGCTACGGACTGGACACGCCCAGCCGAAAGCCCTGGTTTTACTTTCTTCCAAAGGACTGGCGACATCTCAAAACCCACAATTCGGTCAAGAACTCTTCTTGCCTGCTGGGCATTGACTAGATTTTGGTCTATTTCTCTAGGATTTTCTACTGCTTTTAGTATTGCATTTTTAGTAATTTCGTGGAAAACTATTCGTTTGGTATTTTCGGATTTTAGTTTTAGCTCTTGTGCAAGATGCCAAGCGATAGCCTCTCCTTCGCGGTCTTCATCGGAAGCCAGCCACACTGTTTCAGCTTTTTTAGCTGCTGCTTTCAGCTCAGCCACCACTTTTTTCTTATCAGCAGAGATTTCATAATCTGGCGTAAAATCTTCCAAATTGATACCCATGCCTTTTTTAGGAAGGTCTCTGATATGTCCAAAACTAGATTTCACCTCGAAATCCTTACCCAAATATTTTTGAATAGTTTTTGCCTTTGCAGGAGACTCTACAATTACTAAATTTTTTGCCATACCAAAATTTTTGCAAAAGTATAATATTATTTTGAATTAGTAGACACCCTTATTTGGAATTTGATTTTAGGATGTTAAATGTCACTATTTTTCAGATTTTATTCTAAATTTAATATCTTTGCGCCAGCAAAAAGGGGTGCTGTAAAAGGCTGAGATCATACCCAATGAACCTGAACAGGTAATGCTGTTTAGGGAAGTGTTTAGGCACGATTGTGTTCTCTTATTTTTTCGCATCCTTTTATTCTCAAAATTGTTTAACTAAAAAATTATTGAAAGAATGAAAGGAATTATTTATTTAGGGCTATGCGCTAGCTCTATGTCCTACGCACAGGCAGACTCTGCCAAAGTTAAAGAAATCGAAGCTGTAAATTTCACCAAACGGCTTCCTGTTACCAAAGAAATCATCCGTGTGGAAAATTTAGCCCAGAAAAACCTCGGGCAAGACCTTCCGATGCTCCTCAAAAATCAGACTTCTGTCCTCTCCTCATCGGACACAGGGAACGGAGTGGGCTACTCGGATTTTAGAATTCGGGGCGTGGCAGGGACTTCTATCAATGTGATGATGAACGGCGTACCGTACAACGACAGCGAATCGCAGGGGACTTTCTTCGTAAATGTCAGCGATTTAGCAAGTTCAGCCTCTCAAATCCTGATTCAAAGAGGCGTGGGAAGCACATCCAACGGGGCGGCGGCTTTCGGGGCGAGTGTAAATATCATCACCAAAAATCCAGAAGAAACGCCATACTTCCGAACCGACCAGTCCTATGGTTCTTTTGATACCAGAAAACACTCTTTCGAGGCTGGAACAGGGAATTTCCTTCACAACA
Source organism: Flavobacteriaceae bacterium (assembly GCA_013333875.2). Classification (GTDB taxonomy): domain Bacteria; phylum Bacteroidota; class Bacteroidia; order Flavobacteriales; family Weeksellaceae; genus JABCPE02. Next base: position 652 of record JABCOA020000130.1, on the reverse strand, counting down.
AATTCTCCATCATGGCGAGATATTCCATCATAAAATCAGATGGATACATAGATAGGGCGACCTCCGACCTGCAGTCCTACAACATCACTGCTTTATTTAAAACTGAAAAAACGAAACTAAAATTTTTGGCTTTCGGCGGCAAGGAAAAAACTTACCAATCATGGAACGGAATAGATGAAAACACTTATAAAATCAACCGAAAATTCAATTCCTCTGGAGCAATCTACCAAGGTGGAAATATCGTAAAATTCTACGATAACGAAACGGACAATTACCAGCAAAACCACTATCATCTTATTCTAAATCAAAGCATTAGCAACCATTGGGATTTGGAAACTACCCTTCATTACACCAAAGGAAAAGGTTTCTACGAAAACTACAAACAAGACCAAAGACCTGAAAAATACAATATTCTCAATTCTGGAATCGTAAAAACAGACCTCATCAGAAAAAAATGGCTGGACAATGATTTTTATGGAATGGTTGCGCATATTTATGGGAAATATAACAACCTGAAAATCAACCTCGGTGGCGCAGGAAACCAATATCAAGGAAAGCATTTCGGGAATATGAGTTCGGCATTTGGGCTGCCGCAGATTCCTTTTGAGCATGAATATTACCGCAATCATTCGGTGAAAAACGACCTTTCTTT
>JABCOA020000129.1 GCA_013333875.2 Flavobacteriaceae bacterium | reverse complement strand
GGGTGGTTTATTTATCGGATTTGGTGCGGTTGCAGTTTTTGCGCAGCATTTGCCCGTTGTCTTCGGTGGTTTTGCCGCCCTCGCTCCACGGGATAATATGGTCGCCCTCCATTTGGTCAATCTCAAATTTTTCTTGGCAGTGCGGGCAGGAATCTTTGGTTATTTCATAATTTCGCTTAAAAACTCTCGTACTTTTGGATATTTTTTGTCCAACCCTCTAAGTAATTTTATAATTTTAGGATTAGCATCTAATTTCATTTGAGAAGCTAATCCTCCCTTCATACTAGGCGAAGAAAAACTAAAAGATGAAATATCAACATTTGGATTTTTGTCTATTAAAAGATCATCCATGATTGCTAAAATCCCTTTATTTGCAAACCCTATGTTATCAAGTTTTCTTTCTAGATCTTTCCAAGTAAAACAGGTCAAATCTTTTTTCTTACCTAAAATTAGACTAGATAAGTGAAAAACCAGTTCAGGAAAGATAAAATCTTCAATTTCCAAATTTGATGATGTGGCTTGAAGGTTTTTAATATCTGGAACTTTTCCTAACCTATCTGGAATAAATTTGCATTCGATTTCAATGTTTTTAAAATTTTTATTTGAAATTTCTCTAAAACTTTTCCTACCTTCTTCATCATTGTCAAATAATAGTATAATCTTGGGTTTTTTCCCTAAACCTAAATCTGCATACCAATCATCATAAAATTCCAACGTTTTAACATACTTAGTTACCCCATTAATCGGAAAAATTTTTTTAGCTTTAATCTCAAAGAATTTACATAACTCCTCTAGATAGATTCTATCACATTCTCCTTCGACAAATATATTACAAGAATTCAGCAAATCTGCTTTACTGTCTTCCAATCCTAAATATTCTCTAATTTTTCTTGCTCCCTCATCATCTGATAAGTCAATACTAATAGTATTAATCGGATGAATATATTCTTTTGGGCGAGCATAATAGTTTGCATCTTGTATTTCTTGATCTAGAAGGATTACATTTTTTAAATTAATGGAATCAATAAATTCAGGAGAATGTGTCGCAACAAAAACTTGATGTTTATTTGATATACTATATAGAACTTCTTTAAGTTTTAATTGTAATCCCCTATGTAAAAATGCATCAGGTTCATCGATACAAAAAATAATATTTTTTTTACTCTTTGAAAGTTTCTCAATGATTTTTTGATGTAACAAAATAAATCCTAGTTTTTGTAAACCTGATCCCTTGTTTTCATTGTTAAAGATTGATTTGTCATTTATATAAAAACTAATATCCTGAGAAATTAAGTCTTGAAATTTTTTTACCTCCGCATTACTTTTAAACTCAACAGTCCAATTTGGATTAAATTGCTGAAACAGAGGATTAATTTCGGATGCTAGTTGATTTAAAATTTCCACAAGACCACTATTATATTCATTGAATGACTTTTTAAGTTCGCCTTTTAACCCTGAGAACCTAGATTTTTCAAATTCTAATTCATAAACATCATTAATTATTAGATCAATTAACTTTGGAAATGAAATATTAATTGCAGGGATATAAAAAAATACAAATTTATCCAATATTTTTTTAATCTCTGCTTTGTCAATTGGTTTTTTTTGATATTCTTTTTTTCTTTTTGTAGGAGGAGTAAGCTTATTTATAGCTTCAGAGACATCAATAGTACCTTTTTTAAGCTCAAATTTCCTTTCAATAACATATGAATTATCATTATCTTCTATAGTAAGAAAGATTTCTGTTGAAATCGTTCCACCCCTAGTGTGTTGCTTTAAATATGGAGCATCTTCTGCAAATGAATAATTATCTGGATTAAAAAATAAATTTAATGCACGTAATACATTTGTTTTTCCTACGTTATTTGGGCCACAAATACTAATAAAATTACATTCTGTATCAAGCTCTAAAGATAGATTGTTTATTGATCGAAATCGTTTTATTTCAATTTTTTTTAGTTTCATAGAATGGTTCTCCTATTACCTGAATTGGATATGTAGTTGCAGAATAGATATTGAGATAAATGATAAAAGCAGCCTGAAAACCCATTACCCATTTTCAGGCTGCCTATTTAATTAACCCAACTTACCGCTTACCCAGCCGCTAACGCCTTCCAGCATCGCAGCCAGCTTCGCCACATCTGTACCGCCGGCCTGCGCCAAATCAGCCCGTCCGCCGCCTTTGCCGCCGACTTGTTCGGCTGCGTGTTTCACCAAATCCCCTGCTTTGACTTTGCCAGTCATGGCTTTGGATACACCTGCACACAGGGCGATTTTGCCGTCGTTTACGGCGGCGAGCAGGACGACGATGTTGTCGCCTTTGCCGGTTAAATCGGTAACGATGTCGCGCAGTGCGCCTGCGTCAGCTTCGATTTGGGCGGCGACGAGTTTGGCTGCGCCGACGTTTACGGCGTTGTCCAAGAGTTTTGCGCCTGCGTGGACGGCAAGTTCGGCTTTGGCGCGGGCGAGTTCTTTTTCCAGCGCTTTGCTGTGGGTTAAGGCCGTCTGAATTTTGGCGAGCAGGTCTTTGGCGCCTTGGGCTTTGATTTCGCTGGCGGCTTCTTTAATCAGGGTTTCTTGGTTTTGTACCCATGCGAGCGCGGCTTGGCCTGTGATGGCTTCTACGCGGCGGATGCCTGCGGCGATACCGCCTTCGCTGATGATTTTGAAGAAGCCGATGTCGCCGGTGCGGGCAACGTGTGTGCCGCCGCACAGCTCGGTGGAGTAGTCGCCCATGGTGATGACGCGCACGAAGTCGCCGTATTTTTCGCCGAACAGCATCATGGCGCCAGTTTTTTGCGCGTCTTCAATGGACATGGTTTCGACGCGCACAGGCACGTTTTCCATAATGGCGTGGTTGACGCGGCGTTCCACTTCGGCAATTTCTTCGGCAGTAATCGCTTGCGGGTGGGAGATGTCAAAGCGGGTGAGTTCGGCGTTTTGCAGCGAGCCTTTTTGCTCAACGTGCGTGCCGAGTACATCGCGCAGGGCTTTGTGCATTAAGTGGGTTACGCTGTGGTTGCGCATGATGGCTTCGCGCACGGCGTTATCGACTTCGGCGCAAATGCTGTCGCCGACTTTCAGGCTGCCTGAAACCAGCGTGCCGAAATGTCCGTGCACGGCGGCTTTGATTTTTTGCGTGTCTTCCACTTCAAAGCGGTTTTCGCCGCTGAAAATACAGCCTACGTCGCCGACTTGTCCGCCCGATTCGGCGTAAAACGGCGTGTGATCCAGCACGACAATGCCGTTTTCGCCTGCTTTTAGTTCGGTTACGGCTTCGCCGTCGCGGTAGAGTGCCAGCACGGCGGCGTCGGTGCTGCGTTTGTCGTAGCCGTGGAACTGGGTTTCTGCGCCGTCGTACGCCACTTGGGCGTTGGCTTTGAAGTTTTGCGCGGCGCGGGCGCGGGCGCGTTGGGCTTCCATTTCGCGCTCGAAGCCTTCTTCGTCCAGCTCGATACCGAGTTCGCGCGCCATGTCGGCGGTGAGGTCGTAGGGGAAGCCGTAGGTGTCGTAGAGTTTGAAGATGTGTTCGCCCGACATAATCAGCTTGCTGTTGGCGATGTTGTTTTTCAGGTAGCCTTGCAGGGCTTCGCCGTAAGCGCGGTGGGCTTCGGGTTTTTCTTTGGTAATCACGTCTTCCATATTAAAGGCGAAACTTTCG
>JABCOA020000128.1 GCA_013333875.2 Flavobacteriaceae bacterium | reverse complement strand
ATTTCCGAATTGATTTTAAGCAAATCTTCTTCCTTGGCATCAATAGTTTTAAGAAGCTGATTCATAAGCCGATACGCCTTTATATCAAACCTATTATCCAAGGCCGTTCCATGATAATTGAGCCAATCGTGAGATTTTAGAATATTCTTCTGCTCGTCCTGCTCCCTCCTGAATCTCTGATTAAGAGACTCTGGCGTACGATAGTTGAGCATGGCATGAATACGGGCTTTTTCGAGTGGGCGGTCTTCACTTTCGAGCAGAAATTCCTGCACCAGACACTGTGAATGCAGCCAATCTGTCGTCTTATAATCCGTAGCCACAGGAATGAATTTTTTAGCCAAATGAGGTGCTTCGCAGAGCATTTCCCAAGCGATAGACCCACCGACAGAACCTCCCACCAAAGCATAAAGCTCCTTTATCCCAAGGTTTTCCAACCCCAAAACGAAAAGCCTCGCCATGTCTTTTGCGGTAAAGTTTTTATAATTGTCAATGAAAAAACCATCATAGCCATTCCCTGCCACATTAAAGCAGACAATAGTGTATTTCTGTAAATCTATCACACTCCCATATCCTACGAGGGTTTTCCACCAGCCCTTTTCACCAGCCACATTAGAGTTTCCTGTAAGGGCGTGATTGACCAAAATGACAGGCGCTGTATGCAGTTTTTGCCCAAAGACCTGATAGCTCAGCGGGAAGTCAGTATATAATACCCCACTCTGAGTAGTGAAATTATCTATTTTAAGATGATTAAGCAGCGAACTTTCCAATTTTATTTTATTTTTTATCCTTGAAAATGCTACTTTATTGAAAAATGTAGTGTTCGTTATCTCCCTCTTTCAGCGAGTAGAATTTAGCACCTTCTCCACGAGCATTCGGAGGGTTGCTAAGGTTTCACAGAGTCTAATCTCTCCACCTTTCTTGATAACATTTTCAAAATTATTGACTAATGCGAGACAAATATAATACGATTTTTTTGATTTTGCAAGATATAAATTTAGAAAATTACTCTTTCCCTGTATAGTAGTTATAATCTTTGATAATCTTATCTATAAACTGCTTTTCGGTAAGTTCCCTGTGGTCTATTTCCAGTTTAAGGATTTCTTTTATTTTATTAGACAACTGATGCAAAATAATCTTGTCATAGGTAATCACCGCTTTTTGATAATTAGACTTTATAATCCTCATATCATTATCAGACAATAGCACAACTTGCGGAAAATCAGGAACATAGTCCTGCTGAAGGTTTTCTAAAATCGTATGAGAAATATTGATTTTATTTTCAGTGAAATCACTGCCGTTCCAGAGACCATTCCTCCAAATCTTTGATTGTTTTTAGAGACAATGACCGTGATAAGCCCCACTACTCCCCCGCTAGAAAAAACATCTACAATTCTGAAAATCCAGCGCACAAAATAATCCCCAAAACTCGCCTGATATCCATCTATTTTCACTACTCTGATTTTCATTATTTTCTTTCCAAAAGTCTGTCCCTCCATCAGGCTCTCACAGACCAAAGTATAAAGATGAATCGGCAGGGTAATTATTCCAAAAAAAGCCATCACAGTCCATTCATCCCAATTTTTAAATACATTATCTACACTTAAAACTTTAAATAAAATGATAAAAAGCACAATCATATAGGCTGCTTTGATAATCATATCAATGAAAAAAGCCAATATTCTATCTCCTATACTAGCAATATTAAAATTAATATTTACATTTTGTGATGTATTTATTGCAATTTTAGACATATTTTTACTAATTTAGCCGAATTATGAGAGAAGTTTTTTTTTATTAGGCAAAATAAAGAAAAATGGTTGGAAATAGAGCAGGTTATTGATGGAAAAATTAAAAAAAATCCAGATGACCTGTCTTCTTTGTATATAAACTTGGTCAATGATTTGTCTTTTTCACAGACTTATTACCCGAAAAGTAACACCACCATTTATCTAAACCATCTCTCCAGCCAGATTTTTCAAAAAATCTACAAAACCAAGAGAATAGAGCAAAATAGGCTTTTATATTTCTTCAAAACGGAGGTTCCTCTTTTGGTGTATGAAAATTATAAATTCTTGCTTTACGCCTTTTGTTTCTTCTTGATTTTCACAGGGATAGGCGTTTTATCAGCTCATTATGACACTACATTTGTGGAGCTTATTTTAGGGGAAGGCTATGTCAATATGACCATAGAAAACATAGAAAAAGGCAATGCTGTGGGCGTTTATCAGCAGGGCTCCAACTTTGGGAGTGCTGTTGCCATTATTTTAAACAACCTCCGTGTGGGTGCTTATCTATTTATTTTAGGAGTTTTTGCAGGATTGGGAACTTTGCTTTATTTCTTATATAACTGCATTATGCTGGGGGCTTTTCAGTACTTTTTCTATCAGCATGGGGCGCTGGAGGACAGTATGAGAGGCATCTGGATTCATGGAGTCTTTGAGATTTTCAGTATGGTGGTAGAGGCTATGGCAGGGCTTATGCTGGGAAGTTCTATTTTGTTTCCGAAAACTTATTCTAGGTTTAATTCCTTTAAAATAGAAGCAAAAAATGCTATTAAAATATTTGTTAGCACCATTCCTTTTACTATTATTGCAGGAATTTTAGAAGGATTTGTCACCCGCTATGCTTTGAAAATGAACGAGTTTTTCAATTCTGTTTTGATTTTAGGAATGCTGGCGTTCATTAGTTTTTATTATTTTGTGTATCCTTATTATGTTAATAAAAAATTAAAAAACAATGTTTGAATTTTATAAAAGAAGAGATTTCGGTGGTTTGATTTCCGATTCTTTTGCTTTCTTCAAAATATATGGAAAGAACTATTTCAAGAATTATTTCTTGATAAATGGTCTGATACTGATACTGATGATGGTGCTGGCAGTAGTGGGCTACCGCGAATTTTTTTCTCAGATGTTTGGTTCTAATATGGAAGGACAAAGCCGATATTTTGAAGAATATTTTGAGGAGAATATAGGAACTTTGATTTTAATAACATCGCTGATTTTCATATTGTTTTTGGCAGCGGCTATTATCAATTATTGTTTCCCTGTACTATACATGAAAAGAGCCAGCGAAACGGGAAGTACAGACATCAAAACCGATGAAATACTAAACGACCTGAAGAAAAATGCAGGGAAAATTCTTATCTTATTTTTAGGATTATTGTTTATCATTCTTCCTTTGGTTGTGATCGTTTTTGGTATTAGTTTCTTATTGGTTTTCTTACTGATAGGACTGATTTTGATTTTCTTTTTGGCTCCCATCGTGATGAATGCTATCAATTTCCTTCTGTTTGATTATTTCCACACGGAACGAGGCTTCTTTGGTTCTCTTTCCTATGCTATCTCTGCTCAGTTTAACTATCCGAACAGAGAAGGAAAATCACCTTTTTGGAAATATTGGGGCTCTACAGTGGTTACATATTTTATCATACAAACGGTAATCTCTATATTTACCTTTATCCCTATGTTTTTCACTATATTAGGGGCTTTGAGTGTAGGAGATGCATATGATTCAGATAGTGGCAACGGAACAGCTTTTGCATTGATTATCATTTATGCAGTGGTGATGTTCATTAGTTTTTTAGCGAATAATTTGATTTATGTAAACGCTGGACTGATGTACTATGACAACCGCACTGACCTTCATAGAAAAATGGATTTATCTGAAATCGAAACTATTGGACGGAATGAGATTTAAGTTTGTTGCACTTTTAATTTTCTTCGGCAGTTTAGAGCTTTTTCACGGGCAGGCTTCAACAGATGAAATAGAACTAGATGATGTTCCTGAGCAGATATTAGATAATAATGCCTATGAGGAGCGGAAAATGGATTCTTTGCTGAACTCCATAAAGGAAACCGATGATGTAATTTTCCCTAAAACTTTTCCAGAAAACTATAAAAATAAGTATAAGTCCAAAGAGTATGACTATACTGCCACCAAACCAAGAGAATCTCTCTGGGAAAGGCTGCAAAGAAAATTCATAGAACTTTTAGAATCTATTTTTGGAAGTATCAATTCTAATAAACCTTTTGATTTCGCGGAAAGCATAATGAGATTTTTAGCCATTATCATCATAGGTTTTGTGCTTTATTTCTTGATAAAATTCCTTATCACAAAAGAGGGCAGCTTCTTCTTTGGAAAGAAAAACAAAAAAATCAATATAGAAGTGAATGAACTTCATGAAAATATCCATGAAATCAACTTTCAGGAAAGCATCAAAGGCTATGAAATAAATCGTGATTTCAGATATGCAGTGAGGTATCAGTTTCTCTGGGTTTTAAAGATATTAGCGGACAAAAACATCATAGAATGGAATCCTGAAAAAACCAACCGAGACTACATGAGCGAAATCAAAGAAAAACAACTGCAAGGAAAATTCCGAGATGCTACTAAAATCTTTGATTATGTATGGTATGGCGAATTTGAAATTGATGAAAATTCCTACCACAAAATGAAAGAAAAATGGTCGGTTTTTCATGAAAAAATATAAGCTGAATGAACAAAACATTTAGAATTTATGGAATAATACTTGTCATCGTTTTGGTGATACTGGGACTGCTGGAAGTCAATAAAACCGAGGTCATAGACTGGCGGAAAAACTTTGACATTCATAAGAAAACTCCCTTTGGGCTGTATGTTTTCAACCAAGAAGTAAATGGGCTTCTCAAAAATGTAGAGCGCGTGGAGGAATCGCCGTTTAATTATTACAAACAAAATCCTAACCTTCCCGCTCATAACATTCTGGTTTTCAATAAACATTTTGATGATGAGTCTTGGAAAAAAATCTTAGAACAAACAGAAAAAGGTGCTAATGTGCTGGTTATCAGCAGTAATTTCTACTCCCTACCTGACACCATAAAAAGGTATAATGAGTACATATATATTAATGACGAAGAACAGACCCTTCGTCTATTAGACAAAAAACTGAAAAACAGTATCTTAATAGACAAAAATCCTTCGATAACAACTTTCACAAAGCTGTATCCAGATCAGAAAATCTTGGGCTATATCGAGAGCGATAATAGGAAAATTGGTATCAATTTCATCCAAGTTCCTTTTGGAAAAGGTAATTTTTATCTTCACTCGGAACCGCTTATTCTGACCAATTACCACCTCCTAAAACCCGAAGGACATAAGTATGTAGAAAATGTATTTTCATACCTTCCGAATAATAAAACTATTTGGTTTACAGAAAATTACAATAAAAAAAGAGAATCCCAGTCGCCGCTGAGATTTATCCTTCAGAATGACAACCTCAGACACGCATGGCAGCTGCTACTGGTGGGATTACTGCTTTTTGCGCTATTCAATATCAGAAGAAAACAGAGAATCGTTCCTATCATAGAACCACTGAAAAACAAGTCTGTAGAGTTCGTGAAAAGTATCGGGAACCTCTATTTACAAGAGGGAACGCCGCATGATATGGCTCAGAAAAAAATCCAATATTTCCTCAACAAAGTAAGATTGGATTTAATGATTGATACCCAGCATTTGGATGATAATTTCATCAAAAAATTACACCTAAAAACTGGGAAAAATATAGAACTGATACAGGAAGCCGTTGATTTAATAAACAAAATACAAAATCAGCATGTTCAAGTAAAACACTCTGATTTAGCGAAAATAAACGAAGTTTTAGATAAAATTTTAAAATCATAAAAAATGGAAAATATAGAAAATGAACACCCAGAAACTCCAGCTACACAGTTCCAGTCAAGAATAGATATGACAGAACTCCGCGAAAGTTTAGAAAAAATAAAAGCCGAAATAGGAAAAGTCATCGTAGGACAAGAGAGCATGATAGAACATCTCCTCGCTGCCCTTCTTTCTAACGGGCATGTCCTGATAGAAGGTGTCCCAGGAGTCGCGAAAACCATCACAGCCAAGCTCCTTGCTAAGACTATCTCTGTGGATTTCAGCAGAATACAGTTCACACCAGACCTTATGCCTTCGGACATTTTGGGAACATCTGTTTTCAATATGAAAACCTCTGAATTTGAGTTTAAAAAAGGGCCTATTTTTTCTAATTTCATCCTTATAGATGAGATTAACCGTTCTCCTGCAAAAACTCAGGCGGCACTTTTTGAGGTGATGGAGGAAAGACAAATCACCATGGACGGCACCCGCTATGCTATGGAACTTCCTTTCTTGGTGGTGGCTACCCAAAACCCAATAGAACAAGAGGGAACTTACCGACTTCCTGAAGCCCAGCTGGACAGATTTTTATTTAAAATAAATGTAGGCTACCCTAATCTGGAACAGGAAATTACCATTATCCAAAACCAGCATCAAGACAAGTCTTCGGACAAAACAGTAGCCATCAATACTATAATTTCAGGCGAACAGCTGAAAAGATTTCAAAACCTTGTAAAAGAGATTATTGTAGAACCTCATTTGATAGAATATATCGCGAAACTGGTTATCAACACTCGTGAAAATCAGTTCCTATATTTAGGCGCTTCACCGAGAGCGAGTTTGGCTCTTCTTACGGCTTCCAAGGCTTTTGCAGCGATAAGAGGAAGAGATTTCGTAACTCCAGAGGACATAAAAGAAGCCAGCTATGCAGTGCTTCGCCATCGTGTAATGGTTTCTCCTGAACGAGAAATGGAAGGGCTTACCACAGATGAAATCATCAGACAAATTTTAGAAAATATAGAAATTCCTAGATAATTAGTATCTTTGTGGAAGATAATTTTTTTCTTTATGAAGAATTTAGAAGTAATTGCATTGATAAAATTCAAGGCTGAACAAGTATCCGAAATCCTTGACAGCTTGAAAGTTTTGGTAGAAGAAAGCCGAAAAGAAAAAGGCTGTATCAAGTACAATCTGATAGAAGATATAGATACCGAAGGACATTTTATCATGAGTGAAACTTGGGAAAGCCAAGAAGCCCTAAACCTGCATAACCAGACGAAACATTTTATCAATTTCGTAGATTTGGTCAAAGAAAAGAATGCAGAAGTGATTGTTTATAAAGGCAATAATAAATTTCATTAGAAATTCAACGAATAGAACCAATTTCTATTCGTTTTGTTTTTAGCAAAATACACCACACGAGCCGATGAATGAGCATTTATTTGATTTAATAGAAAATACCAATCGTAATGTTTTCCTTACAGGAAGGGCGGGAACAGGAAAAACCACCTTCCTGAATGATTTCGTGAAAAAATCTCGGAAAAATCATATCATAGTGGCTCCCACAGGCATCGCTGCTATCAATGCTGGCGGTGTCACCATCCACTCTATGTTTGGGCTGCCGCTCAGACCCTTTGTCCCTACGGTAGACAGAATAGATGCTAATATTGCGAATAATATCTCAGACCTGCTCCCTCATTTCAGATACAGAAAAGACAAACTAAAACTCCTCCGTGAGGTGGAAATCATCATCATAGACGAGGTCTCTATGCTCAGGGCTGATGTCCTAGATATGATGGATTTTGCCCTCAGGACAGCCAGAAGAAATCAGCAGAAATTCGGAGGCGTGCAGCTGCTTTTCGTGGGAGATTTATTCCAGCTTCCGCCTGTTTTACGGGAAGACAGCGAGTATATTCTTCAGCGGTACTACTCCTCGCCTTTCTTCTTTAATGCTAAGGCTTTGGAGGAAATGGATCTACTAACGATAGAGCTTACCGAGGTTTTTAGACAAAAAGACAAAGAATTTTTAGACCTGCTGAATGCTATCCGTGATGGAAACAGCAAATTGGTGGATTTCAATGAATTAAACGAAAGGTATTTCCCTGATTTTGAACCTAATGGAGAGGCCTTCGTTCATCTCTGTTCACATAACAAAATGGCGGACAGCATTAACCAAAAGAAAATCAACGAGTTAAAAACGCCTTCATTTTTCTATAATGCTTCTGTTTTCGGAGATTTTAAGGAAAATATGTTTCCAAATGATGAAACTTTGGAACTAAAAGTCGGCGCGCAGGTGATGTTCATCCGAAATGATACCTCTGGCGACAGAAAATATTACAACGGCAAACTCGCCGAAATATCCCGCCTCACAGAAGATAAAGTTTTCGCAATTCTGGATGGAAGCGATGAGGAACTGGAAATAAAAAAAGAAGTCTGGGAACAGAAAAAATACACTCTGGGAGAGGACAAACAAATAAAAGAAGAAGTCACAGGAAGTTTTGAGCAGCTGCCTATCCGTTTGGCGTGGGCAGTTACCATCCACAAAAGCCAAGGGCTCACTTTTGACAGGCTCATCATAGATGCTGGGCAGAGTTTCACCTCTGGGCAGGTCTATGTGGCGCTTTCCCGATGCAGGACTTTGGAAGGGATTTATCTAAAATCCAAAATCACGCCTTCGGTTATTTTCAAAGATGATAGAATATCTCATTTTCAGGAAGATACAAAGGCGAATGACAAAATAGAGCAAATCATAGAGGCTGAAAAATACCATTACAGCATCAAAAAAGTCCTGAAATACACCGATTGCGGCTGGTTCTTACAATCTTTGGAAGATTGGTATGATATTGCGAAAAACTCAAAGAAACTCAGCGAAGAGAAAACTCAAAGTTTATATATATCACTGAAAACCAATATAAAAGAACTAATAAAAGTCTGTGAAAAATTTGAGAAAATCCTGCTTCAAAAAGCGACCAAATTCACACACGGACAAGAAGAATGGCAGGAAATAGAAAAGAAAGCAAAAGGTGGAGTCCATTTTTTCTTTGAGAAAATAAAAGACCAAGTTTTTGAGCCTTTGAAACAGTTTTATTCCGAGACAAAAAACGAAAAAGGTCTTAAAGAACATAATGAATTTCTCAAAATTTGGATAAGTGACACGGAAGATTATTTAAATGATTTAAAATTAACGAAACTCTTAGAAACCGAGCTGTTTGATGCTGATAAAGATGAGAAAATCAGCACAAAAATCGCAAAAATTCCGACTCACATCATCACCTACAAACTCTTTGAAGAAGGGAAAAACATCGATGAAATAGCCAAGGAAAGAGCCCTCGCGCCCAGCACCATCGTAGGGCATTTAGCTAAATTCGCTGATCAGGGCGTTTTAGATTTAACCAGAATTATAAGTTCTGAGAAAATAAGTATTTTTGAGAAAACTTTTAATGCACAGCCACAAAACAGCCTGAATGAATGGAAAGAAATCCTCCCAGATGATTTTGACTATCACGAGATTAGGCTGCTTTGGAATCATTACAAATACCTGAGCAATAAGGAGTTATAATTCATTTACATTTTACACGAAATATGAGCAACAGCACTATCATAAAAAAATTATTTTTCATCGGGTTGAAATTTAAAAAGTGGTTCATCATCACTTTGCTTATTTCCCTTGCAGTGGCGTTTATCTCGACCTACCGCCCTATTCTTACCAAAGAAATAGTGGATTTGGTCATAATTAAAGAAAAAAGCCGAACAGAGCTGATGAACGGGATTTATCTGCTATTAGGGATGGTTCTTTTGGAAACTTTTCTGCAGGTGATGCTGTATTATCTTTCTAATTTCATTGCTCAATCGGTGATTCGGGACATCCGCGAACGCCTTTATGCGAAGCTGATTCATTTCAAAACTTCATTTTTTGACAAAACTCCAATTGGGAATTTGGTCACTCGTGCCGTGGGAGATGTGGAGACTGTGGCAGTGGTCTATACGGATGGTTTTCTAATGGTTTTTGGTGATGTTCTTCGCGTGGTGATGGTCATCGGGACTATGTTTATGGTGAATAAGGAACTCAGCTTCATTGTCCTGCTGATGCTTCCTCTGATGTATCTTATCACAAGATTTTTTCAGAAAAAACTAAAAGTTTCTTTTTCCACGGAACGAAATCTTACTTCTGTCCAAAACAGTTTCGTGCAGGAAAGACTGGCTGGAATGTCCATTATCCAAGTATTTAACCGACAGAAAGCAGAATTTGACAAGTTTGACAAAATCAATATAGAACTAAAAAATGCCTTACTAAAAACGGTATTTTATTTCTCTCTATTCTTTCCCGTTGTGGATTTACTCGCCTCGTTATTCATCGGTACTATCTTGGTCTATGCGGGTTATAATGTTATCAATGGCAAAGAAGTGGGCGCAGGTGACATCATCGCTTTCATCCAGTTTATTTCATTATTAGTCAGACCATTACGACAGATAGCCGACAGATTTAACAATATCCAAAGAGGACTGGTAGGAGCCGAGCGAGTTCTAAAAATCATGAACGAAGAAGAAAACCTTACTCCGAACAAAGGAACTATCAAAAAAGAATCTTTGGAAGGTAAAATAGAGTTTAGAAATGTAAAATTCGCCTATGATGAAAAACAACAAGTCCTAAAAGGAATCAATTTTACTGTAAATCCAGGCGAAACGGTGGCCATCGTAGGTGCTACCGGCGCAGGAAAATCTACTATAATAAGCCTAATTACAAGGCTTTACGACATTACCGATGGTCAAATTTTAGTAGATGATACCGATATCTACGATTACGAGCTATACCATTACAGAAGCCAAATAGGTGTGGTTCTACAAGATGTTTTCCTATTCCAAGAAAGCATTGCAGAAAACCTTACATTAGGGAATAAAAATATCACATTAGAAGAAATAAAAAAGGCTGCGGAAGAAATAGAAGTCAATGATTTCATAGAAAAACTGCCCAATGGCTATCATTTCATCGTAAGTGAAAGAGGTTCTTCCATTTCACTGGGACAGAGACAGTTACTATCTTTCCTAAGGGCTTATTTAGCTAATCCTAAAATACTTATTCTGGATGAGGCGACCTCTTCCATAGACCACGAATCCGAAAAACTGATTCAAAAAGCAACGGAAAAAATCACTAAAAACAGGACTTCCATCATCATCGCGCACAGGCTCTCCACGATAGAAAAAGCAGATAAAATCATCGTAATGCATCAGGGCGAAATCGTAGAAATGGGAACTCACCAAGAACTTCTAAATAAAGGCGGTTACTACACCGCTCTAAATAAAAAACAAGAACCTATATAAAGCAAAAGCCTATTTTCATAGGCTTTTTGTTATTTTTTCTGCGCGATAATCGCCACAGCATTTAGGTTTTGTGCATTATCACGGAAAACTTTTCTCATCGCGAGAATTCTTTTCCTAGCAGCAGGATTGGTCATTATGTTAAAGAAAATTTTCAGCGTTCTGAAAAATCCTTCATCATCTATTATTCTTTTAGGTTCTAATAAATGCATCGGGTTGGTCTCTACTTTCACCACAGAAAAACCTTCCTTTTCTAAAAGCTCTGTCCATTCGGAAACGGTTAGTGGACGAGCATTGACTTTTATTGCCAGCGCTAATTCCTTTTGGATTTCGGCTTTTTTCTCCGTTGGTATCTCATCTGGCGTCAGCCCAAGTTCATGAATTCCGTAGAATCCGCCAGGTTTCAGAATTCGGTAAGCTTCGCGGATAATTTCCGATTTTCTGTGGTCTGCATGCATTGTAAGCATCGCCTCTCCATAGACTTTATCCACACTATTACTCTCCAAGGTAGACTCTGCTGCATTCCCGATTATAATTTTAAAATCCTTTCCTTTGAGCCTATTTTTGAGAATTCCTGCCGCTTCTTCATTCAGTTCTACGCCTGTATAGCTTTTAGGATTTTTACCAAGTGTAATTCCTGCTGTAAACCCCAGTCCTGGCGCGAACTCCACCACATCATCATTTGGGCTGATATTCAGTCCCTCTATCATCTTCATACTCAGTTCCTTCCCTCCTGGGCGCAGCACTCGTTTGCCCATTTTTGCCAAAATCCAATGACCTTGGCTGGTGTTCATATTTTGTTCTTTGCTCATGATTTAGGATTTTTCGGCAACGCCCTCTACTCTTTTTGATGAATCTAATTTACTAAGTGTCAAACGAATAACGCTTTCTTTTTTCGCAATGAGATTATGCGGAACACCTCCTGACAAAGTCAATAAATCACCTTTTTTAACTTCGTAATTCTGCCCTTCTACACCAAAAATAATTTCTCCCTCCAGCAGTTCCACCACAATGGGAAAAGGCGTCTGGTGCTCTTTCATTTCTTGGTTTTCTCGCATTAGGATTCTGATTTCTTTCGTAAAATCAGTTTCTAAAATCGCCTTTATTGCTGGTTTATTTTCATTAAATTCTAAATCTTGATAAATTGATGCTGTCTTCATTTCTTTGATACATTTTTAAATTTGAATTTACAAATTTATACTTTTTTATTTATTTTTAATCATTCTAAATTACTTTATTTATTTCTTCTCTTTCTTATTTGATATAAATTCTTATTTTTGCGGAATGTTTAGATATTTATTTTTAAGCTTTATACTTACTTTTCTCGTTTCGTGTAGTAGTGATGTTCAGCCCAAACCAAAGGGAGAACTCAGGCTAGAGTATCCAGAGGCTAAGTATATTCCATTCTCTTCGGAATGTTCGTTTTCATTTGAGCATTCAGACTTTGCAAAAATACACCAAGCTAAGCAGGCTTGCTGGTATAATGTAGTTTATCCTACAATGAGAGCCAATATTTTTGTAACCTATTTTCCTATCAAAAATGATTTTAATCTACATATCAAAGAAGTAGAAAAAATGGTCTACGAACACACCATCAGAGCTTCTGCAATAGATACTAAATCTTTTTCTTATCCAGAAAAAAGAGTTTTTGGGAACTTTTACGAATTGAAAGGGCAGTCTGCGTCTAATATCCAAATCTATATCACGGACAGCACTCGTCATTTCGTAACGGCTAATTTATACTTTAAATCTAGACCAAGACCAGACTCTCTACAACCTGCGGTAGAATACATCAAGAAAGACTTGATGCATATGATAGAAACCTTCGAGTGGAAACATAAATAACTAAAATACATACACTTACAATCAAATGAATCTTTTGGCAGTAGGAACTGTAGCTTTTGATGCTATTGAGACTCCTTTTGGAAAAACAGATAAAATCCTAGGTGGTGCGGCTACTTATATAGGGCTTTCCGCTTCCGTTTTAAATGCTAATGTCAGCCTAGTTTCTGTCGTTGGTGGAGATTTTCCACAGGAATATTTGGATTTATTGACAAACAGAAATATCAATATAGAAGGAATAGAAATTTTCCCTAATGAAAAAACTTTTTTCTGGGCAGGAAAGTATCATAACGACCTTAATTCCAGAGATACTATGGCTACGGAACTGAATGTTTTAGAAAAATTTGAGCCAAAAATTCCTGAACATTGTAAAAACTATGATATCCTACTTTTAGGAAATCTTCACCCTAGCACACAGCTGTCAGTTCTAAACGGCATGTCTTGCCGCCCTAAACTGGTGATTCTGGACACTATGAATTTTTGGATGAACCACACTTGGGATTTACTGATGGAGGTCATTGCGAAATCTGATGTTATCACGATAAATGATGAAGAGGCGCGACAGCTTTCTGGAGAATATTCCCTACCAAAAGCAGCTCAAAAAATCCATAAAATGGGGCCTAAATATGTCATCATCAAAAAAGGTGAGCATGGAGCATTATTATTCAGTGAAGGGAAAGTTTTCGCTATTCCTGCCCTGCCTTTGGAGGAGGTTTTCGACCCTACAGGAGCGGGAGATACTTTCGCAGGAGGATTTGCGGCGCATCTAGCAGCCACAAAAAGCATTTCCTTTGAAAATATGAAAACAGCCGTGATAGTAGGCTCTGCGATGGCTTCTTTCACGGTAGAAAAATTTGGAACAGAAAGGCTTCTGGAGGTCTCTCCTATGATTCTGAAACAAAGAATCAAAAAATTCCAAGAACTTACTACTTTTGAGGTAGATTTGAAAATTTAAGAAATAATTATAATAAAAAATTTAGATTTTCTCACAAAGAAATTTAATTTTGTAAACTAATTTTAGTAAAAATATGATAAAAAATATCAAAAAGGCATTACTGCTGGGAATCGTACTATTATCCGCTCAAATAAATGCACAGCTGCAAAAAGGACAGCTTGTGGATGGTATCGCTGCGGTGATTGGAAATGAAATCGTTTTGGAATCAGACATCACAGAGCAAGAAAACCATGCAAAACAAATGGGCGAGAAGCTTTCTGGCGACAACTGTGAAACCGTAGAAAGCTTACTAAACAACAGGCTTCTAGTATACCATGCAAAAAAAGACACTCTAATTCCCAACAGAAGCAAGGAAATAAAAGAACAGGTTAATAATAAATATAACCAGATTCTTAGCCAATTCCCTTCTGAAAAGGCAATGCTGGATACATATAAGTTCAGAAATTCGGCAGAAATGAAAAGTATGATAGAAAAAATAGATTCTGACAGCTACTATGGACAAAGTAAATTTGCTAGAATTACCGAAAAAGCAGATATCACACCAAGTGAAGTAACAGATTTCTATAACACTTATAAATACCAATTACCAGAGGTAAAAGAGGAAATCATCTTGTCTCAAATTGTGATGTATCCTAAACTAAACGACAAGCACAGACAAGAGATTATAGATAAACTAAAGAAAATCAAACAAGATATCCTAAACGGAGATGACTTTGAAACTCAAGCCAGAATCCACTCTGAGGATGAAAGTTCTGCATCCAATGGCGGACTTTACAAAAATGTTTCTAAAGGAACAATGGTAAAACCTTTCGAGGCAGCGGCTCTGAACCTACAAGAAGGCGAAATATCAGACCCTGTGGAAACAGAATATGGATATCATATTATCCAGCTTGTGAAAAAATCAGGAAAAATATACGATGCTAGACATATTCTTATAAAAAATACTCCAAATGCAGAGGAAATAGAAGCAGCTAAAAAAGAAATGGAAGACATCCGAAAAAGAATCATAAACGGAAAAATCACTTTCAAAGAAGCTGCCACAAAGTATTCTGATGACAAAAGCACAAAATACAATGCAGGGATAATCCTTGGCGAAGATGGAGGCTACAAACAGGAAAAACTAAACCTTTCTCCATCTATCTCTTATCACATCGCAGGTTATAACAAAGGAGATATCACAGATGTATTTGAAGATGAGCACAATAGAAAAAAAGCTGTAATTTTCATAAAAATAGAAGATGTCATTCCTGCGCACCAAGTAGACCTTGCTACTGATTTTGAAAGAGTGAAGAATATGGCTCTCAACAAGAAGAAAAACGAAATGTTGGAAAAATGGGCTAAAGAACAACTTCCTGATACTTTTATATCAATAGATAAGCGTTATCAAAAATGTTCTTTCTACCCTAAATGGAACAAAAATTCAACAAAATAAACTAACAAACCACTCAGATTATTGAGTGGTTTTTTCTTTTTATCACAATGGTTTTTTCTTTAAAGCCATATTTTATTATCTTTGTCGCTACACTTTTTTGGAAACTTTATGAACACACCACAACAGACAAACTATACAGAAGATAACATCAGAACCCTCGAGCCTCGCGAGCATGTGCGCCTTCGTCCAGGGATGTACATCGGTAAACTGGGAGATGGCTCTGCGGCGGATGATGGGATTTATATCCTATTAAAGGAGGTTTTGGATAACTCTATCGATGAATTCCGAATGAAATTCGGGAAGAGAATAGATGTTAAAATCAATGATGGAAAAGTCACTGTCCGTGATTATGGGCGAGGAATTCCTTTGGGAAAAATCGTAGATGTAGTTTCCAAAATGAATACTGGTGGAAAATACGATGACGGCGCCTTTAAAAAATCCATCGGTCTCAATGGTGTAGGAACCAAGGCGGTTAATTTCCTTTCTACTTTTTTCCAAGTAAAATCTGTACGAGATGGGAAAACCAAATCTGCCCAATTTCATGAGGGTAAACTGGTGGAAGTAACGGAGGAAACAGACACGACCGAAAAGAACGGAACGGAAGTAAGTTTCATTCCTGACAGCACTATTTTCTTAAATTATAAATTTAGAAATGAGTATGTGGAGCGTATGCTTCGTAATTATACTTATCTAAATTTAGGGCTAAAAATCTATTATAACGACTCTGTTTTCGAATCTGAAAACGGGCTGAAAGACCTATTAGAAGAAGAAATAGACGGCGAAATCCTCTACCCTATCATCCACATAAAGGATGAAGATATGGAGATAGCCATTACCCATTCGGATAAATCCCAGTCAGAAACCTATTTTTCATTTGTCAATGGACAATACACCTCGCAGGGAGGAACTCACCTTAATGCCTTTAAGGAGGCTTTTGTGAAAACCATCAAAGAATTTTTTGGGAAAAATTTTGAGGCTGCGGATATTAGAAAATCCATCATTGGTGCGGTGTACATCAATGTTGGAAATCCTGTTTTTGAGTCTCAGACCAAGACCAAATTAGGCTCCACCACTATGGGACAGGATGCGAATGGCAACGAGCTAGAAACCATCCGAACTTTTGTCAATAATTATATGAAAAGCAAACTGGACAATTTCCTTCATAAAAATCCTGAAATTGCCGATGCTATTCACCGTAAAATATTAGTTTCTGAAAGAGAAAGAAAAGAACTTTCGGGTATTCAAAAATTAGCAAGAGAAAGAGCAAAAAAAGTTTCTCTTCACAATAAAAAACTGAGAGACTGCCGACAGCATTACAATGATCAAAAAGCAGCCAGAAAGACTGAAACTCAAATATTTATAACAGAGGGAGACTCTGCATCTGGCTCTATCACGAAGAGTAGGGATGTGGAAACTCAGGCTGTATTTTCACTAAAAGGAAAACCTCTCAACTGCTACGGACTCACCAAAAAAGTAGTGTACGAAAACGAGGAGTTTAACCTTTTACAAGCCGCTCTAAATATCGAGGAAAGTCTGGAAGATTTGAGATACAATCAGGTCATCATCGCTACCGATGCCGATGTAGATGGTATGCACATTAGACTTCTGATGATTACTTTCTTCCTTCAGTTTTTCCCTGATGTGATTAAGAATGGACATCTATATATTCTCCAAACGCCTTTGTTTAGGGTAAGAAACAAAAAAGAAACCCGCTACTGCTACACTGAAGCAGAGCGAATAAAGGCGCTAGAAGACTTAGGAAAAACCCCTGAAATAACGAGATTTAAAGGGCTTGGAGAAATTTCGCCAGAAGAATTTAAACACTTCATCGGGAAAGACATCCGCCTTGAGCCTGTGGTAGTGGGTAAAGACACCACGATAGACCAGCTTTTGGAGTTTTATATGGGAAAAAATACGCCTGATAGACAGAACTTTATCCTTGAAAACTTAGTAGTAGAAGAAGCAATAACAGAGTAAAATTTAATATTCAACAATTTATTTTTGTATCATGAGATTAAGCAACAGAAAAAAAGCACCTATATACAATTTTTTACT
>JABCOA020000127.1 GCA_013333875.2 Flavobacteriaceae bacterium | reverse complement strand
TTTTTTTGGCGCCTTTTGCTGGGCTCGAACCAGCGACCCTCTGATTAACAGTCAGATGCTCTAACCGACTGAGCTAAAAAGGCGTTTTGTTCATTTTTAGTGGTGCAAATATAGCATGTATTTTAATATTAACCAAATAATTTTCTAATAAAAACATGAGTTTAATCTTAATTTATTCATTATCAGTTTGAAAAATATTCGTGTTTTTAAAATAATTTATAAATGTCATTTCCAAAAACGAGAAGCATCAGCCCTAAAAGCAAGATTACCCCAGCCATTTGTGCATATTCTAACACTTTCTGAGAAGCAGGTTTTCCTGTAATCATTTCCCAAAGTGTAAATACCACATGCCCGCCATCAAGCCCAGGGATAGGAAGCAGGTTTAGAAATGCTAACCAAACGGAAAACATCGCAGTAAAACTCCAAAATGCTGCCCAGTCAATCTCTGTAGGCATCATTTTCACGATTCCAATTGGTCCAGAAACTTGTTTGTAGCCTTCGGTTTGTTTGTTGAATAATATTTTAAATTGTTTAACCTGCTGAGTTAGTGATTCTATTGTTCTTTCAAAACCCCTTCCTATTGCTTCAAAGAAACCGAAGTTTTTGGTCTCTTTGGCTTTCTCCAAAAAAGCCATTGCTAGGGCTTCATCTACTTTAAAGCCAAGTTTACCTTCCTTGTCTACACTAGCCTCAGCAGTTTGGTTTTGTCCGTTTCTAATAAATTCTAGGCTAATTTTTTTATTTTTATTTTCATTAAGAGTAGTGGCTAGTTCATCAAAGAACATGATTGATTTACCATTAACTCCCACGATTTTATCACCTTTCATCAGACCAGCTTCTTTTGCTCCACCAGCAATTGCTGAATCTACTATCACAGGTACTCTTGGAGATATGTAGCCTCTTCCGCCAGATTTTAGAACTTCGCCAACGCCTTCTTTATTGATGTCAAAAGTTACTTCTTTCCCCTCTCTCATTACGGTTACTTGGTCAGCAAAGAGCATATTTATTGCGGAATTATTGAAAGACAGGGCAGGTTTTCCATCTATTTTTAAGATTTTATCACCTGGTTTTAGTCCCATTTTCTGTCCTGCTTCATTCACGGAAATTCCATTCTCCATTTTAGAATTATTATAGAAAACCTCTCCTTTGAAGAAACTTAATGAAGCGAAAATTATCCACGCCAAAAAGAAATTGACAGTAACCCCGCCAAGCATGATGATAAGTCTCTGCCAAGCTGGTTTGCTACGGAATTCCCAAGGTTCAGCAGGTTTTTTCAGTTGTTCTGTATCCATGCTTTCATCCACCATTCCCGCTATCTTTACATAGCCACCCATAGGCAGCCAGCCGATGCCCCATTTTGTGCTCTCTGAGTGTTTTCTCCAGTCACTATCTGGGAGGTTTTCTGTATTGATAGGAACTTCTTTTTTTTCTCCATCTATCTCGATGACTTCTGTATCAGGCTGATTTTTAGAGAGAAATTTGTATTGCCATTTTCCATTGATTTTTTTCATTGAAAATAAAGAAAACCAAGGGTCAAAGAATAGGAAAAATTTTTCTGCTCGGGTCTTGAACCATTTTGCAGGAAGATAATGCCCTAATTCGTGTAAGAAAACTAAAATAGAAATACTTAGAATAAACTGAAATATTTGTATTGCTAAATCCATCAAATTTAAAATTAAAATCGTGCAAAGGTAATAAAAACATTATTAAATATTTTTGGATTAAAAATAAAAATAATAGATTTACAATCAAAAATCAGAAAATATGAAAATAACAGCGTTAATTTTGGAGATTCGATGGAAATCTCCAGAGGAAAATATCAATATCATTGAAGAAAAACTAAAAGATGAGCAAGCGGATGTATTTCTTCTTCCAGAAATGTTTACTACAGGATTTTGTGTTGATACGGAAGAGGTAGCAGACAGCAAAGGCGAAACCCTAGCATGGATGAAGCGTTTTGCGGAGAAGAAAAAATCAGCAGTAGGCGGGAGTGTTTCAGTGAAGGAAAATGGACAGTTTTATAATAGGTTTTATTTCGTGGAACCTTCTGGAAAAGTTCATCAATACGATAAAAAACACTTGTTTTCTTTTGGTGGAGAGGATAAAATCTATACACCAGGAAAGGAGCGTGTAGTGGTTGATTATAAAGGAGTTAGGTTTTTGCTTCTGGTGTGCTATGATTTGAGATTTCCTGTATTTGCAAGAAATGTAGATAATTATGATGTAATGATAGATGTAGCCAGCTGGGCTGAACCTCGTATTTTGGCATGGGAAACTCTTTTGAGAGCTAGAGCTATTGAAAATCAATCGTTTGTGTTCGGTGTTAATAGGGTAGGGATAGATGGTTCTGGGTTGAATTATCCAGAAAGCACCCGTTGTTTCTATGCCGATGGGACAGAAATTTCTGAGAAAAATGGAGATATAATATCAGCGAATATAGATTTGGAGAAACTAAATTCTTTTAGACAGAAATTTAAAGTCCTTTTAGACAGAGATGATTTTGAATTAAAATAGAAAAATGGAGCTTTATAACGGCTCCATTTTTTATATAAATAAAAATAATTTCTTAAAAATCCTCGTCAGAATCTATTGTGAAAGAACGGGATTTGAAGTCTTTGTCATGTTTTTCAGAAATTACATCTTCTCCTTTTTGTTCAATAATGAAATCTTTAGTTTCATTAAACATTTCTAAGAAACCTTTGAAATCTTCTTTGTAAAGATAGATTTTGTGTTTTTCAAAAGTTGCTTCACCACTTTCATTAAAATTTTTCTTACTTTCTGTGATAGTAAGGTAGTAGTCGCCTGCTTTTGTTTCTCTCACATCAAAGAAATAAGTTCTCCTTCCTGCTTTTAACACCTTTGTAAAAATTTCATTTTCTTGGCGTTCTTTGTAATCACTCATTTTATTGTTATTTTAATAATGCTCAACAAATTTAAGATAATTTTTTAAATTTTCATAGAAAAAATCAAAAAAACTATCAAAAATCATGTATTTGGTTTACAGATTTATTTTTTTACTGCTCGTAACCGTTTCTCTGTGGGTGATGATGATGGCAGTGCAGTTGGCAACCTCTTTTTCTATATTGGTCAAAATGTTTTGTTCGGTTTTGGTGTCAAGAGCCGATAAACAGTCATCAAAAATCACGATTTGAGGCTGTTTGATAAGGGCTCTGGCGATGCAGATTCTTTGTTTCTGTCCGCCTGAAAGCATCACTCCTCGTTCTCCTACCACTGTCTGGTATTTGTCTTTGAATAGCATCACATCATTATGAATGTCGGCTATTTTCGCGAATTTTTCTATCAGTTCAGGTGTAGGATTATCTATCGCAAAGCCGATGTTATTCTCTATCGTGTCGGAGAAAAGATAACTTTCCTGCGGGATATAACCAATGAATTTTCGGTAAAGTTCCAAATTATGCTCTTTTAGGTTTTTGCCGTCTATCAGTATTTCTCCTTCGTCTGGGTCTATCAGTCTGCAAAGAAGAAGAGCGATGGTTGATTTCCCGCTTCCTGTTTTTCCTGTGATGGTGATGAATTCTCCCTCATTTACTTTAAAACTTAAATTTTCCACTGCTCTGATGCCTGTATTGGGATAGGTGTAGCTCACATTTCGGAACTCTATATCGCCTTTGATTTCGTAAATATCATGATTGGTATTAACAATATCAGAATGAATGTCCTTAAATTCATTTATCCTCTGCATAGATGCTTCTGCCCGTTGGTTGATGGAAGTCACCCAGCCTACGGTACTGAATGGAATCACCATGGCATTGGCATACATAAAGAAATTGGCAATCATACCAATGTTAATCTCTCCATTAATGTATTTCTGTCCACCAATGAATAAAATAGCGATATCCAAAATTCCCACAATCAGAATCATAGAAGTGTAAAAGAAATTTTCGTATTTAGCTAAATCTACCGATCTGTTTTGGTAGCTTTTTATTTTTTCGCCGTATTTGTCTTGAACATATTTTTCTTTGTTAAAGAATTTCACCACTCTAATTCCCGAAAAACTATCCTGCACGAAAGTAGAAATGGCCGACTGGCTTTCCTGCATTAGTTTTGATTTTTTTCCTACGATTCCACTTACTTTATACACAGAAAGAGAAAATATAGGAAGCAATATCAGAATGACAAGTGTCATCTCCAAATCAGTCCTTATCATATAAAAACTAGTAATCATCAGCAAGATAATGAGGTTCGCCACATACATCACGCCAGGGCCGAGATACATTCTAATGGCGATAATGTCTTCGCTGAGACGGTTCATAAGGTCGCCTATGCTTGTTTTTTTGAAATTTGTAAGGGAAAGACTTTGGTAGTGCTGGTAGATTTCGTTTTTTAGTTCGTATTCTATTTTCCTTGATGTTACTATGATGGTCTGTCTCATCATAAACCGAAAAACTCCTGCAATGATGGATGAGCCTATGATGATGCCTCCATTGATAAGAAGCGTTTTTATAATAGTATCGCTGTCA
>JABCOA020000126.1 GCA_013333875.2 Flavobacteriaceae bacterium | reverse complement strand
GATATTCTAAATTCTCAAAATGCTATCTTTGCCGAAGATTCTAGTAAATTTATCAAAAATATAATTTTCATAAACAACAGATAATGAGCGCAATACTCCGACAAGGGCTAAAATATTCCATTGTAGGATATCTAGGTTTTTTGCTGGGAACACTGGCAAATTTCTTTATTTTCCCGAACGATTTGGAATTTTATGGCAAGTTGAGATTTATTTTCCCAACGGCGGAGATGTTCGTTCCGATAGTGGTTTTTGGAATTTCTTTTTCTAATGTCAAGTTTTTTGTACAGACACAAAAAGACGGAAAACACCAGAATATGCTCTCCCTGTCCCTTGTAGGAATTTTTATCAACTTTTTTATTTTCGGAATTCTTTATATTTTGATTTTCAACATTTTCCCTTCTTTAAAACAAAGTGAAAACTGGCAGGCAAAACATCTGATTTTTCCTTTGATTTTGTTTCTGTCCATTTCTACTGTTTTGAATAAGTATATTTCCAATTATAAACGCATCGCGATTCCGAACATTTTTGAAAATCTATTTCCTAAACTTGCCAACATTGGTGCTTTTTGCTTGTTTTTCTTCGCAAAAGTCCCTGAAAATCTGGCGCTTATTTTCTTTATTTCTGTTTTCTTTACAGCAATGTTAGGTTATTTCCTGTATAACAACAGGTTAGAGAAATTTCATTTTGATTTTAGCACAGATTATTTCCGACAAAACGGGCTTTGGGTTCAGATTTTATCGTACAGTTTTTTTGGATTTTTGGGAAATATAGGCAGTTTTTTAGCTTTGAAAATCGCCAATGTGATGATTGGGGAATACATTGGCTTTGAACAAAATGGGCTTTACAGTAATATTTACTCCATTGTTACCCTCATAAACATCCCTCAGATGGGGCTTTACAACATCTCTGCACCGATGATTAACAAGCATCTTACGGAAAACACCTTGCAGGAACTTGACCGCTTTCACAAAAAAACTTCCCTCAGTTTATTCTTTCTAGGATTGGTCTTTTTTTCGTGTATTGTAATTGGATTTCCTTTCCTTACGGACTTTATGAAAAATGGAGAACTCCTTCGGACAGCAGAACCTATTTTATGGATTATCGGCATGACTATGCTGTTTGATTTGGCTACGGGATTCAACAGCCATATCATTTCCATGTCCAAATTTTATAAGTACAACACCCTGTTTATGCTTATTTTAGCCGTAGTAACCATCGCTCTAAATGCTTTTTTCCTAAAATATACCGATTTAGGGATTTTGGGAATTGCCATTTCTTATGCTGTTTCTTTGACTTCGTTTAACTTAATAAAAATCGTGTTCAACTACCGCCATTTCAGGGTTTTCCCATTATCCATCAAAATGCTGTGGGCAGTTATCATCTGCGGCTCTGCGATTGTTTTAGCTTCGGTTTTTCCTAATTTTCAGTCCAGTTTCGTGAATTTGATTTACAAACCCGCTTTGGTTTTGGTGGTGATATTCATCGGAAATCTTATTTTCAAAATATATCCTTTGAACCAAATTCTACAAAAGTATTTTCTGAAAAAATCTGAAAACAAATAAAAAAAACGAAAGTAAGGCAAAATCGCCTTACTCTCGCACTTAGTGATTATGATTAGAAAAAATTGAATTCAGTTCTTTTTCTTTCAGCAATCCTTCATGAGTCAGCATTTTTCCATTTTCATCAGCAAAAACCCAGAACGGATAGGCAGGAACTCTGCCGCCAGCCAGCTCGTAGGCTATTTTATGCAGTCCCGAAGTCCCATTGGACACAAAAGTATATTTCTTCCCAAAAAACTCTATATCTTTATGGTATTTTTCAGGGTTTATACTTATAAAATAAACGCTGTCCCATATGCTCTGAGGAAGTTTTGATAAATTTTTCTTCTGCACTCTGCACACTCCGCACCATTCGGTGGTAAATAAAACAACCACAGGTTTAGGATTTTCTTTTCTTAATTTCTCCACTTCCTCAAAACTACTCAGCACTTGAGCGTGAGAAAAACAGGACAACACAACCGCCAAAAAAGCAAGTTTTAGTTTCATATATTTTATTTTATTGTGTATCTTATTCCTAGGAAACCTCTTATTTTCTGCATCGGAGCGTATCCATAGGATGGTTCAAACTCATATCCGTTCGGATTATTGGTTCCTGTATCTTTGTCAAACGGGTCAAAAGGTCTTAGAATAGGGTCTTTTGGAGTGAAATTAAACAAATTCTTCACACCTCCATAAATTTCCAATCCATTGTCAAACTTAGTTCTCAGCTGAATATTAGCCAAACTATACCATGGCGAGTATTCTGGTCGGAAATCCTTCGGAACGGTGATAAGGCGCATCGGCCCATAAACTTCGCCCGTGAAATCCACTCCGAATTTTCTACTAAACTCATAGCTAAGAGCATAAGTTCCAGACCATTTAGGTGCGAGCTGCTCGTATTTTTTGTGCGTTTCGCCCCCTTCTTCATACTTTTCAAAAACATCCATATAGGTTGCCCCTATATTTAAGCTCAGCGGAATACCAAATTTTATATTCGCTCCCAATGAAATCCCTTGGCTTATCGCATGCCCTTTCAGGTTATCATAAATGATTTTATCGCTATCTGTCTCTGTATCAGCCACGATTTTATTCGTAAAATAGGAATAAAAAGCCGTAGCATCTATATCAATATAGCCGTTTCCTGCGGTTATTTTTTGAGTAAAATTAATATTCCCGTTGATGGATTTTTCTGGTTTAATATCTCTGATGACCGTTTCTCTGGCATTGGTAAGCGATTTATGGTCTTCGGTAAAGACATTCACCACACGGAAACCAGTCCCAAAACTCGCTCTAAGGCTGGTCGCAGGGCTTGGGCTCAGCTTATAAGCCAGCCTCGGAGAATGAATAAATCCATGATTTTTACTGTGGTCTAATCTGTACCCCAGCAAAAGTGAGTGTTTGTCATTAAAAGTCCATTGGTCTTGTACGAAAAGCCCTGGAAGCCAGTCGCTGGTCGGGTTATTCGTTCCGTCTGTGTTTTGCGTTCCTATCGTACTGTCATCGTAGTAGTTATGGCGCAAAGTAGCTCCTGCTATCAAGTCATGCTTTCCGAAATTTTTATTCCAATAAAACTGCCCAAAACTCGTGCGCTGTGTCGCATCAAAGGCTTCTGTTCCGTATCTAGAGTCCTGATTATGATAATTAAACGAAAGCTGTAAAAACAACTGCTCCACCGTAGGAAGCTGATAAAGCCCTATCGCCTCAAAGCGGTTGGTATAGATACTT
>JABCOA020000125.1 GCA_013333875.2 Flavobacteriaceae bacterium | reverse complement strand
TGTTATGACAATTCTATAAGATATACAGATAAAATTATTGGACAAATTTTTGAATTGCTTAAGGATAAAAACTCTGTTTTAGTCTATTTTTCTGACCATGGGCAGATTAAAGAAAATGAGATTTATAAACATGGTGATTATAGAGAAGCTGTACAAGTACCCTATTTTGTGTGGTTTTCTCCATGTATAAAAACAGATAAAAAAGGACAAAAAATAGAGGAGCCAACTTCCATTACCACAGTTTATTCTAAAGTTTTAGAACTTATGGGAACAAAGAACCCTAAAACAGTGGACAACACGGGAAAATATTTAAGATTAGACTTAAATGCCATAAAATATGATGATTTGAAATAAATTTTAATTAAATTTGACAAAAAATTATTCCAATGCAAGATATTATTTTTGAATTAATCGAAAAAGAAAGACAAAGACAAACGAATGGTATAGAGCTTATCGCTTCTGAAAATTTCGTTTCTGATGATGTTATGAAAGCTATGGGCAGCGTTCTTACGAACAAATACGCAGAAGGCTACCCAGGGCGAAGATATTACGGCGGCTGTGAAGTGGTGGATGAAGTGGAACAACTAGCCATCGACAGAGCAAAACAGCTTTTCGGAGTGGACTATGTGAATGTTCAGCCGCACTCTGGTTCTCAGGCAAATGCAGCGGTATATTTGGCTGTGTTGAAGCCTGGTGACACAGTTCTGGGAATGGACTTATCTATGGGTGGACACCTTACGCATGGTTCGCATGTTAATTTCTCTGGAATCAACTTTAGACCTGTATTTTACGGTGTTGAGAGAGAGTCAGGGAGAATAGACTATGAACAAATGAGACAAGTTGCCCTAAAAGAAAAACCAAAAATGATAATCGCTGGATTTTCAGCTTATTCCAGAGATTTGGACTATGCTAAATTCCGTGAAGTAGCAGATGAAGTAGGAGCTACACTTTGGGCAGATATCGCTCACCCAGCGGGGCTTATCGCTAAAAAGTTATTGAATTCGCCTTTTGAGCATTGTCATATCGTTACTACAACGACTCACAAAACCCTAAGAGGGCCGAGAGGAGGGATGATTATGCTTGGAAAAGACTATGAAAATCCATACGGACACAAAACGCCAAAAGGAGAAACTAAAATGATGAGTGCCGTGCTGGATGGTGCTGTATTCCCAGGAATTCAGGGAGGGCCGCTGGAGCATGTAATCGCTGGTAAAGCTGTGGCTTATGGCGAGGCTCTTGACCAAAAATTTGAGGTGTATGCGAAGCAAGTTATTGCAAATTCCCAAGCATTGGCTAAAGCTATGATAGACAGAGGTTTTGATATTGTAAGTGGTGGAACGGATAACCACCTGATGCTCATTGATTTAAGAAATAAAGGAGTAAACGGAAAAGAAACTGAAAAAGCCTTAGTAAAAGCGGATATCACTTGTAACAAAAATATGGTTCCATATGATGACAAATCACCGTTTATCACTTCGGGGATTAGATTAGGAACTGCAGCGGTGACGACTCGCGGACTGAAAGAGGCTGATATGCCAGTTATTGCTGATTTGATAGATGAAGTTGTAAAGAATATCAATGATGAAAAGATCTTAGATGCAGTAAAAGTCAAAGTAAATGATTTGATGAGGGGAAGAGCATTGTTTAATGCATAAAATCATTTTTAATGATCATTAAAATTATAATTTTGCCAAGGTTTTATAACTTTGGCAAAGTTTTTAAGTAGATATGGAAGAAAAAAGAAAATCGTACACTTTTGAGGAGATTAAACAAAAACTGGTGAATTACTGCATTTACCAAGACCGCTGCCATCAGGAAGTGGAACAAAAAATGCAGGATTTGCTACTGATTCCAGAGGCTAAAGATGAGATAATGCTTTATCTAATCAATGAAAATTATCTCAATGAAGAGCGATTTGCCCGAAGCTACATCAGAGGAAAGTTTTACCTGAAAAACTGGGGCAGGCTAAAGATAAAAAATCACTTAAAATACAAAGGAATTTCCGAAAAACTCATCAATAAATGCATGGATGAGATAGATGAAACCGATTACCAAAAGACAATAGAAAAGTTGTATAATGCCTATTTCTCCGAGCAGAAAGGTTTAAAAAACTATCAAAAAGCCATGAAAACCGTGCGTTATCTCATATCAAAAGGGTATGAGTATGAGCTGATTAGGGAAGTGGTGCAGGAATAAGATTTTATATAAAACCCAGCCTTTTTTGAGAGCTGGGTTTTGGATTTAATTATTTCAAAGATTTTACTTTGTTGAGATGCCATTTAAGTCTTTCAAAAGAACCATTGTCCAATGCTCTTTGACCTGTCAGCATACCAGAGAAAAACACAATAGTGTCTTTAAAATCAGGATTATTGATGATTCTATAAGTGCCTATAGTGTCATCAAACTCAAATTCAAAATTCATCATATTGCTTTTCAATAAATTTCTTGCAAAAGTATCGCAGACTACGATAATTTCAGGATTTATTTCTTTTATGATTTCTTTTGAAATTTCCAATTGTTGTTTGATAAAGTCAGGCTCTTTCTTATAAAAATTTTCTATGCTCCGCTGTTTAGTTTCTCTAATACACAAGAGATCAAGAAAAGTCCAATCATTTTTGTTTTCTACAAGAAGAGGAAATCTTTTAAAATATCGGTCATTATTATTAGTTGCATCAAAACTTTTATAATATTCTTCTTTTTTTGCTTGTTTTTCTCTGAAAGAAGGATTTAAGCCTATAAACAATACTTTTCTTCCCGTGTGGAACTGAGAATAAACATATTTTCTGTTGATAATTTCTTGTAGTTCAGGGTCTTGGGATTTGTAATTCTCAAATAAGTTTTTGATTTTTTCTTCGTAAATTTTATACATAATTCTATAATTTTTAATTGTAATATTCTATTTCAGATCGTTGCACACCTATGAGTTCGCCATTTACGCAGGTTGTTTGTTGTATCATATTTCCATATTCATCATAAACCTGCTTGATATTGAAAATATCTGTTTCTTCGCCATTTTCATCATATTCTTGGAAAATCACATCTGTGATGTTTCCACTGGTGTATTTTATATTTGTTGTCTTTGTTAAGGTATCATTATTGAAATTTTCTTTGTACTCACTGATGATTTCTTTTTTGTCATTATATTCATACTTACATATTTCTTTTGTGGTATTATGTTTTGTGCATTCTATTATTTCTACCTTGTTATGCTGGTCATCATATTTTATAGTCCTTTTCGTTCCACCAAGGTCATAATCAATAGAAGTATCACGCTCTCGAAAAGAAATATTATGAGATTCCTCTATCATATCATTGTTTTCATCGTATTTGGCGCAAATTTTATGATGTACAAATTCTATCATTTCGTCCAAAATCTCTCCACATTCATTAGAGTATTCGTATATGGAGCATTCTGTCTTATTTCCTCGTTCATCGTATTGATACGAAACTTTTTTTGGATGAATATTTTCTTTATCACAAGAATTCTCTTCTACAAGTCTTCCTTTATCATCATAGGAATATATTGTTTTATAGGCGAAATCATCAGTCGGAGGAAGTTGTGACTCTCCGTTTCTTACATATTTTTCAGATAGTTTTCCTTCTTTGTCATAGATATAACTTGTTGATTCTATGGTGTATTCACTTTGGTCATCAGACCAGCTTCTATGTTTTTCCTCCAAAATATTTCCATTCTGGTCATAGTGGGTGGTGTGGTCATTGGTCAGAATTTCTATGGTTTTTCCATTTTCTTTTTCCACTATAAAATCCTTTTTGTAGATGGATTTTATATTCTTAATCTTGTCGTTTTTATTCATAAAATGTTTTTTTAAGTTTAAAATTTTTCACAAAGTTACAGCGTAAATACCTTTAAAATTTTGCTCAATTTTGCTCAAATTGAACAAACAATTTTTATCTTTGGTTCAAAAATGTAACTCTACAATATGGATGCAGAAATAGACAGGCTAAGAGAAGATTTTAAAAAGGTATACCATTCTAAAATACAGACAACAAAAGATATAGAAGAGTTAGCCAAAAAAATAAATATTGGTAACAGTACGCTTCGTAGATTTTTAGGAAGAATGGAGGCAGAAAGTAAATTTAGTTCTGTAACCTTAAATCTTATTTGTAAGCATATGGGATACAGCAGTTTCGATGATTACTGTAGACCTAAAAATAGTTCACTTTTGGAGCTAGATGCTTTGGAAATTTTTTATGATTCTGTCAAAGGCAAAAATATTTTGACAAGTGAGAGGAGGTATAATGATGTGAATTATCAATATGCCCAAAAAATCTTAG
Source organism: Flavobacteriaceae bacterium (assembly GCA_013333875.2). GTDB lineage: Bacteria > Bacteroidota > Bacteroidia > Flavobacteriales > Weeksellaceae > JABCPE02. Next base: position 3,515 of record JABCOA020000125.1, on the reverse strand, counting down.
AAACTAATGAAAACACTAAAAAATTTATTGAAAAATTTGCGGATAATAAGGTAGCGCTAGAATACGCTTTGGCGTGGCACCCTCACTATGGCAAGATTACAGACCCTCAATATCAGGAGATTCTAATCAACTTGGGAGAGGTGACAGGTATTTCCCATATCAAGGTTTTTGCGCCATCTTTTGGGCTGTTTGGAAAGTTCGTTTCAGAGAATTTTGATGACAAAAAAGAAATCGAGAAACAGCTGAAACATATTGATAAACAGCTGGTTCAGATGAGAAAGGATTTCAAATGGTTTTTTGTTTATCCAGAGTTTAGGGCTGCGGCGGCGAGGGTTTTATATTATTTTCATTATAATGACCATCAAAATTTAGAGAAAGAAATTCAGACCCAATATTCTAATTTTAGGAAAAAGACCATAAATGGAGATAGAATTTTTTTTGCGAGTTATTTTGCTGATTGTCTTAATCTTATCGGGCGGTACAGCGAAGCGAAAGAGTTCGTTTCTGAAATCAGCAATGAGGAATATGAAGAATATGAAAAAGAATACCATTGCAACAGGGACAAATATCTATTCTGTATCGTGAAGGGTATCACGCTTTTTCATCTTGGTGAAAAGAAAGAGAGCGAGAAGCTTTTTCAGGAAGTTTCAAATGTCACTTTCATGGAATTTCCTTTTGATATCAGGGATTATATGGCACTGCAATATTATCTTTTGGGAAAACTTTTATATCCCAAAAAAACGAAGTTTTCAGATGGTTTTAACTCCAAAATCAAGGAAATGAAATACACTTATTTTAATAGATTTAACTGATGCTTTCTTTATTTTTGATAATTTTGGGACATATGGCCTACGGTGTTACCAACGGCCTGTGGAAAGGGCCGAGAGATAGAGTAGGGACGCTTCCGCTGATTTTGATGAGGAGTTTTGGCTGCTGTGTGATTTTTTTTATTTCACATCTGTTATTTACTTATTTTCAGGTACTTCCAGCGAAAGAGTTTTCCAGCCAAGATATTTTGTACACAGTACTAATTTGTATGGTCAATTATTTTGGGTTGTTTTTTTATTTAAAATCCCTAAAACACACTTATGTTTCCAATGTTATCGGCTTTGGAAAAATGGGACTCATTATAGGTATTTTGATAGGTGTCTTTTTTTATGGTGAAAGCATCAGTCTGGTAAAAGGAGTAGCCTGTGCAGCGATTTTACTGGCTGTTACGCTCATAGAGAAAAGCATAAAAATAGAAAAAACACCTATTTCTAAAGGGTTGGTTTATTCCATTTTGTCGAGATTGTTTTGGTCTACGGGACTCCTATTCGTACCGTTTATAGAGAAAATAGGGATTTTGCTTTTTTGCTCTATTTTGGAAGCTGTAGTGTTCTCTATGTCGCTAATTTTGTTTTTGTTCCAAAAAGATAAAGGCTGGAAGGGAATGGATGCCAAAACCCGAAACGAAATCTTTTTCTTGATAATTTTGGGGACAACAGGGACTTTTTGTCTTAATTTTGCCATTACTAAAACAAGTATTATTGTTTTTGCATTTATGGGGCTGATAGAGCCTATTATCGGGATATTGGTTTCTATATTTTACCACAAAGAGAAAATAAATAAGTTGCAGTTTGTAGGACTTGCTTTGGGGCTAGTTTCTTCTTTTGTGCTTTCCTTTTTATAGTTTATCTTTGCCAAATATAATTTTTAAATGCTGCCAAAAGAAAAATTACCTCAGATTTTTGAATATCTTAAACAATTTCTCACCGAAGAGCGCCTGCGAAAAATAGAGCATTTCTCTGAGCGAAGTTCGGATTTTGTCCTGCCTGTCATCGGCGATGTTTATCAGTTTCGGAATGCTGCTGCCATTGTCCGTTCGGTGGAGGCGTGCGGATTTCACAAGGTGGTGGCTCTGGGGGAAGAAAATGTTTTTGAACCAAACCTGAGGGTGACCAAAGGAGCGGACACATGGGTAGAAGTGGAAAAAATGCCCAATACACTGGAATCTTTACAGAAAATCAAAAACCAAGGTTACAAGATTCTGGCAGTTTCGCCCGAAAAAAATGCAGTGATGCTCCCTGATTATCAAATCCAATCGCCAATAGCCCTTGTTTTTGGAACGGAGAAAGAGGGCGTTTCTGATGAGTTTTTGGATTTTGCAGATGAAACTCTGGCTATTCCTATGTATGGTTTTACGGAGAGTTTCAATGTTTCTGTAGCGGCGGCAATTTGTATGTATGATTTCAAACAAAAATTACTGAAATCAAATATAGATTATTTCTTAAAAGACGAAAAACTGCTTAGAACCAAAATTCGCTGGGCGGTCAATTCCATCCGCAGCGGACAGGAAATTTTGGATAAATATATGAATGAAAATTAGGATTTTATTTCATATTTCTTTGCTGATGAGCCAATGATATACAGCGTTACGCTCGCTATCTACTTCCATATGAGAGCCTATCAGCTGACCATTGTGATAGTGGATTTCATCTATATCGCTTACTAAAAACTCTTCTACCTCATCTTGATAAGGTTCAAAACCTTTGAAAATGATTTCGTCTTCCACTGTGAGGGTACTGATATTAAAAATGTAATGCCGATTGCAATACATATCGGTAATCAGTATTTTGTCACCTTTGAAAGGTTGTGCTATGGCTCCCCAATCCTTGGAGAAATGGTGTTTTTTGAGTGTTTTTAGCGATGGATAACTCTTTATATAAAGCTCTGCCTCGTAGAAATTGGTGAATACAGCTTCTTTTTCATTGAGCATACAGCAGAAATCTACATCGTTAGGCAATTTTTTGGCTACTTTTAGTTTTTCGTTTTCAAAGGATAGGAGAGAGCTCATACAACCATCTTGTCCGCCATAGAAAGTGATAATCACTTTGTTATTAGGCAATGTTTTCAGCTCTATATTAGCATCGTAGATTTCGTCGTCCATAGGTATAGACGCCAAAGCCTTCCCTTGCAGGTTATACACCCATACGGTGATGTGCTGGGCATCGTGGCGCTGGGCAAGCCAAATTTGCTGGCGTTCTATCGCTAATAAAGCCCCCATAATAGGTTTGTTTATTTCCCAAAGCAGTTCTTTTTCAAAAGTGTAGAGCGAAAATCCTTCTGACTCATTGCATACGCCTATTTGCTCATGCTCGTAGTTGATAGCAAAGATATCTTTTCTTTTTAAAAACTGAAAAGCCTTGGGTAGTAATGGGTTCTTTGAACTTTTGGTATAATTAGTAATTAGCATTTAAAATAGTTTTTGATTAAAATCTTATAAAGGACTGTTTACTTCCTCTAAAGCTTCCTCTTCGCTAAGAGGGTTTCCATAATTGTAATATTGGTTTTTATCCTTGCCATAGGGCAGTTTATATCCTTCTGGAGAAGTGAGCACTACAACCTCAAAAGTATTGTAATCTGCTTCTTTGAGTAGTTTGTTCAGGTAATAAATCCGTTTATCATCTTTGGAATAAAAATGCGAAATCTTTCGCCAAGTCGCTGGATTTGCCTTAGGCAAGGGTGTTTTCCCA
>JABCOA020000124.1 GCA_013333875.2 Flavobacteriaceae bacterium | reverse complement strand
TTTTAGATTTTCTAAAAAGCCTAAAATTCTTATCATTCTGAGTTCCCGAATAGTTGATAGGTTTTCCTTCAAAAAAGAATTTACGATAAAAATAATAAGCATCCTTTTTGTTCTCAGAATTTAGAGTTTCTATGATTTCCGCTTTCAGCTCTGGCGTGATTCTCTCATCTCCATCCAGAAACAAAACCCAGTCATTTTGGGCATTATCCAAAGCCAAATTTCGCTGTTCTGTAAAGTTTTCAAATTTATTTTGAATGATTTTTACATTCGGGAAAGTTTCAGCAATTTCTAAAGTTCTATCCGTGCTGAAAGAATCCACTATAACGATTTCATCACAAAAATCAAAGCATTCCAATACTTCACGAATGTTTTTTTCCTCATTGTGAGTGATAATAAGTCCACTAACTTTTTCCTTGGATACAAGCATCAAATCATAGTTTTCACAAAGTTAATAATATTTATGAATTTTAAAATATTTAGTCCTAAAATAAATATTTTCGATGCGAAAAAGTTATATTTGTTGCCCTAAATTACTAAAATCAAACAATGGGACAGAAATTAGAGGTAAGATACGGGCTGTTCATGGCGGTGTCCATGGTGGTCGGGCAGATGATAGGGTCTGGTATTTTCTTCAAAGTAGATGATGTTTTGGCCTCCACCAATGGCAATATTTATGCAGGTGTGATGGGCTTTATCATCGTGGGAATCAGTGTGGTTTTTTCAGCGGCATCTATGTCTAATTATGCCATTTTCTCCCCAAAAGAAGGCGGCCTCCTGCATTATGTGGATTTCCGCTATGGAAAGAGAGCGGCGGCTTATGTGGGATGGGTTTATTTCATTATGTTTTTACCTTTGTTAGCAGGAGTATTACTCACTGTGTCAGGTATTTACATCTCACACCTTTTTGCCGAGTTTATTGATTTTGAACCTAATTTCCTGCACTATTCACTGATAGGCTGGTGCAATGGAGTTATATTTTTATTCCTTAATATTTTCAGACCAAAATCCAGTGGTGTTTTTTTACAATTAACTGCGGTTTTAAAGCTGTTTCCACTCATTTTCATTGCTGCTTTTGGAATTATCAGCCTTTTAGGAAATGACACCGAACCGCTAAATCAAATTGAAAATCAAGCCTTAATCTCTTCCAACGAAACTAATTTTTGGCTTTTAGTGGGCGCAAGTTTCATTCCTATCGCCTTTTCTATGGATGGGTGGTATATCGCGATGGAAATTTCTGGAGAAATCAAAGACTCACAGAAAAACCTCCCAAAAGCTTTAATTTCAGGGACTTTGATCGTCTTGGTGGTTTATGTTTTTTATTATTTAGGAATTGTCTCCAATATGATCAGTGATGAAATACAGCAGCTGGGCGACACCTACATCATAGAATTTTCTAGAAAAATTTCCACTGAAGCAGGAGCGATAATCATACAGCTATTCATAATTATCTCTGTATTAGGAACTTGCAATGGGCTTGTTCTCGCAAATACCCGCGCTCCTTACCAATTCTACAATCTAGAATATTCTAAAAAATTCCTGAATTTAGGCAATATCAGTAAAAGAACTGGAATGCCCGTAAATAGCGCTTTGGTAGGCTTTGGGCTAATGACTATTTATCTTTTCATTTTTTATCTATCTAATACCAATCCATTCCTAAAAGAACTAAATTACGACATATCAGCCATTCCTATTCTGTTTATTTATGTGGTTAATTTTTGTTTGTATTTAGGACTTTTTAAATTGTTTAAAGAACATTTACTAAAAAATAAAACCCTGAAATACACCATGCTGCTTTTTGCTTTGATAGGGACATGTGTGGTTTTAGCAGGGACACTTTCTTCTCCTAATGGATTGTCCTATTTAGTAATCGCCATACTCTTTATTTTACTCGGAAAATTAGGCGTAAAGTAAAAAATAAAAACACTACTAAAAATTTAGTAGTGTTTCTTTTTATTTAGTGAAATTCATAATCTTTATCCATCACAAAAGTTTCCATAAACTTAGTTGTGTAATTTCCAGCAAGGAAATCAGGATTGTCCATCAGCTGTCTGTGGAATGGAATAGTAGTTTTCACTCCTTCTATATAAAACTCATCCAAAGACCTTTTCATTTTAGCAATAGCCTCCTCTCTAGTCTGTGCTGTAATGATGAGCTTAGCTATCATAGAATCATAGTTTGGCGGGATTGTATAACCAGCATACACATGCGTATCCACTCTCACACCATGTCCTCCCGGGATATTAAGCTGAGTGATTTTCCCAGGTGCGGGTCTGAAATCAGAATATGGGTCCTCCGCGTTAATTCTACATTCTATAGAGTACAACTTTGGATAATAGTTTTTTCCAAGAATTTTTTCTCCTGCTGCTAGTAAAATCTGCTCACGGATAAGGTCATAATCTATAACCTGCTCTGTGATAGGATGTTCCACCTGAATACGAGTATTCATCTCCATGAAATAGAAATTTCTGTGTTTATCAACCAAAAATTCTATCGTTCCTACTCCTTCATATCCTATATATTCAGCTGCTTTCACAGCGGCATTTCCCATTTTTTCACGAAGTTCTTCCGTCATAAAAGGAGACGGCGTTTCTTCTATCAATTTTTGATTTCTTCTCTGGATAGAGCAGTCTCTTTCCGATAAATGACAAGCCCTTCCATATCTATCTCCAGCAATCTGGAATTCTATGTGTCTTGGTTCTTCTATCAGTTTTTCCATGTACATTCCACCATTCCCAAAAGCGGCTAAAGCCTCTTGAATAGTAGAATCCCAGCTTTCTCTAAGCTCTTCTTTGCTCCAGATGGCACGCATTCCTTTACCTCCACCACCTGCAGTAGCTTTTATCATTACAGGATAGCCGATTTCTTCAGCAATTTTTTCAGCTTCTTCCAAAGATTCTACAAGTCCATCAGACCCAGGAACACAAGGGATTCCAGCCGCTTTCATTGTTGCTTTCGCAGTGGCTTTATCTCCCATTTTTTCTATTTGTTCAGGTGTAGCACCGATGAATTTTATTCCATTTTTCTGACAAATTCTAGAAAAATTAGCATTTTCAGCCAAAAATCCATAGCCAGGGTGAATGGCATCTGCATTCGTGATTTCTGCTGCTGCAATGATGTTAGGAATTTTCAGATAAGAATCCTTACTCGCCGCAGGACCTATACATACTGCTTCATCCGCAAATCTTACATGCAGACTGTCTTTATCCGCGATTGAGTAGACTGCTACTGTTTTGATTCCCATCTCTTTACAAGTTCTGAGAATTCTCATCGCAATCTCTCCACGATTGGCAATTAATATCTTTTTAAACATTGTTTTTCTGTTTATCAATTACAATAAATAGAGTAATTTATGATGGATCTACTAAGAATAATGGCTGGTCGTACTCTACAGGAGAGGCATCATCCACCAAAATTTTCACGATTTTTCCACTCACTTCAGACTCTATCTGATTGAATAACTTCATAGCTTCTACCACAAAAACCACTGTTCCTTCTGTGATTTCGCTTCCTACACTCACGAAAGGATCTTTGTCTGGAGCTGGTTTTCTATAGAAAGTACCAATGATAGGAGATTTTATTGTAATATATTTACCATTTTCTGCAGATTCTGCTGAGTTTGCAGAAGATTCCTGCTCTGGCTGTGCAACAGGAGCTGTATTTACCACTGGCTGAACCTGTGTCATCTGTGGAGTCGTAACCACCGTACCAAATGTATGATTGGTAATATTGATTTCAAAATCCTTAGTTTTGTATTTTACTCCAGCTACATCAGCCTTTGAAACAAATTTAATAAGGTTTTGTAAGTCTTTAATATCCATAAAAAATAATTTTATTATTCAAATATAGTAAATAAACACAAAAAACCATTCACTTTTATAAAAAAGAATGGTTCTATATTTCTACCATGATTTTTGGAGATTTTACCAAAAACCTATCGTTATTCTGCAGATTCTACTTCTTTTTCAAGAACTACTTTACCTCTGTAGTAAAGTTTTCCTTCATGCCAGTGAGCTCTGTGATATAGGTGTAATTCACCTGTTGTAGCATCTTTTGCCAATTGAGGAACTACTGCTTTGTAGTGAGTTCTTCTTTTATCTCTTCTTGAAGATGACTGTCTTCTTTTAGGATGTGCCATTTCTAATAATTTTTAGCTTTTTATATTAACTTTTATTTTCTCAATTTATTCAACGCTTCCCATCTTGGATCTATGTCTTCATCATCCGCCTTTTCTTCATTTATTTTAGGACTGAATTTATCGAGCAAGTCTTGGAATTCTTCGTTTTCTAGCGCAGCAGGAGATACTTTCTTCATAGGAATAGCAAGAACCACTGCTTCGTAGATAAACTGAGCAATATTAAATTCACTATAGTGATGAGGAATTGTAATAATCTCTTCATTACTATCATCATATTCTTCTCCAAACTTTACTAAGAATTTTATTTCATTGTTTATCGGATACTGGAATTTTTCATTGCTGATATCACAAGTCAAATCCACCGTTCCCGAAACAGAAATTACAAAATCCAAAAAAGTAGAATGCTTTTCAAGTAAAACTTTACTAACTATTTTGGCATTTTCAAATTCTTCTTCAGCCTCAAATAAATCAAAGAACCGCTGTTCAACACAGAACTCAAACTCATGTTTTCCTTGCTTTACACCAGAAAAACTGATGTCATAGTTTCTATATTTGTCCATAATAGGTTTGCAAAAGTACTTTTTTTTTCTAAAACAACAAAATTATCTATCAAAAAAAGTTACTTTCTTTTAAATTTCAATAACAAAACATTGTCTTTATACAACTCCAAAGAGGTTTCGCTGATTACATATTTATTTACTTTTTCAAGTAAATTTAGATAATCTTCCTCCACGGAGATATTATCACAAAGTTTTCGTGTCGCTCCTATACTTTTTACTTGGAAAGTATCTTTTGAATTTGTGGTTAATTCCGAAAAATAATTATTACATCCAGAAAAACCTGATACTCTGTCCTTTGCAATTTCTAAAGTAATTCCAGAGTTTGTCTTAGAATTTTCCTCTAAAACCCAACTGGTATTGTTCAACTGCACACTTTCTTTTTTCCCTGCAATAGATGCATTGGAACAAGACAATGACAAGACAAGCACGGCTGTTAGTGAAATTATTTTTTTCATAATTTGTGTATTTATGAGCGGAGTTCCGCATTAAACTGTTTCTTGAAAACATTTACCAAAGAATCCATCACTTGCACTATCTCCTTCTCCTCCATCGTTTTTTCTTCGTTAAGAAGTTCAAAACTCAATGCATAAGATTTCTTATCCTCTGGAAGATTTTTGCCTTCATACACATCAAACAAATTGATGCTCTTCAAGAATGGAGACCTGTTGTTTTTAGCAGCATTATAAAGCTGTGTGTATAGCACAGACTTATCTACTAACAGCGCCAAATCCCTTCTAGTTTTGTTAAATTTAGGAATATCTTTGAAACGCAAATTCTCTGTATTACGAAGATTTTGACATTCTTCAAGTTCTATTTCTGCATAGAAAGCCTCTTGTTCTATGTCAAATTTTTTCAGCATTTTTGGACTTACTTTTCCGAGCCTTGCAACCGTTTTTCCTTCAACTGAAAATTCTATCGCATCCGAAAAACGACTGTCCTGTAACGGTTTTTCAACAATATCAAAATTTAACTTGCTTAAAATAAGAGAAACATACGCTTTCAAATGATAAAAACTTGTGTTTCCTTTCGGAAGAAGCCAATTTTCAGAATAATTTCTTCCCGAAGCTAAAATCGCCAGCTGTTTTCTCTCTTCGTATTTTTCCTTTTTATGATAAATTTTTCCTAACTCAAAAAACTTAATATCCGCATTTTTTCTGTTGATATTATAAACCGCATTCTCCAAAAGCCCTTCCAGCAAAGATTTTCTCATAAACGCCAAGTCACCACTCAATGGATTTAGCAGTTTCACAGCGTCTGTTTCATCTTCCACCGAAGTAAGGGAATTATTCATCACTTCATAAAATCCATTTGCCTGAAGCGCCCTTGCCCACTCGTTTTCTAATCCATCTTGGTCATCAAAACTCAATTTCACTGGAGTAAAGGAAATTTTCTGCGGCGCATCTATCTTATTATACCCATAAATTCTCAGAATTTCCTCTATCACATCTATTTCTCTGGTAACATCCGCTCTGTAATTCGGCACCAGAAGCTCCAATCCATCAGCAATTTCGTTAAGAGGCTCTATTTCCAAAGACTTCAAAATTTCTTTAACTTTTCCTCTATGGATTTTTATTCCTAAAATTTGATCCAATTTAGAATATCTAAAAATCACATTATGAGGTTTTATTTTTTCAGGATAATGCTCTATATAATCCCCTACCAATGTTGCTCCTGTCAATTCCTGTAACAATTTCACTGCCAAGGAAATAGTAGTTTTAGTATTATTAGGATCTACTCCTCTCTCAAAACGGAAAGAAGCATCAGTATTTAGTCCGTGAAATTTCGCTCCTTTACGAACAGCAACAGGATTAAAGTAAGCACTTTCCAAGAAAATAGACTGTGTCTGCTCGGAAACTCCGCTGTCCAGCCCACCAAAAACCCCAGCAATACAAAGCGGTTTCTGATTTCCATCTTTTATCATGATTTCCTCTCCGTTCAGCGTTCTCTCCACTCCATCCAGCGTGGTAAATTTCGTTCCTTTTGGGCTGTTTCCTACCGTTATTTTATTTCCTCCAATTTTATCTAAATCAAAAGCATGAAGCGGCTGCCCATAAGCATGAAGAATATAGTTGGTAACATCCACCACATTATTTATTGGTGAAAGGCCTATCGCTTTCAGTCTATTTTTCAGCCATTCTGGCGATTCTCCTACTTTTATATTTTTCAAAACAGCACCAATGTATCTCGGCGCCAAATCATTATTTTCTACTTCAACAGAAAAACTATGTTCTCCTTCTGATTCAGCAGAGTAAGTTTCCATTTTAACGAGCTTGGAATCAATTCCATTACAAGTCAAAAATGCATGCAAATCTCTCGCTACGCCATAGTGAGAAATGGCATCGGTTCTGTTAGGTGTCAGTCCTATTTCATAAACTTCATCTTGCTGAATATCAAAATAATCTGCCAGAGGTTTTCCTACTTCATAAGTCTCATCCAAAACCATAATTCCATCATGGCTGTTGCCCAAGTCTATCTCATCTTCCGCACAAATCATCCCTTCCGAAACCTCACCTCTGATTTTAGTTCTGTTAATCGTAAAAGAACCTCCGTTTTTATCAAACAAAGTTGTCCCTACCACAGCCACCGCAACTATCTGTCCTGCAGCCACATTAGGAGCTCCACAGACGATATTTAGAATTGTGGCATTTCCTACATCTACAGTGGTTTTGCTTAGTTTATCGGCGTTTGGATGTTTTTCGCAAGTTAAAACCTTACCTACAACGATGCCTTCCAAACTTCCTTTGATAGTTTCAAATTTATCTATCCCCTCTACTTCCAAACCTATATCCGTGAGGTAAGTTCCTATTTTTTCTGAATTTAAATCTGTGCTAATGTAATCTTTAAGCCAATTATTCGAAATCTTCATTGAAATATAAATATTAAAAAAGGAGATGCAAAGGTATTTTACTCTACATCTCGTTTATTTTCATTTTGTTAATTTAAACCTATTACCGGCATAGACAGCATTAGTATTTGCTCTTCCTCATCCAGTCCGTCCGCTGGTTCTACAATCCCTGGTCTATTCGCTTGGGACATTCTCATGATAATATCCTCCGAATCTAGAACTGCTATCATTTCTGTCAGGAATTTTGAACTATATCCTATATTGATATCCTCTCCTGAGTAGTCACATGGTATCTGCATTTCTGCTTTATTCGCATACTCTGTATCTTCTGCATGAAGGTAAAGAATATTCCCAGACAGCTTAAATCTTACCTGACTGGTAGATTTGCTGGCAAAAATAGAAGCCCTTTTGATAGAACTTAATAGAAGTGTTCTATTTATAGTCAGCACATTAGGATTTTCCTTAGGAATTACAGCGTTATAGTTAGGATATTTTCCATCTATCAAACGACAAATCCATACATGCTCCTTGAAGGAAAACTTCGCCATGTTTTCATTAAACTCTATAACCACCTCATCATCTGAACTTGTCAGAATATTTTTAAAGATACTCAGTGGTTTTTTAGGCATAATGAACTCCATAGGCTCACTATTTTTAATGTCTGTTCTTTTATAAACCACCAATCTATGAGAATCCGTTGCTACAAAATTAGCCTCCTCTTCTCCAAATTGGAAAAATACTCCTGTCATCACAGGACGAAGCGTATCATTACTTGTCGCGAAAAGCGTTTTAGAAAGAGCCTCCGCAAGAATTCCTGATGAAATAGTAACTTTTTGCGAAGAACTAAATTCTGCCAATTCAGGATATTCCTCTGCATTGTCCAACGCTATGAAATAATTATCCTTCTCATCTAAAATTTCCAAAAGCCCACCTCCATTTTCATTTGGTTTAACCAAAAAAGTAAGAGGCTGATCTCCAAATGTTTTTATCGCATCTTGAAACATCTTAGCAGGAACCGCTATTTTGCCATTACTTTCTGACTTAACCACCAAAGATGTCAAAAGAGTAGTCTCTCCGTCTGATGCTGTGATTTTAAGCAAATTATTTTCTAACTCAAAAAGAAAATTCTCCAATATCGGTCTAGATTGTGAACTAGATATCACACCACTTACCGTATTTAAAGCTTTTTGTAACTCGCCACTTGTGACAATAAATTTCATAATAATAACTAATTGAGCAGACAAAGGTAATAATTTATCAGTAAAAAATAAAATTTATTTAATTTATTTCGGTTTAAAAATCTAAATAGCAGCCCATTGAGACCGCTATTTAAATATTTAATTTATGAGAACTTGTTTTACTTTTTCTATTTTCGCTTCTAGTTCCTTTTTCTTTTCTTCACCGATTATTCCTTTTTCTGCATCAAAATTCTCAGAAAAATTTGGAAGAGAAAAATCCTCTATCACATCCCCTCCATTGTATGGGAACCTTGCCTTTGCGGTTTCCAAGATTGTAAGACCTCCTCTAGGGCCTGGAGCAGTAGCAGTAAGGAAAACTTTTTTATCACCAAAAGCACTTCTATTAGGAATTCTTGATATCCAGTCAAAAATATTTTTGAAAGCCGTAGAATAAGAACCGTTATATTCCGCCAACGAAATAATAAGCAAATCCGCTCCATCTATCTTCGCCGCAAAATCTTCTGCCAGTTTAGGAACACCACCACTCACCTCTCTGTCTATGCTGTAAATAGGCATTTCGTAGCCGTTAATATCAAGAATTTCTACATCATGCCCTTCAAATTTACTTGAAATATGGGAAACCAACTGCTTATTGATAGAGTTGGAATGATTACTCGCTGCAAATGCTAATATTTTCATATTTTTAATTTTAAAATTTATGAAGCAAAAGTATAGGTTTTTATTTTATTGAAAATTGATTTATGTTAATAAAGACAAAAGACCATCAAAAATTGACAGCCTTTTGTTTTAAACTTATGAAAAGATTATTTTATTCATCATCTTCATCGTCTGCTCCTGCAGCACCTGCGTTTTTCATCGCATTTCTAGACATCTTCACTGCTGCGATTACAGCATTGTCTGGATGTAAGAATGTGTACGCATCATTTTTGATGTCTCCCACATAAATTTTGTTACCAATTTTAAGTGGAGTCACATCTACCACGATTTCATCTGGTAAATTAGCAGGAACTGCTTTTAATTTCAGTTTTCTGAATGATTGTCTAAGAACACCACCCGCTACAACACCTTTAGCACGACCTGTAATTTTCACAGGAACTTCCATTACTACTGGTTTGTCAGCACTCAATTGGTAGAAATCCACATGAAGGATTCTGTCCGTAATTGGGTGAAACTGAATGTCTTGTAATACTGCTGGAATAGTCTGTCCACCTACCTCAATAGATACCGTGTGTGCCTCAGGAGTGTAAACCAAGTTTTTGAAAGATTTCTCTTCTGTAGAGAAATGTAATGGTTCTTTACCTCCATAAACAACACAAGGAACTAATTCAGCATCGCGTAGAGCTTTTGTAGATTTTTTACCCACGCTTTCTCTTTTCTGTCCTTGAATTGTAATAGATTTCATTTTATAAAAAATTTAATTATTTTAAAATATAAACTTGTCATTGATGGATTTCTTGTTATGAACAAGATTCATCACATCTGCAAATAACGGGGCGCAAGATAACACTTTTATTTTAGATGACAAATTGTTTTTAAGAGGAATTGAATCTGTGATGATAATTTCCTGCAATTTAGACTTCTCTATATTCTCATAAGCCTTTCCAGAAAGCACTCCGTGAGTAGCGATAGCTCTTACACTTTTTGCTCCTCTCTCCATGATGATATCCGCAGCCTTACAGAGTGTTCCTGCTGTATCCACCATATCATCCACCAAAATCACATTTCTGTCTTCCACATTACCAATAAGGGTCATTTCCGCCACTTCATTCGCTTTCTTTCTTTCTTTGTAGCAAATCGTAACTTCTGCTCCTAAATGGTTTGCGTAGTTTTTAGCTCTTTTAGCTCCTCCCATATCAGGCGATGCAATGGTCAAATTATCTAAATTCAAAGAGTTAATGTACTCCACAAAAATAGCCGATGCATAAAGATGGTCTACTGGAATTTCAAAAAAACCTTGAATCTGGTCTGCATGCAGATCCATTGTCATCACTCTAGTTGCTCCCGCTGTTGTCAGAAGATTCGCAACCAATTTCGCGCCTATCGGAGCTCTCGGTTTGTCTTTCCTGTCTTGTCTTGCTAGACCAAAATACGGAAGAACCACCGTAATGTTCTTTGCAGAAGCTCTTTTAGCTGCATCTATCATAAGGAGAAGCTCTAAAAGATTGTCTGCTGGAGGAAATGTAGAACCTATTAAAAAGACCCTTCCGCCTCTTACAGACTGGTCTAAAACAGGCTCAAATTCTCCATCACTAAACTCTTGAAAATTGATTTTTCCTAGTTCCTGCCCATAGTGATAGGCGATTTTTTCAGCCAACTGTCTACTTGTTCTAGTGCTGAATAAATAAGATGTTTGAGAAGCCATTGTTTAATTTGAGTTTTTTGAGAGCTGCAAAGTTAATAAAAAACAAAACCACTTGAAAAAATATCAAGCGGTTTTTATTTAATTATAAAAAGTTATGGAAACTTCACTC
>JABCOA020000123.1 GCA_013333875.2 Flavobacteriaceae bacterium | reverse complement strand
ATGGGACTTTCGTGGTAAATATGGGACTTTTTAATGTGCTGGACAATGAAGCGCAAGTAGCGAGCGTCCTCAGCCACGAACTTGCCCATTACTTACTAGACCACACGCTGAAATCTTTGGTCAATGAAATCAATGAGGACAAAGACAGCCGCTCCATAATGGAAAATCTGAAAAAAGTTTCGGTAAATAAATCCCAAAAAGCCTTTGATATCGTAAAAGATAATCTCTACAAAAAGCGCGGAATCAAACGAAAAAGAGAAGTAGAAGCCGACTCGCTGGGATATGTCCTTTTCCGAAATTCTGACTACGAAAACACCGAATTCTACAACACTCTGAGCAACCTCAGCAAATATGACACGATTTCGCCGCGAGAACTAAAAATAGAAACTTACAAAAAACTCTACAACCTGCCCAACCAGCCCTTCAAAGACAGCTGGATGACAAGGGAAGATTTTGGGAACTATAACTATGACCATTACAAGGTAAAATTAAACAAAGATTCTCTCTCCACGCACCCTGAATTAGCCCAAAGGATGGAATTTATCACGAAACAATTTGCTGAACTTAAAAACAAAAAAGAGGCAAAAAAAGGCGATGAAGAATTTACTAAACTCAAAAATACAGCCCGAATGGAAGTCCTGCCCAACCTATGGCATTCCGAACAATACGGACGAGGAATCTACGCTGCTATGCAGTTTTTACAAGACAAAGAGGAGGAAAACTACTATCACGAATGGCTTGGGAAATTGTTTGAGCAAATCTACACTGCACGAAAAAATTACAACCTAAACCGCTATCTGGACAGAATAGAACCCAAAGAACAGAGCGAAAGCTATCAGCAGTTTTTGAGTTTTATGTGGAATCTAAATTTAGCAGAAATCAAGAATATCGCAGACTACTATAATAAAAAAGGAGCTTCTTAGAAGCCCCTTTTTTTGTTAAAAATTTAATCTCTCCAAACGGATTTTATTGAATTTTTCTTTCTCATTGTATTCACGGAGGAGAATATAGCCTTCTTTCCCAATGTAAGGCACTACAAAATAGTTGTCTTTCTCGGAAATTTTTACATTTTCTTGATTGAATTTACCATCGATAAGCGTATTGATGTACAAATTCCAGTTCTTTTCCTTCGTTTCTTTATCTTTTTTAAAGTCTCTGAAGAAAAACGCCACATCTTTGCCGCCGTTTAGATATTGAGAGAAAAGATAGTCAGCATTTATGCTCCATTTGGTTTTATCTTTTTCAAAAACTCTCACTTCTTTCAGCTTAAAATCCTTATCTGTAAAGGCATACACCATGTCTTTCGTTGCTGGTGCTACATACTGCTGTGCAGGTCTCCATTTTTCAAATAAAATCCCTACACTGCCGTCTTTTAGGAAGAAAAAGTCTCTTTCCAAAAGATAATATCCCATTCCGACATGGCTGAATTTATTGATTTTTTGTATAAATGGCTTAAAGTCTATGAAATAGATATTTTTAACATCCACTCCAAAAGTTCGTTTATCTAAAACAAGCCTTGTCAATCCCACAGACAATAGCGCTTTTTCCTTTTCATAAAACCTTCCAGAAATGATTATTCTATCATCAAATGTTCTATCATTATCTACCAATCTTCCACTGGAATATAGAGCCGTAATTTCATCCATAGTCTGTTCATTCAGACCTATAATCGGTGTTTTGGCTTTTATACTTCCTGTCTTTATGTCCAGCACTTGGAAGAAATAAGAAAATTCCTTTTTATTCTTCACTTTTAGAATAGTGTAGATATGTTTATCATCTTTTTCAATGATTCTGATGGCTTCATATTTTCTTTCTGTTCCATCCGTATTATACTTGTATTCCCAAAGCAGTTTTTTATTGTCATCGTATCTTTTTAAGCTATGATTTTTGCCGTAAGTTTCGTAGTCATCATATTCCATAACGATGAAACCGCCTTCTTTTATTTCATAAACACTAGATACATAAAGAAATCCTTTTTCTCTTCGCTCTTTTCTTTCTTCTTTTCTTTGGTTTCGTACATTTTCTGGTTCTGTTACTTCTTTGAAAGCATTATTCTCATATTCGTAATATACTTTCTGTTTGATGGTGTTATCCTTTAGATTCACCTCCATTGTGCGCGGATAGAAGAAGTCTCTTCCCTTTACTGCATCATAATCAGCTCTTGGATAAAGAACCAGATTTCCTCTAAAATCAATTGCTCCGAAATAGTTTGCCGCCGTAATATCTCCTTCAAACTCTTTGTTGGAAACTGGATTTAGATTTTTATCCAAAAAGACATATTCAAATTTTTTCGTTTTATCACCAGACTTGCCATAGCCGTAGATCGCCACATATCCGTAGAGATTTTCATCTTGGTCAAATAGTGCATTGAGTCCAAGATAATTTCCTTTGGCTAAAGCAAATAAATCTCGTGATTGTGAAAAAGCAGTGAAAACACCGCAGAAAATCAAGAATGTAAATAAAATTTTTCGCATAATTTTTTTCTTGCGAATGTACACAATTTCCATCAGAACAGAAAGATGAATTTTATCAATAAAAAAAGACTATCTTCTTCGATAGTCTTTCCTGTTTTAAAACGATTGTTTTATTTCTTAGGTGGATAATTTTTCAATATTTCAGCGATGATTTCTGGAATTTGTTTTTGTTTTGACTTTGGCGAATCTACATTGATTCCGCTTCCTTTTCCCTGCCAAACGAGCTTCCCTGTCTTTGCATCCATAAAGTTAAAAACTAGTCCTCCTTGGTTGTATTCATTGGTATAAGTTCTTCCTACGCCCATTCCCCAGCCGAGCCAGCTGCCCCAGCCTCCCAAATACACATTAGGCGTCACATAGGTATCTCTTACCAGCTTGTGATTTGCCTTGACCTGAATCACCAAATCTGCTGCATCATTACTCTGTGATAATCCCTTCTCTGCAAGCTGTTTCTGTAATTCATCTGTCACTCTGCTTTGGTCTATGTCATTCAGTTTCAGCTCTTCCAAGTTTACAGAATAAGTCTTGTACTCAGAAAAGTTAGCCTTCGGGTCATAATCTGAAACTACTCTAAACGGGCTGCAGGACGCCATCAGAAGCCCCATCCCTACTGATAGGAATAAATACTTTATTCTGTTCATATCTTTATTTTTTTAGTGTTATACAAAATTTATTTTATTTTTGTTGAATGATAATAGTGTGCCAAACTTTGCTCAAAAATACAAAAATTTTAGGAATTGCCATCTTTCCCTTTATTATTTTAAAAGATAAAAGGCTGAAAAATAACCACACCCTTATCAACCACGAAAAAATACACCTTCGGCAGCAGCTGGAAATGGGCATT
>JABCOA020000122.1 GCA_013333875.2 Flavobacteriaceae bacterium | reverse complement strand
TTACTATCGGAGTAGGAAACTTAGCGAGAAATTCAGCTGCACCTATGTTTAGCCCTAACTCAGAGGGAACAGGTAACGCACAAGTTATATCTGATAGAACAGGCTATTTTGTTAGATATACACCAGCTTCTGGAAAGAGTGTTGGAGTTTATGGATTTAACATGAATGCTGAGGAGGGTATCCCAAATACAAATAAAGGAGGGTATACTATTTCAATGGATTTCAGACACGCTCATACAGAAAATGTTACTATCTGGGGTCAATCCGTACCACCTAATACTTGGGTAAGAGTAAAAAGAGAGGGCTGGACTAACGAGACTGATTGGGTAGGATTTAACATACCTGTGCCTAATTTAGCTGTTGATGTTAGATATTATAAGATTGAGAGAGGAACTAAGGCAACGGATTGGACACCTCACATATCCGAGTTGAAATTAGGAGTTTCAGAGCATATGATAGACAACTTCTTCTATTGGTCTGATGCTCTAAGTATATCCAGAAAAGGAGCAACAGGAGATGAGCTGAACACTGTTCTAATTAGAAAGATACCGAATATAGATAACATTATAGAAGTTCAAGAATTGACTATAATCTATAATAATGGGACATTCTTTAGAGCAAATAATCCAGATAGTCAGCTAATCACACATAACGGAGTTAAGCACTTCGCTATGCCAGAATTAGCACCTGTATTGACAAGTAAGGGGGGTATCAAAAAAGTATATATTAAAGCTTTATTGAAATAATACTTAAAAGATTTAAAATAAAAAATTATGATTATAGATTATTTAGAAGGAGATTATAAAACACTTATAACCACTTTATTTGTGGTATGTTTTGCATGGATTGTGGTTATTGTAGCAATGCTCATTGACCTTTATTTTGGCGTAAAAAAAGCCAAAGAACTGGGCGAGGCGACAAGCTCGGAAGAACTCAGAAGAACCATTAACAAAGCAACTTATTATTTTGCCCTGATGGGCTTCGCTTTCTTGTTTGACATCTTTGATGTGGTAACGCCCTATTTCTTTCCACATCCGCTCGGAAGCATACCATTTGTAAGCGTTTTTGCAGCGCTTGGACTTGTATTAACAGAGGCAAAATCAGTTCGTGAAAAAGCCGAAGAAAAAGCCCGAAGACGAACCGATGAAAGTTTCAGAAAGATATTGGAGCTGATGCAGAACAGAGAAGATGTAATGAGAGAAATAGCAGACCATCTCAAAAAAGAAAGACAGAAACAAGAGAATTAAAAGCCCTTTGGAGGATAGGGATTAAAAAAATGTCCTCCGCTTTTTAAAAGCTCTCACCCCTTTAAAAATACACCCACAGGCTACGGAGGACAAAAAGTCTTCTGTACCTGTGGGTGTATGTATTTTGGGGTGAGAACTGCAAATATAAGAACTAATAACCATTAAAAAAACTAATAACTATGAAAATTTATAATCAAGCACCTTTGCCGTTTCAAGGGCAGAAAAGGAGGTTTGTAAAGCCTTTTAAAGAGGCTTTAAAGAGTTTCCCAAACGATGCAATATATGTAGATTTATTCGGAGGTTCTGGGCTTTTGAGCCATACGGTTAAGTCTGTATATCCAGAAGCAAAAGTAATTTACAATGACTTTGATAATTATTCAGAAAGACTTAAAAACATTCCTAAAACGAATAAAATACTCGCAAATATTAGGAATATTTTAAAAGATGAACCTAGAAAAAGAGTTGATGGAGAAAAAAGAAAGCAGATATTAGACCTTTTGAAAGCAGAAAAGGGCTTTGTAGATTACATTACTTTATCTGGAAGCATTTTATTTTCAGCGAACTATGTAACTTGTTTAGAAGACTTAGAGAAAGTAAGTATTTATAACAATACTAAAAAAACACACTATGAGTCTGAACAATATTTAAAAGGAGTGGAGCGTGTTCAAATGGATTATAGAGATTTGTATAGTTTATACAAAAATACTGAAAATGTGGTGTTTCTTATAGACCCTCCATATCTATCAACCGATACCAAAACCTACCACAATATGGATTATTGGAAACTTACCGACTATTTGAACATTCTTAACCTACTGGAGGATAAACCTTATTTCTATTTTACCAGTGAAAAAAGCCAAGTTATAGAGCTTGCAGAATGGATGTCAGAAAATGGATTTAAGCGAAGTCCTTTTGATGAATCTACTAAAGTTATAATCCATACATCTTTGAATTATGGAGCTAAGTATAACGATATAATGATTTATAAAAATAACTATGAAAAACAAATATTATCAAATTTTAGAGAAAATTCTAAGAAAGGGCAAAGTTCAGAATAACAAGAAAGGGAATATTAAGTATCTTTTAGATGAGCAGTTAAAACTCTATCCATCGGATTTGTTAGAAATCTTTGAAGGGCACACAATCGCAAGAAACAAACTAAAAACAGAGCTTCAACTCTTCCAGAGTGGAGAAAGATTAACAGAGAAATACAGAGAAGCAGGTATCAGTTGGTGGGATTACTGCGGACCTATGCTGGTAAATTCTTATCCGACTTACTTTGAGCAGCTGCCGTCCTTGATTGCAAAAATCAACAAAGAGAAGCGCAACAGCAAGAACTATGTGCTGTTTTTGGGCAGGAACGATACAGAGACCAATCAACAGCCCTGCTTATCATTGATTCAGTTTCAAATAGATAATGGAAAGTTGGTGATATCGGCTTATCAGCGTTCCAGCGACGCCTCGTTAGGGCTTCCTGCTGACCTTTACCACTTGTATTTAATCAGCCGGCAGATTGATTTGCCTTTGAAATCCATCACGCTGACACTTGGGAATGTGCATATTTACGAGAACAATCTTGACAGCACCAAGAGGCTCTTAAATGGTGAGAAAGCATCGTTTGAATTGAATGTGTGATTAAACATTCTTTAAATAGGTTTTAATACCACATTAAAAAAGCAGTCTGATTGACTGCTTTTCTTATCTTTGTCATGTCAAAATTTTTTGGACATTTCGTTTTGCCGTTTCAGACATTTCGTTTTGCCGATTATACAACTTTCCAAAGACAGTGGGATTTTAAATAAAAATATAACATACATTTAAATAATTTTATATATGCAAAAAGTTCCTACCTACCTAAATGAAAACGCTTGTAATGTAAAATCAGGCGATTATCTATCAGTGGATATCCAATCCAAAAATGGAAATACGCTCTTTGAAGTGTATTATTATGGTGATTTATTTGAAGCAAAAGGAGAAAAACTGCCTTTTATTGTAAATTATTATACTGATGAGGTTGAAATCCCTTGTAAAATAGTAGCCAAAGACACAGAAACAGGCGAAGAAATATTGCTTTTTGATGGCTATCGACACGGCTATAATGCAATGTTTTGCGATGAGTTTGACCCAGCAGAAGTTGAAAAACGAACTTTGGTAAAATATGATATTGCTCCTTGCAAGATTCATATAGATTTTGGGTATTCTATTGATTACGAAGAAGAAAAAGAAGATTATGAAGTAGACGAAGAAGATAGAGTAACCCTTATCAATGGAGAAAATATCCCTTGGGAAGAAGTG
>JABCOA020000121.1 GCA_013333875.2 Flavobacteriaceae bacterium | reverse complement strand
TTAGGATTTTGCTGTTTTTTATATTTATTCCATACCTTTGAGTATTGTATCTGAGTAAAAATCCCGAAATAATCTATATATTTGTGGCTGTATTTTAAGAACAAATGAAAAATAAAAGCATATTATTAGGAGCAGTTTTGATGGCTGTGGTGTCATGTACTACACAGCTGAATGTAAGCCAAGTTTCTCCTCAGAAAAACCAGTTGATCAATGGAGAAATAGCGCAGAAAAAAGAGTTGGTTTCCGTTATCACGCCATATAAAAAGGAGCTGGAGAATAAAATGAACCAGAAAATTTCCCATACCGAGGTGGAGCTTAATAGAAAGGGGGATAATAGTTCGCTCGGGCAGCTTTTAGCGGATTTTGCACTAGAGGGAGCGAATGACTGGGGTGCAAAAAACAGTATTCTTGCAGTAGATGCGGCAATTTTAAATGTGGGAGGAATCCGAAATGATATCAGCAAGGGAGATATTTTGCTGAGAAATATTTTTGAAGTGATGCCTTTTGAAAATCAATTGGTTATTGTCAAAATGAAGGGCGAAGACATACAAGATGTGTTTGACTATTATGAAAAACATAAAAGAAATAATCCCGTGGCTGGATTTACGATAGTGGTAGAAAATGGAAAACTAAAACAAGGGCTGATAAATGGCGAAAAACCAAAAGCTGGTCAGTACTACTACATCGCGACATCGGACTATTTGGCTTATGGAGGAGATTATATGAAATTTTTCCTAAAAGGAGAACAGCTTATATTAACAGAAATGACCCTGAGGGATTTATTTATTGAGAAATTTAAACAAAACCCAGAGATAAAAATAAAGCAGGAACAGAGACTGCAATTTATCGGGAATAACCAATAAGGATGAACAAAAATGAATAGAAAAGAATTTTTGAAAATACTGGGTCGAGGAGCTTTGGCAACGACACTTACACCAAATGTTTTGTCAGCAAAGACATTTGATGCAAAAGATACACCCGAAAAAATAACCATTCTTCATACCAACGACCAGCACAGCAGGATAGAGCCTTTCGAGGAGGGGCACAGTAGATATCCTAATCAAGGGGGATTTGCGAGGAGAGCCACTTTGATAGAGCATATTAGGGGTGTGGAAAAGAATGTGCTTTTGTTTGACAGTGGTGATATTTTCCAAGGAACGCCTTATTTTAATATGTTTGGCGGCGAGCTGGAATTTAAGCTCATGTCCATGATGAAATATGATGCGGCTACTATGGGAAATCATGATTTTGACAATGGTTTGGAGGGATTTTTAAAGGTTTTACCGAATGCTAAATTCCCTTTTATCTGTTCTAATTATGATTTTTCGGATACGATTTTAAAGGGAAAAACACAGCAGTATAAGATTTTTAGAAAAGGAAATATTAAAGTAGGTGTGTTTGGTCTGGGAGTAAAACTGGAAGGGCTTGTCGGGAAAAAATATTACGGCGAAACTAAATATCTTGACCCTGTTGCGACGGCGCAGAAATACGCAGATTTTCTTAGAAATACCAAAAAATGTGATTTGGTTGTTTGTCTTTCGCATTTGGGATATGATTACGGACAGGCTGAAGACTTGGTTTCTGATAGAAAATTGGCGGCTCAGACTCACGGAATAGATATTATTTTAGGAGGGCACACGCACACATTTTTGACGGAACCGAATGTCCTTAAAAATAGTAAAGGCGTGAATGTTCTCGTGAACCAAGTAGGATGGGCAGGAATTCTGCTGGGAAGGATAGATTATTATTTTGATAAAGATAAGAAAATCAGCAAAGTATCTTTCCAAAACCAATTCATAGATAATAAGATAATCGTTTGATAATATGGTAGATAGAGGAATTCTTTTGTCATATATAAAATATGGTGATAATGATGCTATCTTACATTGTTTTACCGAAAATGCTGGTTTTCAGAGTTTTTTCATGAGAGGGATTTACTCGCCTAAAAACAAGAAAAAGGCTTATCTTACACCCATGACAGAGCTGTATTTTACGATTTCTGATTTTCATAAAAAATATAATATACAGACAATCAGTAAAATAGAAAAGGTGAAAACTTTGGAAAATTATGAAGATATTCGGGTGTCATCTATTTTGTTTTTTGTGGCGGAATTCCTTCATCAGGTTTTAAAAACAGAGCTGGTAAATACTCAGATTTATACAAATATAAAGGTTTTCTTGCATCAGTTAGAGAACCAAAATTATCAGGCTCATTATGCTTTTTTGGTTGAATATCTTAGAAGTCAGGGAGTGGCGCCTCTGTGTAGGGAAGAAAAATTTTTAGACCCAGAGTCTGGATTTTTTTCGGAGAGTATTTGTCATCATTTGTTTGATGAGCAGGTTTCTGAGTATTGGAAGAAAATGATTTCAAATGAAGAAATCTATGATGTGAAGATAAAAAACAGCATGAAAGAAGATTTTTTGGATTCGGTGCTGGTATATTATAGTTGTCATTTTCCAGAATTTAAAATCCCAAAATCTTTGGATGTTTTGAGGCAAATTTTTTCTGAATAATAAAATAAGGTATGCGTGTAGACAAATTTCTGTGGAGTGTTCGTTTCTATAAAACAAGGAGCATCGCAGCAGATGAAATCAAAAAAAATAGAGTTTCCATCGGTGGACAGCCAGTGAAAGCTTCTCGGGAAGTCCATGAGGGAGATGTGGTGGAGATTAGGAAAAACCAAATCAATTATAAAATAGAGGTTTTGCAGATTCCTAAAAACCGCCTCGGTGCCAAACTTGTTCCACTTCATATCAAAGATATTACCGATAAAGAGCAATATGAAATATTGAAAATGAGAATGCTCTCGCAGGATTATTATCGCCAGAAAGGAGAGGGAAGACCCATGAAAAAAGACCGTAGGGATATGAGTGACTTTTTAGATAATGATAATGAAGAAGAGGATGATTGGGATGCTTTTTTTCTCGATATAGAGAATGAAGAAGACGAAGAATAAACCTTGTATTTATAAAAAGAAAATCCATAACTTTGCAAAAACTTTATTTTGAATAAAATAGATACCATTATTTACGCATTTGCGGCTGTGTTTATGGGGATTTATCTCTATCAGTATCCTGAGTATTATATATATATTATAGGGATTTTTTTCTCATTCCTTGTCCTTAATGTTCTAATTTTTAGGATGTATAAAGGATTAAAGAAAATGTCTATGGCTGTGATGGCTTTCATGGCTATGAATTTCGGAAAAGATATTCTTTGGGCGTTTTTGTGGATATTTTTAATTAAGAAAAATGAGGTTTTAGTGATGTTTTTAGCTCTTGTTTTTCTTCTATTATCCATACCTCTATACCATTCTGTCCTTAGGGAAATAAAGAATAATCAAAAATCTGATAAAAATCAATTATAATTATTTTTAAAACTTAATTTATTTAAGTATATTTGCAAATCAATAAAAATAAGAAATGAACCAGAGAATTTATTCACTATTTTTTGTTTTGATGTTCATGTTGTTTGGGAATACTGCTCTTGCTAGTGAACATGCAGATGGAGGTGAAAAAGCTTTTAATCCTTCTGAACTTATCAATCATCACATTTATGATACCCATGAGTGGCATATTGCTACTTTGAATGAAGGTGAGGAGGGAGAATTTCATATTACTATTCCTTTGCCAGTAATTGTAAAAGATGAGAAAGGTTGGCATGTTTTTATGTCAAGTAGTGTGGCTCATGGGGAAGTAATAGATGGGTATACTTTGGAGCATGGTGTTTTAGTGAATAAAGAAGGTTTGGAAAAAGCACAAATTCCAGATTTGTTCAAAGGAACTGAAAAGGTATTTTATGACCTTTCTATTACTAAGAATGTTTTTGCATTGTTCATTTCTGTTTTGATTATCTTGGGATTATTCATTTCGATGGCAAATTCTTACAAGAAGTCTTTAGTTCCTACTGGAGTAGCGAGATTTTTCGAACCTGTTGTTTTATTGGTAAGAGATGGAATTGCGATTCCGAATATCGGTTCTAGACATTACAAGAAGTTTATGCCATTCTTATTGACTATATTCTTCTTTATTTGGTTGAATAACTTGATAGGACTTGTTCCGTTTTTCCCTGGTGGAGCTAACCTTACAGGTAATATAGCGGTTACATTAGTTCTTTCTTTATTTACATTGTTTACTATTTTGCTTAACGCGAATAAAGATTATTGGAAACATATTTTCTGGCCGCCAGTACCATTTTTGCTAAAGCCGATTATGATTCCATTGGAGATTATAGGGATATTTACTAAACCATTTTCATTGACCATGCGTCTTATGGCGAATATTACAGCAGGGCACATTATGATTTTAAGTATTATTTCATTGATATTTATTTTCAAAAATGCAGCTTTAGGAGCAGTTTCTGTGCCATTGGCGTTATTCGTTTCTATCTTGGAATTGTTAGTTGCAGCTTTACAAGCATATATATTTACAATATTATCAGCTTTATATATTGGTATTGCAGTAGCAGAACATGGTCACGATGATGCGCACGGGCATGCAGAAGGACACTAAAAAAGAATTTTAATTTTAAATAATAATTTTAACTAAATATTTTTTATCATGGATTTTATGTCTAATTTAAATTATGTAGCAATTTCACTTGCTGTATTAGGAGTAGCTTATGGTATTTCTAAAATTGGTTCTCACGCGATGGATGCTATCGCTAGACAGCCAGAAGCGGCTGATAAGGTACAAGCTGCGATGTTGATCGCTTGTGGTCTTATCGAAGGTGCTGGACTTATCGGATTGATTTTCAGTGCTCCATTCATGAAAGGATAATCAAAAATCCTAATAATCTTGGTAACACGGTTGGTGCTTACCAAGATTATTTTAAAATTTTGTATTAAAAAATATTTAAAGTAAAATAAAAAAATAAAATAATTTAGAAATGATAACACCGGGATTAGGTTTAGTTTTTTGGATGACTCTTACTTTTGCTGTATTGATGTTTCTTTTGGCAAAATATGCATGGAAACCAATTCTTAATGCACTTAATGAGAGAGAAACAACAATCGTAGATGCTCTTAACCAAGCTAAATTGGCAAGAGAGGAAGTTCAGAATTTAAAAGCTGAAAACGAAAGAATTATCCAAGAAGCTAAAATAGAAAAGGATAATATATTGAGAGAAGCAAGAGAAATCAGAGATAGAATGATTAACGAAGCGAAAGATACAGCTAAAGTAGAAGGAGAGAAAATGATAGAGGCTGCTAGACATTCTATCGCTATGGAAAAGGCTGCTGCTATAGATGATATGAAAAAGCAGATCAGTTCTTTATCTGTAGATATTGCTGAGACTATATTGAAGAAAAAATTGGATAATAAAGATGCCCAAAATGATTTAGTGGCTAATTTATTAAATGATAAAAACTTAAACTAATCCTTATGAGTAACACAACAAAAGTTGCTAAAAGATACGCTCAGGGATTGTTGGATTTTACAACAGAAACTGGCAACACGGAGACTGTATTCAATGAAATGAAAGATGTGGCAGAAACTATTTCTGGTTCTAAAGAATTGAGAAGTTTTTTCGCTACGCCTATTATAGACTACAGAAGAAAGCAGAGTGTTGCAAGTGAGATTTTTTCTAAATTTTCTGTTGTAACTAAAAACATGATTACCCTTGTTATCAAGCAGGGAAGAGAAAAATATTTAGAAGATATTGCTAAAGAATATGTAGAGAAAGTAGAGGAGATGAATGGAGTACAGAAGGTAACCCTTACAACTGCTGAAGAACTTTCTCAACAGAGCTTAGATCAGATTGTAAAATCTTCATCTTTGATAGATGTAAATAAAAAGTATAAGATAAAGTCTATAATAAAGCCAGAGCTTATCGGTGGATATATCCTAAGAGTAGGAGACCAGCAGATTGATAACTCAGTGAGAACACATTTAGCTAATCTTAGAAAAGAATTTCAACTTAATTAGAAAAAACAACCAATAAAATGGCAGGAATAAATCCAGCAGAAGTATCTGCAATATTGAAACAACAGTTAGCAAATTTTGATACTCAGTCTAATGTAGAAGAGGTAGGAACCGTATTACAAGTAGGAGATGGTATTGCTCGTATTTATGGTTTGGAAAATGTACAGTACGGAGAATTAGTAAAATTTGAAAGTGGAGTTGAAGGAATTGTATTAAACCTTGAAGAGGATAATGTAGGGGTGGCTCTACTTGGAGAATCTAAGAGAGTAAAAGAAGGTGATACAGTAAATAGAACTAAAAGAATTTCTTCTATCAAAGTAGGAGAAGGGCTTTTGGGAAGAGTAGTAGACACTTTGGGTAATCCTATCGATGGTAAAGGTCCTATTGGAGGGGATTTATACGATATGCCTTTGGAGAGAAAAGCTCCTGGGGTTATCTATCGTCAGCCTGTAAATGAGCCTTTGCAAACAGGTATCGTTGCGATAGACTCTATGATTCCTATCGGAAGAGGACAGAGAGAGTTGATTATTGGTGACCGTCAGACAGGTAAAACTACGGTAGCAATAGACACGATCCTGAACCAAAAAGAATTTTATGATGCAGGTCAGCCTGTATTCTGTATATATGTAGCAGTAGGACAAAAAGGTTCTACAGTAGCTCAAATCGTAAGAACATTAGAAGAAAGAGGAGCAATGGCTTATACGGTAGTAGTAGCAGCTAACGCTTCTGACCCTTCTCCAATGCAGGTGTACGCTCCAATGGCAGGTGCTGCTATCGGGGAGTATTTTAGAGATACAGGACGCCCAGCATTGATAGTTTATGATGATTTATCTAAACAAGCGGTAGCATATAGAGAGTTGTCACTTCTATTAAGAAGACCACCAGGGCGTGAGGCTTATCCTGGGGATGTATTCTACCTTCACTCAAGATTGCTAGAAAGAGCAGCGAAAATCATCAAAGATGATACTATCGCATCTCAAATGAATGATCTTCCTGAAACATTGAAACCTATGGTAAAAGGTGGTGGCTCATTGACAGCGCTTCCTATCATCGAAACTCAAGCAGGTGATGTATCTGCATATATTCCTACCAATGTAATTTCTATTACAGATGGACAGATTTTCTTGGAGTCTGATCTATTCAACTCAGGGGTAAGACCTGCGATTAATGTGGGTATCTCTGTATCAAGGGTAGGGGGTAATGCTCAGATTAAATCAATGAAGAAAGTTTCAGGAACATTGAAACTTGACCAAGCTCAATATAAAGAATTAGAGGCATTTGCTAAATTCGGTTCTGACCTAGATGCTGCTACTTTGGCGGTAATTTCTAAGGGTGAAAAGAATGTGGAAATTCTAAAACAACCAGTAAATTCACCGCTTCCAGTGGAAGACCAAGTAGCGATGATTTATGCTGGAACAGAAAACTTGTTAAAAGACATTCCTGTAGCAAAAGTGAGAGCATTCCAAAAAGAATATGTAGGATTATTAAAAACTGCACATCCAGAGGTAATGTCTGCACTAAAAGCTGGTAAAATCGATAAAGATTTGACAGATGTGTTGAAACAAGTGGCATTAGATTTAGTAGCGAAATACAATAATTAAAATATAAACCAATTTGTTCTAAATTTTTGGAACATAAAAAAGTAAGTTTATCAGATGGCGAATTTAAAGGAGATTAGAGGCAGAATAACATCTATATCATCTACGATGCAGATTACGAGTGCGATGAAGATGGTTTCGGCAGCGAAACTAAAAAAAGCACAAGATGCCATTACGATGCTTAGACCTTATTCTGAAAAACTTCAGGAACTTATTCAAAAAGTGAGTACAGGTTCTGAAGGAAGTTTGTCAGAGTATGCTCAGAAAAGAGAAGTCAAAAAAATACTTTATATCGCTATTTCTTCTAATAGAGGTTTGGCAGGAGCTTTTAACTCATCAGTGATTAAAGAGCTGAATGCTAATTATAAACAAAAAGAAGATGTAGAAATAGAGGTTCTTACGATAGGGAAAAAGGTTTTTGATGCAGTAAGAAGAGTGAGAACAGTATATGATAACCAAAGTTCTATTTACGATAGTGTAAGTTTTGAGGCTGTTTCTAAACTGACTAGTGCTGTGATGAAAGACTTCAGCGAAGGAATTTTTGATGAAGTGTATTTGGTTTATAATAAATTTATCAACGCAGCAACGCAGCAGGTAAGAACTGAGCAGTTGTTACCGATTACGATGCCAGAACAAGCTGAAGAGGATGCAGAATCAGACTACATTTTTGAACCTGATAAGCAGACTATATTGGAAACATTGATTCCTAAGTCTATAAAAACGCAGGTTTATAAGGCGTTATTAGATTCTATAGCATCTGAGCATGGAGCAAGGATGACCGCGATGCATAAAGCGACAGACAATGCTAATGCTCTGAAAAATGAACTCGTTATTTTCTATAACAAGGCTCGTCAGGCAGCGATTACTAATGAAATCTTGGAAATCGTTTCTGGTGCAGAAGCATTGAAAAAAGGATAAGATTATATCATAATATAAGGTTTTAAAGTTGAAAATGAGTATCAGTTTTTTCTGATACTCATTTTTTATGCACAATCATGATTGTTTAATTCTATTTTGTTTATTCTTGGTGTGTTTTTTAGTGTTGTTTAATTGTAAATTAAGGCAAAATGATATTAGATTTTATAAACTGTTTATTTATAGAGTATTAGAATGAGTGTGGAAAACTTTCATAAGAGATGATTTTTATAGAGAGTATTTATTTCTACTTTTGCAAATACTAATCTGAAAAAGTATCATCATGGGAATATTTGATAAAAGAGAAAACTACAAACCGTTTGAATATCCAGAAATCATGCAGTTTGTGGATTCCATGAATAAGTCCTTTTGGGTGCATTCTGAGGTGGAATTTACGGCTGATATTCAGGATTTCAAGGCGAATTTGAGTCCGATAGAAAAAGAAGCTGTAAAGAGAGCCTTGCTGGGAATAGCACAAGTGGAGGTTTCTGTGAAAACTTTTTGGGGAGACCTTTATGACCTTTTCCCAAAGCCAGAATTTAACGGGCTTGGGGCTACTTTTGCTGAATGCGAGTTCCGCCATTCGGAGGCATATTCTAGATTGCTGGAAGTATTGGGGTATAATAATGAGTTTGAAAACTTGCTGGAAGTTCCTATTTTCAAGGAGAGAAATCAAGTTTTAAAGGAGTATCTTTCTAAGAATAAAGAAAACGCTTTAGAGAGAATCTTGTTTTTTACTTTGATTATAGAAAACGCTTCTTTGTTCAGCCAATTTGCGACTATTTTGTCATTTACTCGTTTTAAGGGATATATGAAAAATGTAGCAAATATCATCGCTTGGACATCCGTTGATGAGCAGACCCACGCCAATGCTGGTATTTTTATCATCAAAAAGATTTTTGAGGAAAATCCAGACATGAAGGAAAGAGGGATGAAGGAGATAGAAGGTTTTATGAAAAACTATATAGAACTGGAAGACAAGATGTTAGATTGGATTTTTGAAAATGGTGAACTTGCCTTTTTCAGCAAAAAAGACTTGGCTAACTATATGAGATACAGGCTGGATGACTCTTTAGTGCAGCTGGGCTTGGGCAGACCTTTTGGAATAACAGGAGATGAAATAAAACCGATGCTTTGGTTTGAAGAAGAAGTTTTCGCGAATGAGCTGGATGATTTCTTTGCAAAAAGACCAACCGCGTATACAAAACACGATAAATCCATCACGGAGGACGATTTATTCTAAACTCTAAAAAAAAAAAACAATAATAAACCATGTATAGTAGAATTCAACAAGAGAAAGAATTGAGCCTAAATGATGACTTCCGTTTGGGTGAGTATATCTATATGGGAATGGGATTAGTGGGAGAGCATAGAGTGTGTATTTCAGTGGGTTACAAGATAGAGTATTGCATAAAAAAAGCAAAACAATTTGCGGAAGCAGACCCAAATGTAAAATTTACCCATGTCAATAAAGTGAAAGTAGGCGAGCTGGAAGCTTGTGAAAAATTTGAAATAGAATAAAAATTATGGGACATTTTGTAGAAAATAAAGTAGGAGAACAAAAACAAATTCTATGTGTATTTGCAAATATATCTAAGGAGGAATTGCATGAAAAGATTAAGCAAAGAATGGCAGATGCAGGCTACAAAGCGCTTTCTGAAAGTATTGGAAATACAGTCTACGAAAAAGGAAATAGAACGATGAGACTTTTATTTGGGATATTTGTTGATTACTTTAAATGTTCTATCCATATCAGTGAAAATGAAAATAATCAAATAGAAGTATTTGTAAAAAAAGAAACTACGGGATTTTCAGGAGGAATTATCGGAATGACTCAGGTAGATGATAAGTTGAAATCAGTATATAAGCTCTTAGATACTTTGTAATTCGTTTCTGATGGAGTTTAGAAAAGCAGAGCAGGCCGATTTTAAGCAGATTTGGGAGATAATTTCCTTTGCAAAGGAAACTCGTAAAAACGAAGGCAGTACCCAGTGGCAGGACGGCTATCCAAATGAAGAAACGATACAAAATGATATTCAGAAAGGATATGGTTTTGTTTTTGAGGAAGAGGGCGCTGTAAATCTTTATGCTGCGATTATTTTTGATAAAGAACCAGCTTATGAGGAACTAAAAAACTGGGAGGCACAGGGAGACTATCTCACGCTCCACAGAATAGCAGTTTCCAAAGAAGCAAAAGGAAAAGGTTTGGGACAAAAAATCTTGCAGGAAGCCGAAAAATTAGCAAAAGAAAAGGGAATAGAGAGTATCCGCATAGATACTAATTTTGATAATATTCCGATGCTGAAAATTATAGAAAAAGAAGGCTATAAATACCGAGGAGAAGTGTATTTCCGAGGCAGTGCTAGAAAAGCATTTGAGAAAATTTTAAAATAAAACTATATTTATATAACAGAGAAAAAAGCGATGGAAGAAAAAACAAACATTTGGTGGTTCAATGAAGAATCAGAACAAATGCTTAACAGAGGATATTTACTAAAAGGCGAAACACTAGAAGGGGCAATAGATAGAATAACTGAAGCTGCAGCAAAGAGGCTGTATAAACCAGAATTAAAGGAGGCTTTTAAGGAAATGATTGTCAAAGGATGGATTTCTTTTTCATCTCCTGTATGGGCAAATATGGGGACACAGAGAGGGCTTCCTATCTCGTGTTTCAATGTCCATGTGCCAGACAGCATAGAGGGAATTACTCACAAAATGGGAGAAGTTATCATGCAGACTAAGATAGGTGGCGGGACTTCTGGGTATTTCGGTGAGCTGAGACACAGAGGAACAGCGGTTACGGATAATGGAAAATCTTCTGGAGCAGTTTCTTTCATGAAATTATTTGATACCGCAATGGATGTGGTATCACAGGGAGGTGTGAGAAGAGGGGCTTTTGCGGCATATTTAGATATTGACCATGATGATGTAGAGGAGTTTTTGCAAATCCGAGACATTGGTAACCCTATTCAGAATTTGTTTATGGGTGTCTGTGTGCCAGACTATTGGATGCATGAAATGATAGAGGGCGATACGGACAAGAGAAGAATTTGGGCTAAAGTATTGGAGAGTCGCCAGCAGAAAGGAATGCCGTATATTTTCTTTACGGATAATGTCAATAGAAATAAACCGCAAGTTTATAAAGATAAAGGATTGACTATCAATGCTTCTAATCTTTGTTCCGAAATTATGCTGCCTTCTACAGAAGACGAAAGTTTCATCTGTTGTTTGTCTTCCATGAATTTGGAGCTTTATGATGAGTGGAAAGATACGAATGCGGTTAAATTAGCCATATATTTCCTTGATGCTGTTTTATCTGAATTTATTGAGAAAACAGAAGGGAATTATTACCTTTCGGCTGCGAGAAATTTCGCAATTCGCCACCGTGCTTTAGGACTCGGAGTTTTGGGGTATCATTCTTATTTACAGCGAAATATGATTCCTTTTGAAAGCATGGAAGCAAAAATGTTTAACGCAAAAGTATTTAAACAAATCCAAGAGCAGTCATTAGCAGCTTCTAAAGAATTAGCAAATATCTACGGAGAGCCAGAATTATTGAAAGGATATGGAGTCAGAAACGCTACTACTATGGCGATAGCACCTACGACATCTAGTTCGGCTATTTTAGGGCAGACTTCGCCAGGGATAGAGCCTTTTGCATCGAATTATTACAAGGCTGGTTTGGCGAAAGGAAATTTCATTAGAAAAAATAAATATTTAGCTAAGTTATTGGAAGAGAAAGGGTTGGATACGGAAGATGTTTGGAGAGATATTATGCTAAACCATGGTTCTGTTCAGCATATGACCCAGCTAACTCAGGAGGAAAAAGATGTGTTTAAGACCTTTAAGGAGATTTCGCCTTTGGAGATCGTAACTCAGGCGGCACAGAGACAACAATATATAGACCAAGCCCAGTCATTAAACTTAAATATTCCATCTTCTATGCCGATAAAAGATGTGAATAAAGTGATAATAGACGCTTGGAAATTAGGAGTGAAAACGCTTTATTATCAGCGTTCACAGTCTGTTTCTAAGGAATTAGTTATTAATTTTATGAATTGTTCAAGTTGTGAAGCGTAATGATAAATAAAAGTGTAAGCTTATTTTAGCTTACATTTTTATTTTAAAATCTATCTTTTTTATTTCTTTTAGTTGTTTTTCAGCATTAATAGGGTAGTCTTTAGTTTTATAGCCTTGTTTTTGGTCTTCTATGATTCGTTCTAGTATTTTTCTTATATATTCTTTTAAAGGGATGAATTTATAATCATAGTTCTTATAAAATATTTCTCCTTTTTTATTGACCCAGAGACTATTGTTTGGGCTATTATATTTCTCTTGACCATAGAAGTTTTTTAGTTCATAATAGGGCAGATATTTATTAGGACGATTTACAATTTCGTAATGGTTTATAATTTTTTTGTCAAAAGGATGATTAATTTCTGTTAGGATTTCTAATTGATTGATTTCATCTACTATTTTTTGTTCAATATTGTTATAAACAAAAGGGTAAGGATAGTATTTCCCTTCATATAAATAGTCTTTTGGATTATTAGATTTTTTCAGAGGCTTCACTTTTATTCCTTTTTTATTGATGAGATAAGAGGTTGATTTTTTGGAAATAGGGGCTATAAACGAATGTTCTCCTCCTTTATCAAATTCCCTTTTCCATCCACCTGTATAGACTATTGCATAGCCGTAGTTAAATTGAGTTGCAAAATCCCATTTTGCAGGTAGAACTTTCTTCCCAAACCAATCTACAAATCCCATTTTATTTTTTTCTACATATCGTCTCAGTCCTTCTTCCCAAATATCATTTCCATTATCAAACCACTGTGGATAGTATAGAAATTTTCCATTTCTATCATAGACTTCTCCTGCCTCTATTCGTGGGTTATCTTTATCATATTTTTTATTTTTAAAGGAAGTCCCCCAAAACTCTATTGTAGGTTCATTTATAGGGTTTTCTGTATCATAGATTCTAAATCCCGAAAATTGAGCAGGGATGATGATTTTCCCCTTTTCATTTTTCACACCTACCAAAGTGCTGTCAGAAGTATAAAAATAATATAATTTCTCTTGTGTAAACGCTAATTTCCCAATTAATAGGATGAGAATAAGGATTATTTTTCTCATATTTTAAAACTTTCTAACAAAGGTAATTAATTTTTGCTACTATAATTTAAAAAATTCCGATATTTGGGATTATTTTTAATTTATGCTTAATCAATTATATACCAATCGGAGAACAGGAAATTCGGATAGCACTAGTGCTTCAAGGACTGATTTTCAGCGGGATTTTGACCGAATAATTTTCTCTACTTCTTTCCGAAGACTACAGAATAAAACGCAGGTTTTCCCTCTCCCAGGTAGCGTTTTTGTGCATAACAGGCTTACCCATTCGCTGGAAGTTGCTTCGGTGGGGAGAAGTCTAGGGAGCTTTGCGGGGGAGTTTATCGTGGAGAAATTTGCTCAAGAATTAGACGAGAATTCAAAGAATTTTTATCTGCATAATTTACATAATGTGATAGCGGCGGCGTGTCTCTGCCATGATATAGGAAACCCTGCTTTCGGGCATTCTGGGGAAGATGCCATCGCAAGTTATTTTGAGAAAAATGAAGATTTAAAATCTCTGATGACCGAGAAACAATGGGCAGATTTCATTAATTTTGAAGGAAATGCTAATGCTATCCGTGTGCTTACCCACCAGCAAAGAGGCAAGGACAAGGGTGGACTTCAGCTGACCATGGCGACTTTGGCGAGTATTGCTAAATATCCCTGCGAATCCATAGCGAAGGATAAAAAACAACTTCATAGAAAGAAATTTGGTTTTTTCCAAAGTGAAAAAGAGACTTTCAGAGAAATAGCTAAGGCTACAGATTTTATCACAGAACAGGAAGAACCGCTGGTGTATAAAAGACATCCTTTCGTATGGCTGGTAGAGGCGGCGGACGATATCTGCTACAATATCATAGACATAGAAGATGCCCACAGGCTGAAAATCATCCCTTCTTCCGACTGCGAAAACCTCATCTTAGAACTCATCAAAACCACAGATGAAAACATAAAACGAGTAGAGGACAAACTATCCGTGATTTCGGATAAAAACGATAGGATTTCTTACCTCCGAGCAAAGGTTATTAATTCTCTAATCAATGTTTCCATAAGGCTTTACAAGGAAAAAATAGATGATATTCTTATAGGAAATTTAGACCAGTCGCTGCTTTCTATTTTTAAAAAAGAAAATAAAACTTTGCAGGATATAAAGCAGTTTTCCATTGATGAAATCTACAATCACCGAGCGGTAGTAGAGATAGAAAATGCGGGGTATAATGTGATGTATGAGCTTCTCAATCATTTTATTCCATCAGCGATAAAAGAAAATCCTAAGGATTATGACAAAAAAGCCCTTCAATTACTGCCCGAGCAGTTCAGATATGATGGCGAACCTTATGAAAAGATAATGGGCGTTTTGGATTTTGTTTCTGGGATGACGGATAACTACGCTACAGACCTTTATCGAAAAATAAAAGGAATAGATATCGGAATGACGATGTAATTTTTTTACATTTTTTGTAACATTTC
>JABCOA020000120.1 GCA_013333875.2 Flavobacteriaceae bacterium | reverse complement strand
TAGTTTTCACAATCTTCCAGCACCAAAACCGAATTCTGATTATCCACCAAAACTCCAATAAAACTAGGGTCTGTAAGCGAAGAAATCATGGTAGTCGGTATGAAGATGAATTTTTTATTCGGAATCTGGCTCGTCAGCCATTTGATGTAGTTGGTCTTTCCAGAACCTGCAATTCCGTGAAGCAGCACGATTCCTTTGTTTTCATTGGTTATCGTGTGTTTCACTCTGGTATGCACCTCCATAAAATCATCATTGTACATCAGATCCAAGTCTATTCTGTGAGGTTTTATCGTATGAGTTTTTAGGTCAAAACCTGAATTATCCTTCAGCAAAATAGATACTTTGGCTTCTTTAGAAATATATTTTTCAAAATATTCACTGAAAAGTTTTATTAGATTTGTCTTAGTATTAGGAGAATCATTTTTATAGTAAACATACTCCACACGATAGAGCCCCTCCTCAAAAACTTCTGTATCATAGTCATCAGACAAATCTCTGGTTAATAGTATAAAAACCTCTAATTCGGGATGAAAATAGCACTCCTCACTCTCATAAAGCTCGTTGGTTTTTGATGAATATTCCATCGTTTGGAAATCCTCACATTTCTGGAAATGAGAGAGTTTTTCTTTGTGTATAACCAGCTCATCATTACCGATATACAGATTTGCCATAGCATTATTTAACAAAGCTCTATAAGGCGCCGAAGTGTGAGAAACATCCATCTTGTTATA
This sequence comes from Flavobacteriaceae bacterium, assembly GCA_013333875.2. Classification (GTDB taxonomy): domain Bacteria; phylum Bacteroidota; class Bacteroidia; order Flavobacteriales; family Weeksellaceae; genus JABCPE02. Next base: position 8,505 of record JABCOA020000120.1, on the reverse strand, counting down.
AAGCTTTACTGCTCCTGCTTCACCATCATACCCCATTAAATAAAATGGTTTGTAAAATTCTGATTCTTTTATTCTCATCTTTTTAAATTTAATTTACACTTTAATATTTTGTTTATTTTTTCTCTTTATACCAAGAGGAATATTTTACATAATTTCTGCTTATTCGCTGTATTTCAGACTCCATAAGGTCTTGCGAAACATCTTTTATCTTTTTTGCGGGAACTCCTGCCCATAGCTCACCTTCCCTGATGTGTGTCCCCTGCGTAACCACGGAACCTGCCGCCACCACAGAGTGAGACTCTATCAGACAGCCATCCATGACAATAGCCCCCATACCGATAAGCACATTATCCTTTATTTCGCATCCGTGAATTACTGCATTATGCCCGATAGAAACATCATTTCCTATAATGGTCGCATGTTTTTCGTAAGTGCAGTGCACGGTTACATTATCTTGAATATTCACTCTGTCACCGAGTCTGATGCTGTTCACATCCCCTCTCAATACGGCATTATACCAAATACTGCACGCATCGCCCATCACCACATCTCCGACAATCACAGCTGTTTCCGCTAAAAACGCACCCTCGCCCACGATGGGAGTTTTTCCTAAAACTTCTCTAATCAAAGCCATTTTCTATAATTTTTCTGCTGTAACTATCACAGGCATAGAGTTTTCTGGGCTAAAATCAACTTTATTAAATCCGCCATAAAACTGAATATTTTTAAATCCTGCATTCTCCAAAAACACTTTAAGTTCTTGATAATCAATATTTATCAAAATCTCTTCGTTTTCAACTTTTTTATCTAAAATAGTTTTGAAAATAATGTTTCCCTCTTCATTCAAATAATAAGAACGCTCAAAAGTAACTATCTCATTATCAATCATTGGTAAATTTCCTAAAAAATTTCCTTCTTTATTTTTGGATGTAAATTTCCAAAAATTCACCATTTGGATGATTAGTTTCCCGCCTTGTTCCAGCTGGGCATAGGCTTTCTGCAAAAAAATTGAAATCTCTTTCTTGTTTTCCAAATGAGGAAGCGTGTTTCCTATGTTGATAATGGTCGTAAATTTCGGAAGTCTGTCAATATCAAGCATACTCATATTAACGACTTCTACGCCTTTTTCTTTTGCTTTTTTGATGAGTTTTTCGTTAATATCAATAGCTGTAACATCATAATTCTTGCCAAGTAAATACTGGGACAAATTCCCTGTTCCTGCGCCCACATCCAAAACCTTTTTGCCTTTTATTTCCTCTGCAAAAAAAGTTTTGTGCAGTGGAGACAATGAAAAAATCAAATCATATTTCTCTGAAATATCATCATAAAATTTTTTCATACTTTTTTGATTCTGTGTAATATCGCTCATACTCAACATTTTAGTTATTTCACATTTTTCCTTTTCATGAAAATAGAAGTCACTATCACGATGACCACCATGATGCCAAGCATCCAATAAAAGCCGTATTCATGGTCTATTCCGAACATTTCCTGAAAGTTCATCCCGTAGAGACTCGCCAAAAAGGTTATCGGCAAGAAATACGCTGAATATACAGCTAAAATTTTCATGGACTCGTTATTTCTCTGGTCAGACAGCGCCAAAAATAGACTTATAAGGCTGGTAGACTGAGAGTTAAGATATTCAAAACCACTCATCACCTCCGTATAGGTATCCTTCAAATCATTGAATTCTATTTTTTCTATCGGGAGTTTGTCATAAAAATTAACCCATTCATTAGAAATGGACAAAAGTTTCAGATTAAGACTTGCTCGCCTTTTCAAACGATATAAACGCTTAATTTCATTAGAGTTAGAATCCGTTTTAGTGAAAATATCATTCTCTATTTTTTCCATTTTCTCCAAAAGATTGATATTTTCTTTTCTATAAGATTTCAAAATGCCAGAACCCAGCTCCAAGGCTATCCGATAGGGATTAGCAGCCTGAAAAGTCCCATTTTTCAGTTCTTCCGAGAGTTTTTTAATTCGCTCATTATCAACTCTATGAATCGTCAAAATAAGATTTTCTTTAATGAAAATCCCAACTTTTGTACTAATATCGTTAATAGAATTCAAAAACTTGTTGCCTGGTTCAGAACTCGTTCTCGCTAGAATAAATTTAATTTCGCCCAAATCTTCTGCTTTGGGAAGATGATTGGCATTAATACAATCTTTTAGGTGTAATATATTAATTTTGTATTGTTTAGATATTTCTGAAATATTTTCATATTTCATATCTTGAATATCAATCCATTCAAAAACATCATTTTTATATAGTGACTTAACTATCATAATATCAAATCTTTACCATTTCTGTAATCTCCACATCATAACCGCTCACTATTGGTTTCTGATCTGTATTTTGAGATAAAATTTTTATTTTATGAATTCCTAACTCCTTGATTATCTGAATTCCTATTCCATAATCTTTAAAATTCTGAGTGCTTTTGACCTCTGTATTTTCTTGATTATTGATGAACTGCTGAAGCTTTCGCAGTGTATTCTCCGTAGTGGAAACATTATTGATAAAAACTATCACTCCTCTGCCCTCTTCGTTTATTTTAGCGGTTATTTTCTCCAATAAAGACTTCTCGCCATTAGCCAAAATACTCAGCACATCGAAGTAAGACCCAGAAGACTGCACCCGCACGAGAACCTCATCATTTACCGACCAGCTTCCTTTGGATAAAGCAAAATGCACCTGCTCCGTGTATTTCTCCTTAAAGGCATAAAATCTGAAATCTCCATAAAAAGTTTTTACTTCTCTTTCTTCGATTTTATCTATCAAATCTCCATTTTTCAAGCGGTATTCTATCAAATCCTCTATGGAAACTATTTTTAGGTTTTGCTTTTGGGCAAGTTCTGCCAACTGTGGAAGCCTCGCCATCGTTCCATCTTCGTTCATGATTTCGCAGATTACTCCGCCCTCTTTCAGTCCTGCAAGTCTGGTCAAATCTATCGCTGCCTCGGTATGTCCTGCGCGTTTTAGTACTCCGCCTTCTTTGGCTCTGAGAGGGAAAATATGCCCAGGTCGCATGAAATCAGTCGGTTTGCTTTTTTCGTCCATCAAGGCTAAAATAGTCCTCGCCCTATCATTCGCTGAAATCCCTGTAGATACACCATCTCCCAGCAAATCCACTGACACCGTAAAGGCTGTTTCTTTTGGGTCGGTACTGCGAGAAACCATAGCTTCCAAGCCCAGTTCATCACACCTGCTTTCGGGAAGCGGTGTACAGATAAGCCCACGCCCATGGATGGTCATAAAATTGATAATCTCAGGAGTGGTCAGCTCCGCTGCAGAAAGGAAATCGCCCTCGTTTTCGCGGTTTTCATCATCTACTACGATGATGATTTTGCCGTTTTTAAGGTCTTCTATGGCTTCTGAAATTGTATTTAATGTGATATTTTTCATGTCAATTTTATTTCTACAAAGATAATTATTAACATTAGATTTTCTAAAGTTTTTTAATATCTATCTCTGTATATATTCTTTGCTTTTAGTGTATATTTTTTGACAAAATCTGTTTTATTCTCTGTGTAGGCATCTCTATTATGTTCAAATTTTTTCCAAAGGAGAAGTTTCTTTTTTTCATATTCTTTTGCTACATCTTGATTTTCAATAAGATAGTCCCGAAAATAAAGTTCGTCATTATCACCTCTCAATCTTATATGCAAATGAAATACCTTTTCCGCAAAACCATTCATGGTGTATCCTTTGTTATACACCATTCTATCTTTATCACGGGACATGCATAGATACTGGTTTTTGTCCAAAATATCTGAAATATTTTTCAGACTATTTTTATCATCGCATTCTATAAGGATGTCAATAATTGGTTTTGCCCAAATGGAAGGAACCGCTGTACTTCCTATATGGCTAATAGTAACTCGCTCATTTATAATGGTTTCCAAATATTGCTTTTCTTCCTGAAACCATTTTTCCCATAGAGTATTGTGCGGGACTAATTCGATTGGGAACAGCTGCCATAGCTCTTCAAGCGGCATTTTTAATAATTCTCTATTGTTCAAAAAATTTAATCTAAATATTGACACAAATATAATCAAAATAACCTTATCTTTGGGCTGATGAATCCATATGAACTTTTTATAAAACCTTACGAGGAATATACTTTTTTCCAAATTTTCTTAGAAGCTGTAGCGGCTTTTTTCGGTCTGCTGAGTGTTTTTTTCTCCGTGAAAAGGAATATTTGGGTGTATCCCACAGGCATCATAAGCACTACGATTTATGTTTATATTCTCTTTAATTTCGGTCTTTTGGGCGATATGCTTATCAATGTTTATTACAGCATCATGAGTATCTACGGCTGGATTTCTTGGAACAAAAACACCGAAAACCAAATCATCAGCGTAGATTTTGCCAAGAAAAAAGACTGGCTGGTGGGACTAAGTCTATTCGTGCTGAGTTTCATAGCGGTTTGTGGAGTATATTATTTCAAACCTTTTATAGACAATCATTTTTCTATGAACGGTGTAAGTCTTGGTTTTCAGCAACTTGACTGGGCAAACTGGCTGGATATTTTCACTACTTCCCTATTTCTCATCGGGATGTGGTTCATGGCAAAACGAAAGGTAGAAAACTGGCTTTTCTGGATTGTGGGCGATTTAATCTGCATTCCGATGATGCTCTACAAGGGACTGGGAATCACCTCATTGCAGTATCTTGTTTTTACGATAATGGCAGTAATGGGCTATTTAGAATGGATGAAACAGGTGAAGAAATAATTTTTAAAAAATTTATTATCCCATTACATTTATTTTTTCATTATATTTGCTCCCAAAATTCATTGGGGCTGACCGGTTTCGACAGCAAGACCAATGGGTAAATAAGCATGCAGAGAACCGTAGCGCGATCTCTTTAATCCCTTGCTACAAATTTTAACTGGCAACGAAGAGTATGCTCTTGCTGCTTAATCCGAAGTATAGTAAGATTAGCGTTTTTCCCGAAGTATAGTAAGGAAACAAGATGTCTCACGGAAGCTCCGTTCTGCGGCGTCCGATTCTGGGGCATAGGAAATGCGGAAATAAGCCTTTGGGAGCTTCGACCAAAGGACGAAAAAATTTAGAAGATAAGCATAAAGTTGGGTGTTTGTTCTCTGCTTTGTGTCGAAAAATAATAACAAAATAAGCATGTAGAAAGTTTATTTGTTGCTTGTTTGGACGAGGGTTCGAATCCCTCCAGCTCCACAATAACATCTGTAAATCAATATATTACAGAAACAAAGAACTAAAATAGGGACTTCGTGAAAAGTCCCTATTATTTTTTTGATGGTATTTAGTTTTCATAGCCTTGATATTTTTGTTTCGTTCCTAAATTCACGCTTCTACATCCCTAATGCTTCAATCTAAATGAATAGTAATTATTTTCTTCTAATATATCTTATTATTCGTATATTTTTTTCTTTCCCCAGCCTATATGATTGTCTAATGGCGAAGAATTATAGATTTTATCATATCCTACAGGTTTATAAAACATTAGTGTTATTATTAATGGTTTGTACAGGTTATTACTATCATTATCTTTCTTAATAATATACTGCACATACTTTTTCCTATTCTCAGGATGAAAAACAATAGTATCTTTTATTTTCAAATTTTTCCCTTGTATAGATTTACTTATTTCATCATAATTGTTATGTAAAAAATAAAAATCTGCAGATATACTTCCTAAAAAAATCTCATTATCATAAAATAATTCTTTATAACCTTCTATATCATCCCTCTTTATAGTATCCCAAAATTTATTGACCGTTTGTCTTATTTGTTCTTCATCCTTATTCTGTTGATTTACAAAGCTAATAAACACACTTGACCAAACCAATATTCTAATAAATTTACTCATATCTCTCTTATTTTTATTCTCGTTTCATTGTTTTTGTTTTAATAATCTAAAAGACAATTTGTAATATTACCATATCATTTTTCATTATCTGATAGACACTGATACTACTTTTTCATCTTGAAACTCAACATCTAATATCTCCCATTTTCTATCTAATTTGTTAAAACTCTCGCCCAAATAGTACATCCAATTGTCGCTGATATCATCACAATATTTACAATCTTCTGTTAATAATACTCTAACATCTTGTTTATTTTTTCCTATTAACATCTTTGTTTTTACTATATCATCTGCCATTTTATACCTCTCATTCGGATGGTTTTTCCAATAATTTTTATCAAATTCTAATCTTCTCTCACACGATACTAAGAAAATGACAATCACTATGCTTAAAAGATTTTTCATAACTAAGGTATTTATGTTGTTTTTGTTTTAGAACCATAATATAAATATCCTCTTTCACTGCCCCAACTTCATTTACTTAATAATACTCTGCTATTCCATGTTTCTACTTGTTTTTGTTCTTTGAAAAGATTATAATTCCAATAAACAAAACCTTTATATATAAGATAAAGAACCATTACAAGTATAATTATTGAAAGAAATATTCTTTTTCTGTTCATTGGCATTGTTTAATATAAATCTGCATATAAAACTTGAAAATATAGAATTATTAATAAAAATATAATAGCTCCAACCAACAATAATTCCTTTATATTTCTAAATAAATCAAATTTTATGAAAACTCTTAAAACAGATTGATATAATACCTGTATAAATGTCACAAATATTATAGAAAACTGAATTAAAATATCTCCCCCTGATACTCCCCTATTATGCATAATGATGAGAATCATCATCACTACTGATGGTAATATGTTATAATATTTTATTTTCATTTTATTCCTGTTTTAAAATTAACTTTTAGTCCAACAACATCTGGAACATTACCTCCCTAATGATAAATTCTAGGTTGGCAATTCTTCTCACACACAATTATTCTACAATCTATATTATCTACTGACAAAGGACTATGAATGAGCTCTCTTATTTTAGTATCTAAAACAAAAAAACTGATATTTACAAAATATATTTCATTTACATACTCATCCCACCTTCTAGGATAAAATTCATTTACTTTTGGAGTTCCTATTATTTGCCCTATATCAATAAAATCTCCTTGTTTCACTTGGATATTATCTATTTTATCATATCGTATAATTTTTTCATGTTCCATATCTTTGACCGCGACTACTCCACCCACCTCGTCTGTTACCAATATTACTTTCCCTTTAGATATGGATAGCACTTTATCTGTTTTATTTTCAGTATTAACAGTAAAATCAATAGGAGGAATGGAATTTTCTACCTTAAAAAAAAGAGAATACCTTTGTTGATCCTCATTATTTTTATATCCTACCATTATATATCCATTATCTAATGGACATTTATATTTTTGAGAATACAAATTTTTAAAAGGATATACTAAACATAATATAAATAAGTAATATTTCATTTTTCGGAATTTTTTAATTTTTGGTTTTCACTATAATAACTTGAAAGACAATCTGGAACATTACTCCTATTCTTATTACCAATTATTTGGTAAAATAATAGAATTATTATCCTCGTAGTCCAATGTATCTATTAAATAGCCTCCCCTTTTTATCAAAAGTTTTAAGGAACCCTTGGGTTTAATAATTGAATCTCCTATGCTTATTTTCTCTTCCCAATCTGAAAATATTGGTAAACTATCTTGTTCATAAACTACATATAAAGCTCTTCTATTTTTAAAATCAAGGCTTTTCCTCTTAATTATAGATTTTACTTCAATTTTTTTTATATTATCATAAAATTCTTCATTATCTTCTTCAATAGTTGTAGGATTCAGATAAAAATACCATTGTAACAATAGAAATATTATCAAAAACACTAATGCACACCAATAATAAAACTTTCTTAAATCTTTCATCTTCCTATCAATTTTATTTTAGACCTTGACCAAATAATCTCTACATCTGCCGCCTACACCATAACCAGCTCATTTTGTGACATATATCAATTACTAATCATAAAAACAACTATTTAGAACATAAGCGCAGCACCATACATCATACAACTTCCTTTATATTTAGCTGTTTTTAAGTTTTTCCATTAGATTAGGATATTTAGCCATCACCTCATCATACACTTTCTTTGCAATAGCTTTAGTCTTTGTTGAATATGTCTTGGTTTTCAGTGTTACTTTCTTATTTTTATTTTCATTTTTCATCATATAAATTTAAAATACTACCAATAGTTATTATATTTATAGTTTGCTGGAACAGGAATTCTCTTAATTATTAACTTATTAGATATCATACTATCAAGTTTTTTTCCTCCATAAATTAATATTGTATCCTCTAATATCATATGGAAATCTCTATAACAATTTTTACATTTATAGATAGTATCTTTTGTATTCTTATCTATCAATACTAATTCATTAGGAAATATCTTATCTGTCCCATTTGTATAGCTATATCCTGTTAAAAAATAATTCTTAGTTTCTATTGTCTTATAAGTCAATTTTTTCTTTTCACATCCCATAAAAAGTAATATGAAAAAAATATAATAAAATCTCATCATTTATATAATTTTTTATTTTA
>JABCOA020000119.1 GCA_013333875.2 Flavobacteriaceae bacterium | reverse complement strand
CTTATGATATTGGCCTCTTCCATTCAGCATAATAATCTTGAGATCTATCCAAGTTGTTATGTGTATCAATAGTTGGTTCCTTTTAAATGATAATTTTTTGTTAAATCAATTCTTTTGGCAAAAAAAAATTATATTTTTGTGGTTTAAATTTATTTTTAGTCAAAATTTATGAAAAAATATTTTGTTATTGCTTTAGCTTCATTGAGCATAATTTCGTGTAATAGACAGCTTACCACTGCACTTAAAAGCAGTGACAAAGACTATATCCTCAATACTGCTAATGAATTTTATGCACAAAAAAAATGGTCTAACGCCATCGCACTATATGACAGACTTCCTAACCTAGTAGCAGGAACTGATGATGCTCCTGAAGTGGTTTTTAAACTCGCTTATGCCAACTATTATGACAAAAACTACAGATTGGCAGGGCACCAGTTCAAAAATTTCGCAGGTACTTTCCTTAATGACCCAAGAAGAGAAGAAGCTTCATACATGGCTGCGATATGCTACTATCAAGATGCTGCGGACTACAATCTAGACCAAACCAGCACAGAATCTGCTATCAACATGCTTCAGGATTTCTTAAATAATCATCCTAATTCTGATAAAGAAAGAGCAGAAGATGCTAACAGAAAAATAGACGAGCTTACCCAAAGACTAGAAACCAAATACTACGAACAAGCCAGAAGATACTTCAGAATGGCTGATTACAGAGCGGCTGTTACGGCATTTGAAAATCTACTGGAAGACTATCCAAGCACAAAACTAAGACAAAAAAGTTTTGAGCATATCATGAAAGCCAAATATGAGCTTGGAATGCACTCTATCTATGATTTGAAAAAAGATCGTTTAGAAAGTGCTATCGCCTTTTCAAAGGATGTGGAAAGAGATTACCCTGATACTAGTTCTTCTAAAGAAGCGGCTTCTATGAGAGAAAAGTTATTAAAAGAATTGGATAGACACCTAAAAGTAATCGAAGAAAACGAAACAAGAAAAGCTGAATTCCTAGAAAAACAAAGAGAAGAAGAACTAAAAAAGAGAGAAAAAGAAGAGGAGGAGAAATAAAGTTTTTTAAATTTATTTTTTATTTACTAAATTTGCGGAATAATTTTTTTGTAAAGATGAGAAACATTAAAGATATCAAAGCTGAAGTTAATACCATTACTTACGACAAAGACAAAATAGAGGAAAAAGTAGGAAGTATCTACGAGGCTATTGTAATCATGGGAAAAAGAGCAGAGCAAATCAACTCTGAAATAAGAACTGAGCTGCATAATAAGCTTGATGAATTTGCTGTGCGTGACACTTCTTTAGAAGAAGTTTTCGAAAATAGAGAGCAGATAGAAATCTCTAAATACTACGAAAAATTACCAAAACCTACATCTATCGCCATCAAAGAATGGTTGGATGGTGAGATTTATTTCAGAAAGACAGATAAATAATCTTTTTTATTTTTATATTTATTTTATCAAAAAAGTTGTAATTTCGTGTAAGTTACAACTTTTTTGTTTTTATTTTACTTAAATTTATTCCAAAATTTAAAAACCACATGGATTTATCAGGAAAAAAAATACTAATCGCAATCACGGGCGGTATCGCAGCCTATAAAATCAATACTCTAGTAAGGGATTTCATCAAAAACGGAGCAGAAGTACAAGTTATCCTAACGCCGTCTGCAAAAGAATTTGTGAGTCCTCTTACCCTATCTACCTTATCTAAAAGAAAGGTATTCAGCGAGTTTTATTCGCAAGATGGAGAATGGAACAGCCATGTAGATTTGGCTCTGTGGGCAGATGTAATGCTGGTAGCGCCATGTACCGCCAATACTCTTGCAAAGATGGTGAATGGCGTATGTAACAATCTAGTGATAGCCACCTATCTTTCGGCAAAATGTCCTGTGTTTATAGCTCCTGCGATGGATCTAGATATGTACATCCACCCTTCTACCGAGCGAAATCTAAAACTTGCCGAAGAATATGGGAACATCATCATTCCTGCAGAAGAAGGCGAACTAGCGAGCGGACTAGTGGGCAAAGGGCGAATGGCAGAAACCGAAACTATTTATAAAACTATTTTTGATTTCTTTAATTCTAATCAAAAAAAATCTTTAGCAGGAAAAATAGTTCTTGTGACAGCAGGCCCGACTTACGAAGCCATTGACCCTGTGCGGTTTATCGGAAATCATTCCTCTGGGAAAATGGGATTTGCCATCGCGGAAGAAGCCGAAAAAAGAGGAGCCAAGGTGATTCTCATTTCAGGGCCGACTGCACTAAGCACAGACAAAAATATATCATTAGAAAAAGTAAATTCTGGAAAAGAAATGTACAATGCTGTATTTCAGTATTTTGACAATACAGATATTGCAATAATGAGTGCCGCAGTGGCAGACTATGCTCCAAAAGAAGTTGCCCAAGAAAAAATAAAGAAAAATGATGATGAAATGACCATCACACTAGTCAAAAACCCTGATATTCTGAAAACTATGGGCGAGAAAAAGAAAAACCAATTTTTGGTTGGTTTCGCTTTGGAAACTCAGAACGAAGAAGAAAACGCAAAAGGAAAACTAGTGCGAAAAAACCTAGATATGATAGTCCTAAACTCACTGAAAGACAGTGGTGCAGGATTTAAAAACGATACCAATAAAATCAAAATCATCACACCTTCGGAGCAGAAAGATTTTGCTCTAAAATCCAAAGAAGATGTCGCAAAAGATATTTTGGATTTTGTAGAAGAGCAATTACAAAAAAAACATACTTAAAAAGTATGTTTTTTTATTTATAGATTGTTGTTTATAAAATACTATTCTGCTCTATTAGCCTCCCATAGATAAAAATTATCCAGCTCTTTTGTAAGTTTGGAAACTGCAATAGCAAAAAGTCCCAAATCATCCAAAATCCCAATAAAAGGAATGAAATCTGGAATAAAATCCAAAGGAGAAAGCATATAGATAAATATAAGCACTGGGATAATAACTGATGATTTATTCATCTTATACTCTCCTCTAAATGAAGACTTTATCATTCTAAAAATATCAGGAATTTTAGTAAAAAAACTTCTGTTTTTATAAACTTGATAAGCCATCTTAATTTTTTTCATTTTTATAAATATTTTTTGATAATAAAAGCAGCAAAACTCTTGCCAAGATTATAATTTATCTATAAAACTATGAACCGCCTGACTATTCCAGTCGGACGCTCCTTCATCTTTTTTGAGTATCTGCCCTTCTTTCCCAAGGATGAAAGTCGTAGGAAAAACATCTATACTAAACTTCTCGCTAAGAGGCTCTTTCAGTAGATAAACAGGCGTAGTATAGCCATTTTTCTTAATAAAATCTCTCACTTTCTGTTCCTCATCCTGCATGGCAATGAGAACAAATTCTATTTTCCCTTTTTTACCTTCATAAAGGCTTTGGATAGTAGGAAATTCAGCTCTACAAGGCGGACACCAGCTTCCCCAAAAATTGAGAAAAACAGGTTTCCCCTTAAAATCGGACAAATTGGCATCTGGGACATTTATTCCCTTTAATTCTACATTATATTCTGATTCTGAGAGCGTTCCTATACTCTGCGACTTCTCCAAAGAAGGCTTCATCAAGAAAAGTCTTTGAATAGACTCACGAACACCTGGCACAAAGAAAAATGCCAACACAAACCCGCCAAATAGGATATTACTCCATTGTTTCTTTAAAAAGTTTTTCATTTTTTGATAATTTCTAATAATTTTTCTAATTCTTCCTGTGTGTAGTCATATTTTATCCAATGGATATTTTCTAGTTTTCTAAGCCATGTAAGCTGTCTTTTGGCATATCTTCGCGAATTTTTCTTTATTTCTGAAATCGCAAAATCCAGCTCCCACTCACCTGAAAAATATTTGAATAATTCTGTATAACCCACTGTCTGCAGGGCTGTTTTGTCTTTATAAGGAATAAGATTTTTCGCTTCTTCCAAAAGCCCATTCTGCACCATCAAATCCACTCTTCGGTTAATTCTGCCATAGATAATCTCTCTGTCCGCAGAAATCCCTATTCTGACAACCTCAAAACCTCTTTTAACCAACGGATTATCAATGTTTTCCGTGTATGTTTTTCCT
>JABCOA020000118.1 GCA_013333875.2 Flavobacteriaceae bacterium | reverse complement strand
TCTTTCAGCAGTTCCAGAAGGCTCTGGTCGCCTGTTTTGTCGCCCTGAACCAGCTGACCTACTTTTTTATTGATGATGATGATGTGGTTGTCTTCGTAGAGAATTTGTGAATTCATATAAATGTCTGATTAGAATTTCACAAAGGTAAAGTTTTTATAGTTTTAATCAAATTTCATACCTTTACCGAAGTAATTATGATTTATGATAATTGAAAATTATATCGCAAATGATTTTCCCATATTGGGCGTAGATACTACTGCGGAGGAGGCTTTGCAGACTGCTGTTGATTTTGATTTTACCCATGTTTTCGTGGAAAATGAAGGCGTATTTCAGGGTGCAGTAATGAAGGAGTGCTTGGAGGAAAATCGCAAAAAAAATTTAGGAGAATTGCTTCCGTATATGGATAGGTTTTCTATTCTCTATGAAAGCACTCTTTTGGATGGGGTAAAATTATTCCATACATTTAATACCAATGTAATTCCTGTAATCAATAAAAACGAGGAATATCAGGGGTATATCGCTTGGGACAGCATCGCAGATGAATTGTCTAAATATCCGTTTTTTTCGGAGACAGGGGCGCTGCTTACAGTGGAAATACCTAGAACCAATTATTCCATGGTGGAAATAGCCCAAATCGTAGAAAGCAACAACGGAAAATTCTACGGTGCGCTGGTTACGGAGATGAATGAGGCTTTTGTAAGGGTAACGATGAGAATCAGCAATGAAAATCTCAGCTCCATAGACGAAACCTTTGAGCGCTATGGCTACATCATCGTGCAGAAATTCTATACCGATGAAAAGGAAGAACTGCTGAAGAGCCGATATGAATTTATGCAAAAATACCTAGAATTCTAATGCCAAATATCGCAATATATTCACAGAAAAATGGAGATGAGATTCAGGCTTATCTTCATCAGTTTATTCTTGAATTGGAGAAAAGGGAAAATGTGCAGATTTTTCTCCACGAAAAAATTTTAGAAAAGAATAGTTCATTTGGTAAATATCAGATTTTCACGGATAAAAATTCCCTCGAAAAATATGAAATAGATTATTTCTTTTCTTTCGGAGGAGATGGTACTATTCTGAGTGCACTTACGCTGATTCAGGATTTGGAAATCCCTGTGGTGGGCGTTAATATGGGCAGACTCGGTTTTTTAGCTAATTTCAGCAAAGAAGAGATTTTTGATAATATTGATAAAATTTTTGCTGGCGAGACTCATATCAGTCAGCGTTCGGTGATAGAAGTGAAAACAGCCGAAAATAGGATAGATTTTCCCTATGCGCTGAATGATGTGGTGATTACCCGCCAAGAGACTACTTCCATGATTACTGTGGAAGCCGAAATTAACGGCAAATTCCTGAGTATGTTTTGGGGAGATGGGCTTATAGTGGCCACACCTTCGGGGTCTACAGCGTACTCGCTAAGCTGTGGAGGGCCTATTATAGAGCCAGAGAATGATAATCTTTCTCTTACGCCTATTGCACCGCATAACCTAAATATGCGCCCTATTATCCTAAAAGACAATGTAGAAATAAAACTAAAAGTTTCCAGCAGGCTGCCGCTGTATTCGCTGGGCTTGGATTCTCGGCTTTATCATATGAATGAGGAAGATGAACTGATTTTGAAAAAGGCGGATTTTAGCCTAAATCTTATTTTTCCAAAAAATGTCAGTTTCTATGAAACTTTGAGACAAAAACTCCTCTGGGGTAATGACAAAAGAAATTAAATATCAATATATTATGAAATTAGTAAACACACAATTTAGAACAGAAGAATCCCTTACTTGGGATGAAATCAAGGAACTGATAACAACAGGAATTTATGAGGAAGATTTTATAGTTCTTTTTGATGAAAAAAGTGAAAATTATGTCCAAATGGCTGAGGATGAGCAGAGTTTCGTAGTGGAAAGCAGAGTTTATGACGGAGGGAATTTTACACATTATAGAACTTTTGTGGAAGAGCCAGAGGCGGCTATTCCTTTCTTTGAAAAATATTTCAATGATGAAAGCATAGATTTTTCCGCGTGGGAAAATGTTACAGCAGAGTTTTTGAGTTAAAGAAAAAATATTTCTTAAATTTGCAGAATTATTAAAAGATAAAGAATGTCAGCATTTGATTGGTTCAAAAGAAAGAAACAAAATATCAGCACTCCCACAGAGGAAAAAAAGGATGTCCCAAAAGGGCTTTGGCATCAGACTCCTACGGGGAAAATAATAGAGAGTGACGAACTGAGAGCAAATAACTATGTTTCGCCAGAGGACGGCTTCCATGTGAGAATAGGAAGCAGGGAATATTTCGAAATTATTTTTGATGATTCTAAATTTAAGGAATTAAATGCAGATGTAGAAAGCATAGATATTCTTAAATTTAAAGATTCTAAATCCTACAAAGACAGGCTAAAAGAAGCAAAAGCTAAAACCAAACTAGTAGACTCCATCAGAAACGCACATGGAAAAGTAAATGGCGTAGAAATGGTGATTTCCTGTATGGATTTTGACTTCATCGGAGGTTCTCTTGGGTCTGTGATGGGAGAGAAAATAAGAAGAGCAATAGACTTCTGTATAGAAAAAAAACTGCCTTATATGATTATCTGTCAGTCAGGTGGAGCAAGAATGCAGGAAGCAGCTTACTCACTGATGCAGATGGCAAAGGTTCAGGCAAAATTGGCTCAGCTTTCTAATGCAGGGCTGCCTTACATAGCCTACCTTACCAATCCTACTTTCGGTGGAATTACGGCTTCTTTCGCGATGACTGCCGACATCATCATGGCGGAGCCAGGCGCTTTGATAGGTTTTGCGGGGCCTAGGGTTATCCGTGAGACTATTGGGCGAGATTTGCCAGAAGGATTCCAAACATCGGAGTTTTTACAAGAAAAAGGTTTTGTAGATTTTATAGTAAAGAGAAAGGAAATCAGAGAAACCATTTCTAAAACTGTAAAACTATTAATGAACAAATAAAAATGATAAAATCGTAAGTCTTTTTTGATTTGCGATTTTATTTTAGAAAGAATGACAACTATTTTTAAGGCTATTCTGCAGCTTGATTTTAAGCGGCTTGTCAAATTGTTAGGGTTATTGCTTCGGCATCCGTTGTTTGCTTTTCTTACCTTCATTGCTACTATTAAAACCTTTAAAATTACAAATAAAAAATTCCCAGAAACTCATCATAAAAACGGAAGAGGAAATGCTTTTCGCCATGCTCTCTGGTGCTGTCTGATAATGATGTACTGCTGTAAAATTTCTTCTCCACAGAAAAGCTTGAAATGGTGTAAACAGATTACGGATATGCATGAAGAACTCTTTGTAAATGAGCAGATTGCTAGAGCGATGGATTTGCATAATAATCAAATAGGGATGAATCTCTTTATGACTATGCTGGAAGGAATTCATCGCCAGTTTTTCGAGACGCTTTTTTTCATGGAGCCGCTTTATGAAAAATCTCAAGAAGCAAAACTAATTTCCTCCATTGAAGAAATAGAGGAAGGGCGAATGGCTATTATAGAGGATATAAACTAAGGATTTTCGCTTTTTGTAAAGAAAGAAAAACTTACATTTCCATACTTGCGAGTTTCTTGTAAATCAGGATGTTCTATTTTGTGACGGGATTGGTGTTCTAGTACGAAATAACCATTTTCTTTTAAAATTCCTTCAGAAAGAATGAGGGAAATCAGCTCTTGATAATCATTTTCAGGCAGGTCAAAAGGAGGGTCAGCAAAAATCAAATCAAAACTTTTTCCTTGATTTTGCGCTTTTTTCAGCCAGTCAAAAACATTGGCTCTTAGAATATTGATTTGTGAGCTGAAATCCAAATCTTTAGCCGTAGAATTGATAAAACCAGCATGTTTAGCGTTCATTTCTACACTAGTTATGTCTTTGCAGCCACGAGAGGCCAGCTCCAGCGAGATAGAGCCAATCCCAGCAAAAAGGTCTAAAACAGACAAACTAGACAAATCCAAACGATGCTCTAAAATACTGAAAAGAGCCTCTTTGGCGAAATCCGTAGTTGGTCTGACTTCAAAATTCTTTGGAGCAGAGATTTTCTTACCTTTCCAAACACCTGAAATGATGCGATACATACTTATGAATTAACAATGAAATGTTTTCCTTTAAAGTTTTCGTACACGATGGAGATAGCTGGAACGAATTTTTCTAACTCAGATATAAAGGTATCGTTTTCAGAGATTTCTCCATAGATGTAGAAATGAGTTTTATTAACATCAAAACCTATTTTGCTCAGTGTGAACATGATGAAATAAAGGAAATCTATTTCCGATGTAGCATCAAGATTGTTATAAAGAACCAGTTTTTCGTTTTCTAATGCAAGAAACTCTACTTGGTTGTGATACAGATTGATATGGATTTCATTGTCCTTATTTATATTTACAGAATCCAAAAAACGCTCTCCTGAGAAATGAAAATTAGAAACAGAGCTAAGGTCTTTTATTTTTTGATAAAAGTGTTTTGGGAAAGAATAATAAAACTGAACACCGTACTTTTGGTTGATAGATCTCATCAGTTCTTCTGATTCTGTTTTTACATCTGAATTATAAGATATAATCTGCTGCCCGAGCTGATTTTCTGTGAAAACTTCTGGAGTCAGTGAGAAGTGGTTGAATGCTGAGAAAACCTTTATCTCAGCCCAAGCCTCTCTGCGAAGAATCTTGTCTAGTTCATTTTCTATAAAATTTTCTGGAGTCTCATCCGTTACGAAACGAGCTTCTTCCTCTGTAACATTATCAGCTTCATTTATTTGCCATTGTAAACCATCTTTTGTAAATAGGAGTGAAAGGTTCTTCATAATCTGTATTTAAGGGACAAATTTAGTTAAATTTTTTAAATTTTTCTTTCCCAAGTCTGAAAATAAAAATCATAAGCGTGATTTTCATCTTTTGGGTGGTGGATTTCATCAGTTTTTATCCAAGTTTTTTCATCGATTTTTGGAAAAAATACATCGGCATCTGTTTGGTGATTTACTTGGGTGATTTCCAGTCGGTCAGCCATATCGATGGTGTGGCGGTAGATTTCGCCGCCTCCGATGATGAATATATTTTCATTGATTTTTTTAGCGTGTTTGATAGCATCTTTTAAACTCGGAACGATGAGAATCCCTTCCTCAAACCAATTTTCCTTTCTGCTGACCACTATATTGGTGCGGTTTGGGAGAGGTTTTCCTATGCTTTCGTAGGTTTTTCTGCCCATTATGATGGGATGCCCTGAGGTGAGATTTTTGAAATGT
>JABCOA020000117.1 GCA_013333875.2 Flavobacteriaceae bacterium | reverse complement strand
GAAATGAATTTATCTATAGTTATCCCTTTATTGAATGAGGAGGAATCCCTGAAAGAGCTTTTTTCTAGGATTGATAAGGTGTGTGTGGCGAACCAGCTTTCTTATGAAATTTGGTTTGTAGATGATGGTAGTACGGATAAATCTTGGGAAATTATAGAGGGATTTTGCAGGGAAAATGACCATATCCATGGAATAAAGTTTTCCAGAAATTATGGGAAATCACAGGCGTTGCATGCGGCATTTGAGAAAGTGTCTGGAGATGTGGTGATTACAATGGATGCTGATTTACAGGACTTTCCAGAGGAAATTCCAGAACTGTACGATATGGTAGTCAATGGAAATTATGACATCGTGTCTGGCTGGAAAAAGAAAAGATTTGATAATGTGATGACCAAAAACCTGCCATCCAAGCTCTTCAATGCAGCGGCGAGAAAGGTTTCTGGAGTGTATCTGCACGATTTCAACTGCGGTCTGAAAGCCTATAAAAAACAAGTCGTAAAGTCCATAGATGTCTATGGTGATATGCACCGATATATTCCTGTTTTGGCGGCGAATGCTGGTTTTAAGCGCATTACGGAGAAAGAAGTGAAGCATCAGGCAAGACCTTACGGAAGTTCTAAATTTGGGACAGAACGCTTTATCCGTGGCTTTTTGGATTTGGTTACACTTTGGTTTATCAGCCGTTTTGGCGGGCGCCCGATGCATTTTTTTGGAGCGGTCGGTACTTTGATGTTTATTATCGGTTTCCTCTCGGCATTTTGGCTTGGAGTTTCCAAACTGATAGCAGTCTATATCCACAAACAATATGGACACCTAATCGCTGATAATCCGTGGTTTTTCATCTCGCTGACGATGATGATTTTGGGAACTTTGCTTTTTATAGGAGGATTTCTCGGAGAGATGATTATCAGAACCAATAGAGAACACAAAAATTATAATATAGAAGAACAAATTTAAGATGAACAGCATATCATTTGGGAAAACCACCATAACGAGTTATCCAGAATATTTCGAGATTGCAGATAACAAGAAAACGAATAAACTGCTTTATTTATCGGCTTCTTTCGTATTTATTGCTATCTATTTGTTTGATTTGTATCAGAATGATTTTGACTTTGCTAAGGTTTCTCATTTTAAGACCATTTCGGCGGTGCTCTGGCTGGTGATTTTTGCGCTTCAATTTTGGATGATTAACACCGAAAACAAGATTGAAAAATCTAAAATCAAGGAAGTAGTGGTGCGAAAAAACCGATGGGCTTCGATAGTGATTCATTATGGAGGTAAAAAGCGTAAAATAGATGGTTTTAGCCAAGATGAAGCAGAGCAGATTATAAAATTTTTGATGAATAATAGATGAAAAACCTCCTCTACATAGTAGTTGTTTTGGTGCTGATTTCTTGTGGGAAAATTCAGCCCAAAGGCAATGAAATAAAGACGCAAGAGGTGAAGATAGAGGAATTTAGCGCTTTGCATTTAGATGGGAATTTCAAAGTGTCCTATATACAAAGCACTGAAAATAAACTGACAGTGGAGACTTATCCTAATATTTTTGAAAATTTAAAAATCAAAGTTAAGGATAAAGAATTGACTGTCAGTGAGAAAAGAAAAACCGAAGGAGTGGAAGTGTATAACATCATTTTGTATTCTTCTGGGAAAATTTCTAAAATGAAAATGCAGAATTCGGCAGAATTTAATATTTCCAGCCAAATGATGATGGATGATTTTAGCCTGAAAATGGAAGATAATACGAAATTTGCAGGCGCTATTTTATCTAATAAAGCTGAGATAAATCTCTATGATAATGCTCGGCTGGAGATGTTTGGGAAAACGCTGGAAGCAGAAGTAGTGATGAGGGATTCTGCTGTGATGGTGTCTCCATACTGGTTTGTAAATAACTTGAAAATCAAGGCTGAAGATAATGCTTTGGCGGAAATTTCGGTTGATGAAAAATTAGAAGGAAAACTAAAAAACAATGCGAAACTAAGCTATACGGGCAATCCTGTAAAGAGAGTTTTGGAGCAAGATAAGGCATTAATAATAAAAAAATAAACTATAAAAGTTAAAAGTATGACAACAATAGAAAAAGCAAGGCTTTGGCTATCAGAGTCTTTTGATGAAGAAACAAGAACTAAAGTTCAGCAGTTGATAGATGAAAATGGAGCAGAGCTGGAAGATTCTTTTTATAAAGAGTTAGAATTTGGGACAGGAGGAATGCGCGGAGTGATGGGCGTGGGAACCAACAGACTCAATAAATATACGCTTGGGCAGGCTACTCAAGGGCTGGCAAACTACCTGCACCAGCAGTTTAAAGGCGAAACTATCAAAGTAGCTATCGCCTACGATGTGAGAAATAATTCCAAAGAATTTGGGAAAGTAGTAGCAGATGTGCTTACGGCTAATGGAATCCGTGTTTTACTTTTCAAGGAACACCGCCCTACGCCAGAGCTTTCTTTCACGGTGAGAAATAAAAAATGTAATGCTGGAATCGTACTCACAGCATCACACAACCCGCCTGAATACAATGGCTACAAGGTTTATTGGAATGATGGAGCGCAGATCGTCCCACCGAATGATGAGGCGATTATCAAAGAGGGGTATTCCGTTAGATTTCAGGATATTAAGTTTAATGGAAATGATGATTTGATAGAATGGATAGGCGAGGAGCAGGATGATGTTTATATAGATGCTTGTATGCAAAACTCTCTTTATCAGAATGTTGGGAGAGATAATCTGAACATTGTATTCACTTCTATCCATGGGACAACTTACACAACAATCCCTAAAGCCCTTAAAAAGGCTGGATTTGCAAAGGTGGATTTGGTGAGAGAACAGATGATTCCAAGTGGAAATTTCCCAACTGTGGAAAGCCCTAATCCAGAAGAACCAGCAGCTCTTACGATGGCTATGGACTTGGCAGAAATTACCAATGCAGATATTGTCATCGGCTGTGACCCAGATGGAGATAGACTTGGTATCGCAGTGAGAAACCTTGAAGGGAAAATCCAGCTGCTTAATGGAAACCAGACCAATACAATTCTGACTTATTACATCCTTGACCAATGGAAAAAAGCAGGAAAAATCACAGGAAGTGAGTTCATCGGTTCTACTATTGTGACTTCGGATATTTTCTTTGATATTGCTAAAAAATACGGAATAGAGTGCAAGGCAGGACTTACAGGCTTTAAATGGATTGGTAAAATGATTCGCGAAGCCGAAGGAAAACAGAAATTCGTCTGTGGAGGAGAGGAGAGTTTTGGCTTTATGACAGGGGATTTCGTGAGAGATAAGGACTCGTGCGGTTCTATCCTTCTTGCCTGCGAAATAGCAGCATGGTGCAAGGCTCAGGGCAGCAGTATTTTCCAGTATATGATAGAGATTTATAAGGATTTAGGACTTTATCAAGAGGGATTGGTCAATGTAGTGAAAAAAGGAAGAGAAGGAGCAGAGGAAATCAAAAAAATGATGTCGGATTTCCGTAATAATCCAGTGAAAGAACTAGCAGGTTCTAAAGTGGTTCTTGTGAAAGATTTTCAGGAGCAGACTGCATGGGATTTAGTGAAAGATGAAAAAGCAGAAATGACCGATATTCCTAAGTCTAATGTGCTGATATACTACACGGAAGACGGTACGAAAGTAGCTATCCGTCCATCAGGAACGGAGCCGAAAATTAAGTTCTATTTCTCTGTGAAAAGTAACATTTCATCTGAGAGCGAATATGCTGTTCAGGTGGAAAAATTAAATCATAAAATAGAGCAAATCAAGAAAGATTTGAGTTTATAATTATTACTCCCTGTCGTATATGATGGGGAGTAAAATTTTTGAATAATGTTTTGTTTTGGTCAGTTTGTAAAGTTTTTTTACTTTTAACCGCTTAAATTTTTACAATGAAGAAGCTGGGAATTTTATGTTTTTTTATTCTTTGTATCTGGGTATCAGCTCAGAACAATGATGAAGTCTATTTTGGAAGTTATACTTTTGATAAAAAAGTAGCCCAAAAAGTAATGGTATCAGACGCCAAAGTAAGGGAACAGCCTAACTATAAATCTAATAAAATAGACAGTCTGCAGATAGGCGATGCTGTTAATATTACTAACATTACTACTCATATGCATTCTGCGGGGCTTCGTGAAGCGCCTTGGTATGAAATCAGCTATAAGAAAAATAACCAGCTGAAAAAAGGCTATATCTGGGGTGGAAATCTTGCTTTGGGGCATCAGAAAAAGAATGGCGTAGAGTTTCTCTTTGGGGCTGTGGGAACGGTCAGTAGAGATGGAGGCGCTTATAAACAGGTGAAAATGGAGGTTCTGGCGCTGGAAAACAATAAAGTGATAGATAAGCATAATTTTCTTGTTGATAATCTGCATTTTACAAGTATGGAGATACTAAACAACAAGGGATTATCAGGAATAAAATCCGTGATAAAGGCAGAAAACGCGGGCGAGGCGTGTGGAATCCCTACCAGTACGCAGTATCTGCTGTGGAATGGGAAGAATTTTTTCCCTTTGGATTTGTTGACAAATGTGGGGGATGCAGGGATTTTTTATCATAGTGAAGAATATATTTTCCCGAGTGATAAAGGAGGCGTGAAATCTAAAATCATCATGAAAATGGAAGAGGCAGAATTCGATGAAGATGACAATGAAAAAGAAACTCCGATAAATCAAAAAACAGATGAAAAAACATTTATTTGGGATGGAAAAACCTTATCTCAAATATTGAAATTAAAGTAAAAAATGAAAAAAAATAAAATAATAGCCGTTATCCCTGCTCGATACGAGGCGAGCCGTTTTCCAGGGAAGCTCATGCAGCTTTTGGGCGAGAAAACTGTCATTGCCACTACTTACCAAAATGTGGTGGAGACAGGCTTGTTTGATGAGGTTTTCGTGGCTACGGATTCAGAAATTATTTTTAATGAAATAAAAAACGCAAGGGGAAAAGCCCTGATGACAGGTCAGCACGAGACAGGCAGCGACCGTATCGCAGAAGCTGTACAGAATATCGACTGTGATATAGTGGTGAATGTCCAAGGTGATGAACCTTTCCTAAAAACCGAACCGCTGAAACAGCTGATTTCGGTTTTTGAGGCTGATGACAAAAAGGAAATTTCTCTGGCATCACTCAAAATTCATTTGACAGAAAAACAAGAAATAGAAAGCCCGAATAATGTAAAAGTAATTACGGATAAAGATGGTTTTGCGCTGTATTTCAGTCGTTCTGTGATTCCATATCCGAGAGAAGAGAAGGGTGTAAAATATTTTAAACATATCGGCGTTTATGCTTTTAGACGGGAGGCTTTGCTTAACTTTGCAAAACTTCCGATGAAACCTTTGGAAATTGCAGAAAAAATAGAATGTCTCCGCTATCTGGAATACGGTATGAAAATCAAGATGATAGAGACCAATTTCGTGGGCGTGGGGATAGATGTTCCAGAGGATTTGGAAAAGGCAAGAGAAATTTTAAGAAGAAACCAATAAACCATAAAAAGAATAACATGAGAAAAATATTTCTGATAACCTTGGTATTTTTAGCGCAAATATTTTTTGCCCAGACAGCGGCTCAGATTATTGAGAAAAATATCCAAAATACAGGAGGTTTAGTCCAGTGGAAACTGCTGAATACCATTCTGCTTCAGGGAAAAGTGATTTTGGGAGTGAATGAGGAATATCCTGTGAAAATCTACCAAGCCAGACCGAATCTTACCAAAACCATCGTAGTAAATGGGAAAAAAGAGCAGGTGATAGAGGGCTATGATGGGAAAAAGGGCTACGCTATGAACTACGCCGTAAATAAACTCCAAGAATACCCAAATTATAAGCCAGAGAGCTTCGATACGGATTTTATCAATTATGAACAAAAAGGCTTCACAGCGGAGCTTTTGGGAGTAGAAAAACTCGGAGATAAGGAAGTTTTCAAAGTAGAACTCACTAAAAATGTGAATAAAACCATTTACTATTTTGACAAGCTGTCTTATCTACTTTTAAAAGAGGAAAAAAGGGGAGAGACCATCACTTATTCTGATTACAAAAAGGTAGGAAATCTGCTGATGCCGTTTCGTATAGAGGCTTCTTCGCCGAAAAAGGATTCGGACTATGTGATGATTTTTAGTAAAGTAGAACTAAACAAAGCCTTTAAAGACGATACTTTTAAATTCTAAATAAAATCCAAAATCTCGAAAAATAAAAATCCCTTCTGTGAGAGAAGGGATTTCCTTTTATTCGTTTATTTTCCTCCGAAAGGCATTCCGCCGCCCATTCCTGGGAGTCCGCCGCCTTTGCTCATCATAGACATCAGCTGCTTGCCTTGTGGGCTTTGCAGGAGTTTCATAGTCTTGCCAAGCTGCTCGAACTGCTTCATCAGAGCGGTTACTTCTTCTACTTTTCTTCCGCTTCCTTTGGCTATTCTTTGTCTTCTCGGCATGGTGATGATGCTCGGTCTTCTTCTTTCTTCTGGCGTCATGGACTGTATCATCGCCTCTATATGCTTGAAGGTATCGTCATTGATATCCACATTTTGGGCTACTTTTCCCATTCCTGGTATCATACCCATCAGGTCTTTCATTCCTCCCATTTTCTTCATCATCTGAAGCTGTTTTAGGAAGTCATCAAAACCAAGTTCGTTTTTCTG
>JABCOA020000116.1 GCA_013333875.2 Flavobacteriaceae bacterium | reverse complement strand
TTTCCCTTTATTATTTTAAAAGATAAAAGGCTGAAAAATAACCACACCCTTATCAACCACGAAAAAATACACCTTCGGCAGCAGCTGGAAATGGGCATTATTCTATTTTACCTTTGGTATCTCGCTGAGTTTTTATATTGGTATATCAAACTGAGAAATGGAGAAATGGCGTATGAAAAAATCAGTTTTGAACAAGAGGCCTACCGCAACGAAAATTCACTCAACTACTTGAAAAATAGAAAATTCTGGGAATTTTTAAAATATTTATCTTAGTGCTAGTTATTCTTACCTTTATTTTTTAGATTTGTGATATAAATATTTAGTATTTTGGAACAGCATATTTTTATTGCATTTTTATTGACTTTATTTGCAGGATTATCCACTGGAATTGGGGGGCTGATTGTCTTTTTCACTCAGCAGACAAACAAAAAATTATTATCTTTTTCCTTGGGACTTTCCGCTGGAGTGATGATTTTGGTATCCTTTGCAGAATTTTTAGTTCAATCCAGAGAAATCCTTACCGAAGAGATGGGAAATACAAAAGGATTGCTAACCATGTGGTTATGTTTCTTTGGCGGAATTTTATTCATTGGCATTATAGACCGTTTAATTCCCTCATTTGAAAATCCTCATGAAATTCAACACTTAGAAGATATGGAAAAACCGATAAAAAAAGGTTCTAAGCTAATGCGAATGGGGATTTTGACATCATTTGCAATCGCTATTCATAACTTTCCTGAGGGGATAGCCACCCTCATTGCAGGAGTTGAAAATCCCACATTAGGTATAGCCATTGCAACTGCTGTAGCCATACATAACATCCCCGAAGGCATAGCAGTAGCTGTCCCCATCTACCAAGTAACTAAAAACAAGAAAAAAGCATTTCTGATGTCCTTGTTCTCTGGTCTAGCAGAACCTATCGGAGCTATTGCAGCATATCTTGTTTTAATGCCATTTATTACTCCTGTTTTGATGGGGCAGATATTTGCCATAGTAGCTGGAATTATGGTTTTTATATCTCTTGATGAGCTATTGCCTGCTACCCATGCATTTGGAGAACATCATCTTTCCATTTATGGTTTGATTTTTGGTATGGCTATTATGGCCCTAAGCCTTATAATGATGGCTTAAAAAATTTTTAATCCTTTAAAAAATTCTCCAAAATCTTCTCCCCACAAGGTGTCAATACACTTTCTGGGTGAAACTGCACTGCATGGACATCGTATTTTCTATGCTGTAATGCCATGATGATGCCCTGTTCATCTACAGCCGTGATTTGTAACTCTTCAGGGAAATCATGAGAATCCACCGCCCAAGAGTGGTATCTTCCTGTAATGATTTCAGAAGGCAAACCTCTGAATATCTTAGCATTATCTTCAATGATAGCCGTTGAAATCCCAACGCCGTGATAGACATTATTCAAGTTAATCAGCTTTCCGCCAAACGCCTCTGCAATCGCCTGTAAACCAAGGCAAACGCCTAAAATAGGTTTCTTTGGCGCAAATTCCTTTATCACATCCAGCAAAATTCCTGCTTCACTAGGCCCGCCTGGTCCTGGAGAAAGGATAATTTTATCATATTTTTCTACTTCTTCCAGTGAAATTTCATCATTTTTAAAAACATAGACCAACTCCTTTCCTACTATCTGCTCCACCATCTGAACCAAATTGTAAGTGAAACTATCATAGTTATCAAACACCAATATTTTCATGCAATTTTTTAAATAAAAGACTTTGGCAAAGATAAGCCAAAGTCTCTTTTAATATGGTTAAAAAAAGTAATTTTTATGGATTTGTAGACCAAAGAGCCGCCGAAGCCAGCATTGCTCTCTTGTTTAGCTTTAATAAATCTACCACCAGCTCTGCGAAATCCTCTGGCTGAAGCACCTTTTCAGGGTTTCCATCCGTGATTTTCAGGTCTGTTTTAGCCATATCCGTTGAAATCGTACTTGGTGTAAGAGTCGTCACACGAATGTTCTGCTTACGAAGTTCAAACATCATAGATTCTGACATTCCTATCAATCCAAATTTAGATGCAGAATATGCCGAAGTAAGCGCATTTCCTTTCAGACCTGCGGTTGAAGAGATATTCACCACATCGCCTGATTTTTTCTCCACCATCCCTGGCACCACAGCTTTCACCACATAGTAAGGCCCAAAAAGATTGGTCTTTACAATGTCTTCCCACTGTTCATCATCCATTTCTAAAATTCCTCCGAAAGCCGCTATTCCAGCATTATTGATAAGAATATCAAACTTCCCGAAATCATTTTGTAATTTTTCTAAAGAAGCAAAAACTTGCTTTTTATCAGTTACATCAAAAACTGAATAAGATGATTTCACACTTTTGCTCTCTATCTCAGCAACTACGGATTTTAGATTGTTTTCATTTCTACCTGTAATGGCTACATTTACACCTTCTGCCGCCAAAGCCAAAGCTACGGCTTTACCTAATCCTCGCCCTCCACCTGTTACGAGGGCTGTTTTTCCTTTTAAATTTTGCATAATATTAATAATCTGCATCAGGAGTAGTTACCCTGATTAGTTTAGAATTAACGAACTCATATATTCCCTCTATAGACTGCTCTCTACCATATCCAGAGTTTTTAGTTCCTCCGAATGGAAGTTCTGGAGAAATCCCTGTCACATGGTTTATATAGACCATTCCTGTATCTATTCTTCGTGCGATTTTCACTGCTTCTTCTACATCCGTTCCGAAAACCGTTCCACCAAGACCATATTTAGTATCATTAGCCAAATCTACAGCTTCGTCCATATTTTTCACAGAATAAATCATTAGTACTGGTCCAAATATTTCATCTGAATAAGCGTCCATTCCTTTTTTGATATCTGTCAAAATAGTAGGCTGCATAAATACTCCTGGACCTTCTATTTTTTTACCGCCTACCACTAGTCTTGCTCCCTGTGCTACGGCTTTTTCTACTTGAGATAAAACATCTTCTCTCGCCTTCACACTGCTTAAAGGTGCCAACTGAGTTTCTGGATCAAGAGGGTCACCCACTTTAGCATTTCCAAATAGCTGTGTAGCTTTTTCAAGGAACGCTGGATAAAGGCTTTCTGGAACGATAACTCTCTTTGGAGAAACGCACACCTGCCCTGCATTCCATAGTCTGCCATTCACAGCAGTTTCTACAGCTTTGTCTAAATCAGCATCTGGCATAACGATGAAAGCATCACTTCCACCAAGTTCCAAGATTGATTTTTTCACATTTTTCCCTGCTGCAGATGCGAAACTAGCTCCTGCTGGTTCGCTTCCTGTAAGAGCAGCTCCTTTTACTCGTGGGTCGTCCAGCAGTTCTGATACTTTAGAACCAGGGACAAAAATATTAGTATAAGCACCCTTAGGCGCTCCTGCTTCTAAAAGAATTTTTTCCATCATTTCTCCTGCCTGTGGCACATTAGATGCGTGTTTCAGCACTATGGTATTCCCTACGATAAGGTTAGGCGCAGCAGAACGAGTAGTCTGATAGAAAGGAAAATTCCAAGGCTGAACGCTCAGAATCACACCTATTGGCTCATAAGACAAGAATGCCTTTCCGTGTGGTGTTTCCAAAGGCTTATCCGCCAATAGTTTTTCTCCATTTTCTGCATAATATTCAAAAATACCTGCACAAAGTTCCACCTCTGCAATACCTTCTCTGTGAAGTTTTCCCATCTCGATAGAGCATAATTTACCCAACTCCTCTTTGCGCTCACGCATGATTCTTGCAGCATTATAGAGTACTTTTGCTCTTTCTGAAAAAGACTTTTTACGCCATTCTTTAAAGGTTGCATCAGCTTGTGCAATAATTTCTGAAACCTCACCAGATGTCATTTCTGGATATTCTTTTAATACCTCGCCTGTGGCAGGATTTATAGTTTTAATACTTGACATAATCTTAAAATTTTTAATTTTTGTAAATATAAAACTTTTTATTTACATAAAAATTGATCTATGTTATGATTAGCCTTTTATTAAAAAATCTTTAACAGAATTGTTAAAATCTTGCGAATTATCTACTTGAAGCCAATGCCCTGCGTTTTTAATTTTAACAATCTGACTATCAGGGAATTTCTCACGAATTAGGATTTCATCTTCTGGAAGGATGTAATTAGATTTTTCGCCAGCGAGGAATAAAGTTTTCCCACCGAAAACACCTTTCGCTTCGATATTTCCCACCAAATCAGCATATTTCTCGGAAAGAGTCTTTAGGTTAAATCTCCAGCTCAGTTTGTTTTCCTGCTCCCAATAAAGATTTTTGAGAAGGAATAAAAGCATAGCTCTGTCCGTAATGTATTTTTCCAACTGAAGTTCCACATCTTTACGAGCTGAAACAGCAGAAAAATCCACACTTAGCAAGGCTTCAAAAGCCGTCTGATGATGCGGTCTGTAAGCCCTTGGCGCTATGTCTGCCACGATAAGTTTATTTACCCTCTCTGGATAAGAAATCGCAAACTGCATTACTGCCTTGCCGCCAAGCGAATGCCCCAGAAGATCAACCCTATCTAATTGATAATGACTGATATAGTTTAAAATATCCTCCGCCATTATCTGATGAGACATTTCATCGGAGTGAAAACTTTTTCCGTGATTACGCAAATCTACCAAATGGCAAGGCATCCACTGACCAAATTCCCTTCCGAAAGTCCCCCAATTATCTGATATTCCGAACAATCCATGAAAAACCAACAAAGGAATTTCCTGAATTTCCTGTCCGTAAATTTTTGAATTTAAAATCATTTTTCTTCTTTTTCAAAAATTGATTACAAAGCAAAAACCTTGTAAATCAACCTTATTCGGCTGGTTCTATTTTATTTTTCTTGGAATAAATCATAATCGCCACACCTGCCAGCATAAATGGAATACTCAAAATCTGCCCAGTATTGAGCCCTGCAAATGTGATAACCTCATCTCCCTGCGGCTCTTTCAGGAATTCTACAAAGAAACGAATACTCCAAAGTATCACAAAAAACAGCCCGAACAGCCATCCCTGCTGATATTTTTTACGAGTAAATTTATACAAAAAAGCCAATAAAATAAACAAACACACATACCCAAAAGCCTCAAAAAGCTGAGTAGGATACCTCGGAACTATGGCACCATATTCCATGCTCTGCTGTGGAAAAAGTATCGCAAACGGCGAAGTCTCGCTGGCTGGTTTTCCGATAATTTCCGAATTGAAAAAATTCCCCATTCGCACAAAAGCCCCTCCTAAAGCGATGACAATTCCTAATCTGTCATAAACCCAAAAAGGATTTTTCTTAATAATTCTATAACTATAATATAAAGTAGTCAAAATCAATGCAATAGTAGCACCATGGCTCGCCAGCCCAGAAAAACCTGTAAACTCCAGCGTAGGTTTTGTCCTAATAGGCAGGAAAACACTCCAAAAATCCGTTACAAACAAACTCGGTTCATAGAAAACCACATGCCCTATTCTCGCCCCAAAAATAGTCCCCAGCAATGTCCATGTAAAGAGCGGATCTATGAATTTATCATCTACATTGTCAATTTTGAAAATTTGTCTCATAATTAAAATCCCAAATCCAAAAGCAAAAACAAACATCAGCCCGTAATATCTCAGTTTTTTAAAACCAAAAATATCTATGCCTTCATTAGGATTCCAAATGCTAAACTCGGTATTTAGCCATACCATTTTACTCATCCGTAAATCCTGCTTTGTCAGCTGATTAGATTTCAAAATATATTTGTAGCTTTTAAGGGATTCTGCGGACATTCCTTCCTCGCCGACAGGCATAAAATTCTCATTAAGAATAAAATAGCCTTTCTTTTTAAACTCCTCATAATACTGAGCCACATACTCATATTCTCCCTGGCTGGACAGCTCTGTATTGTATTTATTAAGAATAACCAAAACATCTGCATTCTCTGAACCGAGAGCATCATAAACCTGCTTCATATCAGGGCTTACAAATATTTTCACGGGAGTGCTTCCCTTTTTAGTTACTATACTTCCGTCAGAAAAACCATTTTTGTATTCTTGTGAAAAGAACAACTGAAACGGCAATAATGCAAACAGAATAAAAAATCTTATTTTATCTTTCATTTTAAATTTACTTTCTTTTTTTAGGTGGAACTGGGTCATAGCCGCTGCCTCCCCATGGATGACAGCTCAAAATTCTCTTTGTTCCTAAAAATAATCCTTTCAGAAGACCATGTGTTTTCAGGGCTTCCAGCATATACTGAGAACATGTGGGCTGATAACGGCAGTTACTCCCCAGCCACGGCGAAATAGCCATCTGATAAAAGCGAACCAGCATCACAAAAGGAAATATGATTATTTTCTGAAACAAAATTTTATTTTGGACAAAAATAAACTATTATAACAAGCAAAACAAAATTTTAAATAGGCAACGCTTGTTACTTTGGGATTGATTTTAATTTTTTATAACAAGATTTATTCCATCGTAGAGCGTTTTTAGGTCGCAGGACACTCTGTCGCCCACCTTGTATCTGCTGTCTATTTCGCCTTCTTGGAAAGTCATTTTTTGAAAATCTTCTATATCCACCACTTTCAGCTCTTTGAAATCAAATTCTGGAATTTCTACTATCTCAAATTCAGTCAAACTAATAGGCATAGTATTAAGCTGTCTATATACATTAAGCCCTATGGACAAAGGTATTTCCTCATAGATTTCATAAATCATTTTTGCATTTTTAATATTGGGCAATGCAAATTCATTGATAAATTTGTCTAAAATTTCATCAAGTTTTAGAAAATCTCCCGCTCCCCTAAAAACTTCACCATCAGACACCAGCTCTATCCAGTTCTCTTCGCCTTTTTTAGAATACTGATATTCAAACCCTTGCAGAAAAGTATCCACTAAATCTATGCTGACAATCCAGCCAGGGTTATCCAGAGTTTCTATTTTTACTCCATATTCATGCTCCCAGTCACCATTACAGTGATTTTTATACCATTCTTGTATCAGTTCTATATTAGTCATTTCATTGATTTATAACAATTTACAATTTTCGGTTTTTATAATTTTCTAAATGAAAATCAATACTTTCATTGATAGGAATAAAATTGTAATTCAACTCTCGTTTTATTTTCTCATTAGAAATCGGTGTAAAGCTGGTAACTGCCTCTATATTACTCTTGGTAACTCTCTTTAAACTTGGAATAAGCCACCCCAAAAGGACATTCAGCCAATACGCAAAATTCAGAATGGACTTTGGAAGGATTTTCGTTTTAGATTTTCCTAATTTTAGCCTTACTATATCGGACAAATCCTGATATTTTCTATTCTCAGAAAGAATAATATACCGCTCCCCGAATTTGTTTTTATCCATCAGTTCCACTGCTATTTTTGCCGCATCGCGAACATCCACATAGGCAGTTCCTCCTGAAAAAGTAAATGGATTTTTCTCAAAAGTGGTAAAAAGCTCTCCGCTGCTGTTCCCCCAGTTTCCTGTTCCGATGATGACGCCAGGGTTGATGATAATGGTATTCATCCCCTCTGCTGAACTGCGCCAGACCTCCATTTCTGCAAGATATTTGGACTGTGCATATCCAGAATGCTCTTCTTTTGGATTAAACTGCGAATTTTCATCAATGATCCCATTTTCATTCACCTCATCCAGCACCGCGATAGAACTCACAAAAAGAAACTTTTTCACTTGTTTTTCTTCGGCTATATAGAGCATATTTTTAGTGCCTTCCACATTGGTTCTGAGCATTTCTTGGGCATCTTTTGGGTGAAAACTCACTTTTGCAGAGGTGTGATAGACCTCCTCCACACCATCCAAAGCTGCTCTCAGCGAATCCAAATCCCACAAATCTACATCCACCCACTCTATCTGCTCAAACAGCCGTTCAGCATCCGCCGTATAAAAAAGCCAAGATTTTTTGACTTCTTCTATATTGCTGCTTTTTCGCTTGGCAGCTCTCACTTTTTTGCCTTTTTTGAGAAGTTCTAAAACCAACACTCTTCCTAAAATCCCTGTTGCTCCCGTTACTAAAACCATTCTAAATTCGGTATTTAAATTAAAAAGTGATAAACACAAAAAGGGTATTTATCACTTCTATTTTTTATAACATTTTTAGGTTATTCACTTCCATTTCGGTGAGAATTCGCCAGTGTCCTCGCTTGATGTTTTTCTTGGTAAGCCCTGCAAAAATCACTCTATCCAAAGCCTCCACTTCATAGCCCATTTTCTTGAAAATTCTTCTTACGACTCTGTTCCAGCCGATGTGGATTTCTATTCCCACTTCATTTTTAGGTTTTCCTTCGATGTATGAGATGCTGTCCACCTCTGCTACGCCCTCTTCCAGACGAACTCCATCTGCTATCGTGCGCAGATCCTCCACGCTTAGTTTTCTATCCAAAGTGACATGATAGATTTTTTTCACTCCGAAAGATGGGTGCGTCAGTTTTTTGGTCAAATGCCCGTCATTCGTCAAAAGAATAAGCCCTGTGGTCTGTCTATCCAGCCTACCCACTGGGAATAAACGATACGGCGAGGCGTTCGCTACCAAATCCATCACGGTCTTTCTCGCTTTCTCATCTTTTGTCGTAGAGATATATCCTTTCGGCTTGTTAAGAAGCACATACACAGGCTTTTCTGGAGTGATGCTCTGTCCATCGAAAACCACTCTGTCCGTTTTCTGAACTTGGTATCCCATTTCTGTAACCACCTTCCCATTGACCTCCACTAGTCCTTGTGTAATCAGTTCATCAGCCTCTCTCCTGCTGCATATTCCAGAATTAGCGATGTATTTATTAAGCCTAATTGTATCTTTTTCAACCTGTTTGCTGATTTTGTCCAATTTTCTTTTCAGAATAAAGGATTTAGCTTTATCTTCCTGCTCTTCAGGTTTTTTATAAAACTTTTTGGGAGCAGATGGCCTGTCCCTTCTCTCAAATTTATTTCTATTTTGGCTTCCTCTACTCTCTTCTCTGTTATCCCTTCTTCCCGAAAAACTTTTTCTATCTCTACTCATCTTGTTCTTAAATAATTTGTGCAAAGGTAATAAATTCTACCTTTCTTTTTGTCTGAAAATCAAAAATCAATACACCTTTATGACAAGATAAAATTTATCTCTAATTTTTTGTGGAGATTTTTCATCTAAAATCTGTGTAAATATCGTAGTTTTGTGGTTTGGAAAAATTTACAGCATGATTAATCCCTACTATGCTCTTGCACAGAATTTTTGGTTCGTTTCTCCTACTATTTATAAAAGTCGTTTTTATAAAAAACTTATCCGTCTGGATAAAGAAAATATTTTTGAGAGAAATGCAGAACCAGAGCTGCTTTGGCTAAAGGATTTCCTGCCGCAGAAAGCTGTTTTCATAGATATCGGAGCGGGCTGGGGTGATTATGTCTATTGGCTGGATTACATTCTTTTCCCTGAAAACATTCATGTTTTTGAGCCTAATAAAACCCTTTGTAAAAGACTCAAAAATCTTTTTCCTAAAATCAATTTTTATCAAAAAGCCTTATCCAATGAAAATAAGAAGGCTAAACTGATGATTCCTGTCCTCAACAAAGAAAAAATCCACGAGGAAAGCACCCTGCTGGACAACATTACAGAAGATGAGGACACAAAAATAGCCACGCAAAAAGCAGAATGCATCACTCTTGACAGCTGGTGCCAAAAAAGAGAATCGGAAAGAAAGGAACTAGAAAGGCTGGATTTCATAAAGATAGACACCGTAGGGCAAGAACTCTCCGTGCTGGAAGGCGCGAAAGAAACCATAGAAAAATTCAAACCTGTTCTGATGGTAAAAATCGAGCAAAAATACCATTCCGAGCCTATCTGGGAAGTGATTTCTAATATAGAAAATTACGGATATTCGGCGCATTATCTGCATCGAGAGAGTTTTTCTTTAGAACCTTTGACCGAAGATATTCTAAATTCTCAAAATGCTATCTTTGCCGAAGATTCTAGTAAATTTATCAAAAATATAATTTTCATAAACAACAGATAATGAGCGCAATACTCC
>JABCOA020000115.1 GCA_013333875.2 Flavobacteriaceae bacterium | reverse complement strand
TTGGCTGTCCAGAGACACCATCAGCATATACTACATAATATGTTCTTCCTAATTCTTTTCCATCAGCATCTAATGCAATTACCCCTAACTGCTTAACAGAAGAATTGGATAATTTAGCATTACCTATTTTTACTGTAGAATTTGTACTCAATTCAGAAAGGACAAAATCTTTATTTGAAGATTCAGATTGCACCGTAACTCCACCATTATATGTAGATGTATTACTTGTGTTTGCCTCATATGCGAACTTTCTCAATTGACCAAAATCTAACACTCTGACACTAGGTCCAGATAATTTTATTTCAAAAGTCCCCATCGGTCTCACGATAACTTGTTTAACATCTCCTATAGCAACCCCTGCACTATTATAAGATACATATACACCACCAGTTTCTGCTCCAGTTGCTTTTACAGAAGTACTAGGCTCAACACGAACTCCCATTAAATTATCTATAATAGTGCCGATATATTTAAGGTTAATATTCGTTAGGTAAGGATTCCCAAATTGATATATGTTTTTACCATAATTACCAGTCCAAGGGCTGCTAGAATGTTCCCAATGGTCTCCGAGGTAGGATTTATATTGCTCTCTATAATAGTTTGTATTTTTTCCACCCACACCGAAATCTATACCATCTCCAGCTCCACTTAATGTAGCTGTAATGTTACCTGCGAAAGGCACCCCTTTTATAGTGAAAACTTTAGTAGATAGGGTATTAGGTGTTCCTCCTGTAAAAGCATTAAAATATCTAGAACCTATAGCATAATAACTTGTAGCACCATTATTTGCTACAGCATGTCCTGCTAATTTTATGTCTGTAGTATTGTTAGTTGGATTAAAATGATCAAATCTCACTTTACTATTATTCCACACCAATACACCTGTTCTATTCCATCTATTTCCACTTAAATTAGCACCTAATTCTGTAGATAATTCAGAGAAATTTTTCTTATAGAAAGGAATTCCCATTTGTTGGTAAGCACCATGAGAATTATCCTTATATTCTTTGTCTACAATCCCCGTAACCTGAGCTTGGGATGTTTGGTTATCAATATAAAGTTGCCCATATTTAATAACAGTTCCACCATTAACAATGCTGCCATTTGTTGTAGCGTTAGACCAAAGACGAAGGATGAAGTTTCCACCATTTGTTTTATCAGTATTTGATGCAGTAACAGTTTTGAAACCACCACCTACAATCATCACATTACCAAAATTATCTATCACACCATCAGCGACAGTTTTCACTTCTCCACCACTATAGATAAGAGCATCTTCTTTTATATGAAGACTTGCTTGGTCTTGAATACCTAATAATGACTGTGCATTTGCTGAAAAAGCAAGAGACAATAGGCCTAAAGTAAATATTTTTCTTTTCATATCTATAAAATTTGTATTTTTTACACACTAACTTCAATCGGCAAAGTTATAAAAAAAATGTTAAAAACAAAAAAATATTTGAATTTTAAAGTGTTAAAATTTATATTTTGCTGTAAAACCTACTCTTTCCATTCTTTATTTTTGATTGTTTTTAGGAGCTGCTGAAACTCATTGGCGAGGTAGAACTGAGCACCTATGGCATCAAAAATTGCATCTTGGGTAAGCACCCACTGAGG
This sequence comes from Flavobacteriaceae bacterium, assembly GCA_013333875.2. GTDB lineage: Bacteria > Bacteroidota > Bacteroidia > Flavobacteriales > Weeksellaceae > JABCPE02. The sequence continues at coordinate 25,597 of JABCOA020000115.1, read as the reverse complement.
AACTTCATCAGGGATTTTGCCATCATTACTGTCAAAATAGTCTTCGCGCCATTGTTTGCTGTCGTAGTACGCCACGAGCCTATCATAGTCTGGCTGGACAGTCTTCCATTCTTCTAGTACTTCTTCTGCTTTGGTGAGAATATTTTCTACTTTCATTAAAATCTCATTCATCTCGCGGATGTTTTCGTATCGCTCTTTCATTTTGGAAATATTTTAAAATTATCAACTTAATATTTCTATCCAAAGATAAGAAATTATGTGATAATGAAGATAATAATATAGAATAAAATAGGAATAAATATCAGTGACAAGCCTTTTTCAGTCTTGAAAATTTTTTCATAATATTTTCCCACAAGCAGATTTAACACAAATATAGCAAAGTAAGCCAAATTTTGATAAAAATCCATAATTTCCGCAAAGAGATGATAGCGACTTACAGAATTTCCTTCAGCGACAACTCCTATAATCTTAGGTTCGCTGGAAAAGTTAGTCTTGTAAACAATATCATCTTCTGGTTCATAGGTGATCTTATCTCTAAATAAAGACCATAATTCTAATTCCATTTTTGCAGTTTTTCCATGAAATAAAAACATCCTCTTTGTCTTATGTATTGAGCATTAAAAATTAATCCTTACATTTGTAGCTATGAAGAAGTTTTTATCCCTAATTCTAAGTAGTATTCTACTATTAAGTGCTTGTAATAGAACCACAACAGAAGAACAAACATCCTCTATTAGTAAAGAGACACCATATCTTACAGGAACTTTTGTCCAGCTTTTTGGTAAAAATGATTGGACAGCTTCCCAATGGGAAAAGTTTTTTTCTGAACTTAAAGAATTAAAAATCAACACAGTAATCGTACAATATACGGCTTTCAAGAATGCGTATAATGATATTACTTGGTTTGATTCAACCAATAATTTCACTTCTCAAAAGAGCCGTCATACCTTAGCGCGACTCTTTGAGGTTGCACAAAAACAAGGTATAGAAGTGCATATAGGGCTTCACTTTGATGAGACTTATTGGCAAAACCAAACAAATAGGGCTTGGCTTCAGCTTAATGCTCAGCGATGTATCGACTTGGCTAGAGAAATTAATTCAAGGTTTGGGAATCATCCTGCTTTTAAAGGTTGGTATATCCCTCACGAACCAGAGCCTTATGCCTATGGTTCTGATGAAAAAATGGCGCTTTTTAGGGATGTGTTTGTAAATCCTATTGCTGATGCACTTCACAGCTGGGGTGGCAAGCCTGTTTCTATAGCGGCTTTTTGGAATAGCAAACTTACTTCTCCAAACCAATTACAACATTTTATGGCGGAACTAGCCAAAAGCCATTTACAAATTATCATGTTACAAGATGGGGTAGGGGCTAAGCATGTAACACTTGACCAATTGAATACTTATTATCAAAGTGCTCAAAAAGGACTTTTTGAGGAAAACAAAAACTACAAAGGAGCTTTCTGGACAGATTTGGAAACCTTTTATTCGCCTACGGGGGAGTATCCTTTTACGCCAGCAACCTTTGATAGAGTAAAACAACAACTTTCCATAGAAACAGCGCTTCCTAAGGTAAGTAAGGCTGTTTCCTTCCAGTATTATGACGATATGAGTACGCTAAGCCCTCACAGGGCGCAAGCACAAGCACTGAGAGAAGCTTATAAAAAGTGGTTAAATCAGAAATAAAATTTCTTTATCTAAAATATTTAAAAATAAATCTCTGTCCGATGTAGAGAGCGATTCTGTTTCTAGAAAAAGGCCATAATCCAAATCCCATTTGATTTTCACGGTTTTTTCCATGAAATTGAAATAAAAAATATCCGCTTCTGGTGCTATTATGTATTCTAAAAAGGTGAATTCTTGTAGGTTTTTGAGGCATTCCATCAGCTTTAGAAATTCTTCATGAGTAATGCTCTCTAGTGATTTGTTCATACCTTATTTTATATCTTTTTCTTCCATTGCTTGCCATAGATAGCGTAGTAAATCTGTTCTTCGTAGAATTTATAAAAGTTGTAGGCTTCCTCTTTAGAAGCAAAAAACGCTTCTTTTTCTTTGAGAAAATTGATTAAAAGCTGTTTTTTCTCTGGATTTTCTATTTCTTTAGCTAAATTCTTGAATACCATATCAAACTGAGCAGAGGTAATCCCTTGACAGATAAGCGGTAAGGAATGTTCATTCACTCCATAGCGATCAATCAGGGCGCTTACGAAGTATTTATGCACCATCTGATGCTCATCATCCAATAGCTCAAAATACTTGCTTACTAGTGGGAAATACTCTTCTCCTATCAAACCCAAACCAAAGACTACATAACTGCCAGGCATACAGCTTTTTTCGCCTTCTTCTACATCGTTATACCATTGAAATTCTTTCATAGCCACCTCAGCATAAGCCACGAGTTTAGGGTGTAATTCTTCGTATTGGAGGGCTTGGGCAAAGAAACGATGAGTAGATGATTTAGCAATTCCTTTGATATCCAAAAACTGCTTAGGTGCTTTGGAACTGAGTTTAATTTGATAACTTCTTGGGAAGTCAGTTTTCAAAAGAGCGATGATAAAATCTAATGCTTTGTCATAAGCTGTGGCTGATTCTTGCTTGATTTTTACATTGATTTCAGCAAAAACATCATTGGCATCGCATTCTATATCATCATCCTTGTAGTGAATGATGTTTTCAGGCAGGTTTCCTGTACCTTTTTTGAGATACATAGCCGCTTTTTCAGAACCTAATTCCTTGGCTGCACGCTCCAAATCCTCACAAGCAAACCTTACATCCCAGCTGTATCGTTGGTGTTTAATGTTCCAAAGGGCTTGTTGTACAAATAGATTTAGTTTAGCTTGGTCTACATTTTTTACTTCCAAATCTTTTTTGAGCGTATATTCTTTTGACCAATCTTCTCCTTTAACATTATAATACAAAGGCATAAAGACTACTTCTTTCCACTCATTGGTGTGGTAGTGCAACCCAAACCGATATTCTTCCATTGTCTTTTTCCATTTAGCATCTATGAGTGAAAAGCCTTTTTCCAAGATTTCAATCACCTTGTTTTCGCTATAACCATTGAGTTCAAAATCAAAGAGTTTGTCAAAGAAACTATGGATTTCTTTCTCTTTCATTTTTGCCGTTTGGTCATAGATGACTTTTTGTACATAAGTATCCAAACGCTGTTTAAGTTCGGCTTTGCGCTCTGGGTGTTCTAGGTGCAGTTTTTTTTGAATGTGGCGACCCAGACCAAACTGAAATTCAAACACTAAGGTAAGTTTGTATTCAAAACGATAATAAAAATCAGGATTAAAGAACATTTGGGTAAGTTGTTCTTCCAAAGCGGGAATGATGGTGTTTTCCACTGTTTCCTGAGGAATTTCGTGAAATCCTGCAATGGTGATAGACTCCGAAGTATATTCGTAATCACTGTTATAAAACTCTATTTTATCCCTTAATTGTTTGATTTTGAAATAATCAGTAATTCCTTCCCAAAGTTCATTTCTTCCATAGGGCTTTTTGGGTAAGTCTAGCTCGTTAAAGGCATCTTCTATCCCAGTTAAGATTTCTTTGATAATGCTTTCTGTGTTCATTAAGTATTGATTATTATTGAAAACTTTCCCTTTCCCAGAAGTAAGGAGGGTCTATTTGCAAGGTTCTAAGGTAGGTATAGCCCTGTCCGCGGTGATGTGTCTCGTTTTCGATGGCATAAAGAATCCACTGAGCAAAGCTAAAAGTCATTTGATAAATAGTAAGTGGCTGTGTGTAATTTTCTATTTCTTTCCATTCATTATCAATGATTTCAGTAGCCTTGTCCCACAGAGCTAATATGCCTTCTTTGGTAGTAGGAAACTGTCCTTCATTACAAAAAGAGGTATGTTTTTCGTCAAGTATTTCTGTGAAAATATAGTCAGTAATCATCAAAAATTCCTTTATCATTTGTGAAAACGGACGCAAATTTGCGATGCTAAATTCAAAAAGGTCTTTCTCAGGGAAAGCCTCGATGGCCTTTCGAGTAAGAGTTCGCGTATCTTTGAAATTAGTTAGTAGCGCCTCTGATGTAAGTAATTCTTTCATTTTTAATTAATAAATTTGAGTAAAAGTAATATTTTTAAAATAACGAAATTCTTTTTCATTATTTTAAAAGATGTACATTCTGATATACCTTTCTAATCTCATCTCTAACTTCCATTAGAGCAAAGCCCAAAAGGTTTTGACCGCGCCACATAGCTATATTCTTAGCTTTCTCGTTGTCTTTTCCCAAGCCTATCCCCCAGATGGTATCAAGAGGACTGGCTTCTACCAGTATTTTATCACCTGTAGAGAACAAAAAGTCCATCATTTCCTTATTCTGAGTGAATTTGTAGTAATTCCCATTCAGTACGATGCTGTATTTGGCTTTGTCCCATATTTCAGGATTGAAATTGCGTACTTTCCTTCCCAAGGCTTTCATTAGTTTAGGGTCAGAAGTGTTCATTATTTCTTCCCTGACCTCTTCATCACCGAACAAACGCGCTTTTTCAGCCATCATATACTGCTCTGCACAAGAATATTTATCTCCATCGACATAAAAAGGCGAAGGCTGCCACTGCCCTAAACAAGACTCATCCAAGGCATTAGCATTGGGTTTCCAAAAGAAGACGAATTTGAGTTTCTTTGGAGAATTGATAAAAGTTTTTTTGGAGTATTTATAAGCGCCTTTGGGCTGCCAAAGCGGAACACCCTCATAATAATAGTCTTCTTCATCATCCAGCCTGTCTTCTATTTCCAAATCATTCACTGCCCAGTTATTATAATGCCAGAAGCAAGGATAAGGGAAAAGTGTTTGGTACTCTCGCTGCTGTTTAAGTGAGAGAGTTTCATACCAATTCCAAAAATCACATTTATAATCTTCGCCAGCGCCCATACGCCAGCCCATAGAAAACTCAGAAAGGGCAGGGTATTCTATCCACTGCGGTGCCATAAGTTTGATATTTTTTTTCACTTTATTTGCTTTTTGAAATCCAAATTTATTTCCTTTTCTTTTTTTATTTTTTCGAATTCTAACTTATCAAAAGGACCCAAAATAGAATCTTCATCTTTATCTATGATGTAGTAATTTATCTTATTTGGAGTAAGAAGCTCTTTGTAATATGAGCTATGAGAAATTATACTATCTGCAAGATTAGTACTTCCACTTAATTCTATCTGTTTACTAATTTCTTTCAAAGAAACCTGAACATCTTTAAAATTTATTACACCTTCTCTTTTATATATATTATAATATCCTCCCCAGCTGGATAATTCCATTCCGAGTTCATTTAATAATACCTCCCTATTATATTTTTGTTTTGCAATAATATAATTATCATCAAAACTATAGTCTATTATATCAGAAGGTGTTTTATCTATGATTGAGTAATAACGACTTCTTGTTTTATCCGATTTATATATAAAATCCCATGATACAAGCCCATAATCTAAGGCATCATCTTTTGTCATATAGTAATAATATTTTCCAAGGTTATTACTGTCGTCGTGACAGCTTATTAAGCTAGTAAGAAAGATAGGAAATATTGCTAAAATTGTTTTCTTCATATTTGTAATGTTTTTAACTGATTCTTCCCCATTTGTTTTTGCCTTTGTATTGTTTTATGTAGTAGTTTTTCAGGGCTTGGTGCTGTTCCTGCTGGAGCGAAGGGTCAGTACGAAGAAGCGCCTCTACGGTGTCCTTTGCTGCCTTGATGATGTGTCCGTCTTGGGCTAAGTCCAGCCGTTTGAAATCCACTACGCCGCTCTGCTGGGTGCCGAGGATATCGCCTGGCCCGCGGAGTTTCATGTCCACTTCGGAAATCTTAAAGCCGTCGTTGGTCTCGCACATGGTTTTTATTCGGGTTCGGCTGTCGGAAGACATTTTATCTGAGGTCATCAGAATGCAGTAGCTCTGCTCGGCACCTCTTCCCACTCTTCCTCTTAGCTGGTGGAGCTGGGAAAGCCCGAAACGCTCGGCACTTTCTATAATCATCACAGAGGCATTGGGAACATTCACGCCGACTTCTATCACTGTAGTGGCGACCATGATATTCGCCTTCCCTGAAGCGAAATACTGCATCGCCTCATCTTTTTCCTGCGGTTTCATCTTTCCATGAAGCATGGTAACGGCATAGTCTGGGTAAGGGAACGCCTCGGAAACCCGCTCAAAACCGCCCATCAAGTTTTCATAATCCAAAGCCTCACTTTCCTCAATCAAAGGATAAACGAAATAAACCTGTCTGCCCTTATCGATTTCATCTTTGGCAAAACGAAATACCGAATTTCTGTCCTTTTCTCGCCGATGAGCTGTGATGATGGGTTTCCTTCCCATCGGGAGTTCATCTATCACGGAAACATCCAGATCCGAATAAAAACTCATCGCCAGCGTTCTTGGAATAGGCGTGGCGGTCATGATGAGAATATGCGGCGGAATTTTATTTTTCATCCAAAGTTTTGCCCTTTGTTCCACTCCGAAACGGTGTTGTTCATCAATGATAGCAAGGCCGAGGTTTTTGAATTTAACCTTATCTTCCAGCACGGCATGGGTGCCGACCAAAATATGAAGAGTTCCGTTTTCCAGTTCCGAGTGAATGATTTTTCGCTCAGCAGCTTTGGTAGAACCTGTTAAAAGTCTGATGTTTACGCCCGTTCCGAAAAGCGCCTCGGAGAGGCTGTTGAAATGCTGCTGCGCCAAGATTTCCGTAGGAGCCATCATACAGCTTTGGAAGCCGTTGTCTATCGCTATCAGCATCGAAAGCAACGCCACCATGGTTTTCCCTGAGCCTACATCTCCCTGCAGAAGGCGGTTCATCTGTATAGGAAGCCTCATGTCGTTTCGGATTTCTTTTAAAACTCTTTTTTGGGCATTGGTAAGCTCAAAGGGCATTCTGTTTTGATAAAAATCATTGAAAAAATCGCCCACCAAAGGGAAAGGATTTCCCACTGCCGAAGTCTTATTGTATTGTTTTTTCAAAGCATAGCCGAGCTGGAAGAAGAATGCTTCCTCGAATTTCAGCCGTCTGTCCGCCTGTTCAAATGCCGAAGTGTCTTTGGGAAAATGAATATTGACAAAGGCTTCCTGTCTTCCCATAAGTTTGAGCGACTGGATGAGGCTTTGTGGCAGATTTTCCTGCACAAGTCCTGTGACATGCCCAAGAATATGCGCTTGGATGCCTTGGAAAAATTTTTGATTGAGCCCTCGTTTTGTGATTTTCTCACTGCTCGGATAGATAGGGCGAAGTCTGAGTTCTTTCTCTCGTTTTTCTTCCAGTTCTATCTCTGGATGCGCCATAGAAAACTGCTGTCCGAAGAGGCTGACCCTCCCAAAGATGTAGAGTTCTTTATTGAGCGGAATCTGGTCTTTCAGCCACTGGGTGTATTGGAACCAAACTAAATCCAAAGCGCCTGTCTCGTCGCGGAACTTCGCGGAGAGTCTTTTTTGTCCTCTTCCGTAGGTGATTTCTTTTAAATCATAAATCTTCCCTTTCAGCTGGATTTCTACATTTTCTTCCTTTAAATCTGCTACTCGGTAGATTTTACTTTTATCCAAATACCGCAGAGGGAAGAAATAGAGAAAATCCTCCACGGTGGAAATTCCCAAAACATTTTTAATCAGTTTGGAGCGTTCAGGGCTGATGCCTTTTAGATATTCTATGGGAGTAGATAAATCCAAAATGCGTTAGTATGCTCTTTCTTTATTGCCTTCAAAGAAATTGATGTAAGCTCTATTCACCACTCTGTTTCCGCCAGCAGTAGGGTAGTCACCAGTGAAATACCAGTCGCCGAGGTTTTTCGGGCAGGCTTTGTGCAGGTTTTCTACGCTTTGGAAGATGATTTCCACAGGGCAGTTCATTTCCTCAGGAACTAAAAGTTCAGTTATTTTCGCTGAAATTTCTTCCTCAGAAAAAGGTGCATAGATTTCTTTGACATAGTTAATGACTTGGGAATCTTCTAAATCCACTTGAGATTTACATTTTTCATAAACTTCCTTTATGATATGGTCAGAACCTCTTTCTTTGTGCAGTTCTAAAGCTGCCTCGAAAGCTACCAAATCCTCTAAACGAGCCATGTCTATACCATAGCAGTCAGGATAACGGATTTGTGGAGCAGAGGAAAGAACGATTATTTTCTTCGGATTCAAACGATTTAGAATTCGTAAAATACTGTTTCTCAGTGTAGTTCCTCTTACGATACTGTCGTCTATAATGACCAGATTGTCAATATTTTTTCGGACAGAACCGTATGTAATGTCATAAACATGGGCTACCAAATCATTTCGGCTGCTGTCTTCCGTGATGAAAGTACGGAGTTTAGCATCCTTGATAGCTACTTTTTCGGTTGTAGGGTGAAGGGACAAGATTTCCTCCAATTTTTCCTCTGAAATATTGTTTCCTAATTTTAGGATTTGGTTTTTCTTGTATTCATTCAGATGGGCATCAGCCTCTTCTATTAGTCCATAAAAAGAGGTTTCCGCAGTGTTCGGGATGTAGGCAAAAACCGTATTTTTCAGGTCTTCATCTACGGAATTTAGAATTTTTGGGAAGAGTAGGGCTCCCAGTTTTTTTCTTTCTTGATAAATTTCCTTGTCACTGCCTCGTGAGAAATAAATTCTCTCAAAAGAGCAAGCCTTGTAGGGCAGGGCAGGGAGGATTTCTTCTATGGAAACATTTCCATTTTTCTTGATAATGATGGCAGAACCAGGGTTTAGCTCTGTAATCTGCTCAAAATCAAGATTAAATGCAGTCTGGATAACTGGTCGTTCAGAGGCTACAACTACGATTTCATCATCTTTATAGTAGTACGCTGGACGAATACCCGCAGGGTCTCTGATTACAAAGGCATCGCCATGTCCTATGATTCCAGACATAGCATAGCCGCCATCCCATATGTATGCAGATTTTTTGAGGATTTTTGCTACATCCAGTTGGTTTGGGATTTCTGCCGCAGCATCTTTTTTGGAGTAGCCTTCGGCTTTTAGTTTTTGGTATAAATTTTCAACTTCGGTGTCTAGGAAATGCCCTATTCTCTCCATGATGGTCACTGTATCGGTCTGCTCTTTCGGGTGTTGGCCGAGTTCTACCAGTTTTTGGAAAAGCTCTTTGGAATTGGTCATGTTAAAATTCCCAGCCACAATGAGGTTGCGGTAAATCCAGTTGTTTTGTCGAAGAAAAGGATGAACATTTTCTATGCTGTTTTTCCCAAAAGTTCCATAGCGGACATGCCCTAAAAATACATTCCCAATGTATGGAAGCAGGTGTTTATGGGCTTCTGTGTCATCTTTTATTTTTGGGTTTTCTTTTAGAATTTCGCTGATTCTGGTATTGATTTGATTGAAAATATCCTGTATCGGTTGGCTGGCATTAGAACGGATACGGCTGATGTATCTCTCGCCAGGCTGCATGTCAAATTTTACGCTCGCCAGTCCTGCGCCATCCTGCCCACGGTTATGCTGTTTTTCCAGCATTAGATACATTTTATTGATACCATAAAAAGGAGTTCCGTATTTTTCTTTATAGTATTCTAAAGGTTTTAACAGACGAAGCATCGCAATGCCGCATTCATGCTGTAAGTGGTCGCTCATAGTTATATTTTGTTTTTATTTAAAAATCTTCTGTAAAAATACAAAAAAAACTAAAGTTAGGATTTTATTTCCCAATCATATTTTTGATTTTATTGAGTTTCATCAGGGCTTCTATCGGTGTCAGAGTATTGATGTCTATTCGGGTAAGTTCTTCTCTTATGCTCTCTAGAGCAGGGTCATCCAGCTGAAAGAAAGAGAGCTGAAGATTTTCCTCTGTTACTCGTTTTATGTTTTCCGTGTTTTGGTCTTGGCTTCGGCTGTTTTCTAGAGTTTTTAGAATTTCTTTTGCTCTATTGACTACTTTCGTAGGCATTCCAGCCAGTTTGGCTACATAGATACCAAAGCTGTGTTCGCTGCCTCCTGCAACTAGTTTTCTTAGGAAAATTACATTGTTTTTGTTCTCCTGTATGGCGATGTGATAGTTTTTAATTCGGCTAAAACTATTCTGCATTTCATTGAGCTCGTGATAGTGGGTCGCAAACAGCGTTTTTGGCTGTGTAGGGTGCTGGTGGAGGTATTCCGCAATAGCCCAAGCGATGGAAATCCCGTCATAAGTGGAAGTTCCGCGCCCGATTTCATCTAGTAGAATGAGGCTTCGCTCGGTGATGTTGTTCAGAATGTTGGCAGATTCGTTCATTTCCACCATGAAAGTGGATTCTCCAGCCGAAATGTTATCCGATGCTCCCACGCGGGTAAATATCCTGTCTAGAACTCCTATTTCGGCGTGTTTTGCAGAGACAAAACTACCAATCTGCGCCAAAAGACAGATGATGGCGGTTTGTCTCAGAACTGCTGATTTACCAGACATGTTGGGACCTGTGACCATCATAATCTGCTGGGAATCTCTGTCAAGGAAAATATCATTTGGAATGTATTTTTCACCCAGAGGCAGGGATTTTTCTATCACAGGATGTCTTCCTTCTTTGATGTTTATTGCAAAATCTTCATTTATAATCGGTTTGGTATAGTTTTCTGCTATCGCAAGTTCCGAAAGTCCTACCGCGCAGTCTATTTCTGCAATGATTTTAGAGTTGTTTTGAATGGTGTCCATATGCACGAGAACCTGCTCTTCTATTTTTTTGTAGAGCAAATGTTCCAGCTGGGCGATTTTTTCCTCAGCTCCCAATATCTGTGATTCGTATTCTTTCAATTCCTCTGTGATGTACCGCTCTGCATTGACCAGAGTCTGTTTTCTTATCCAGTTTTCAGGAACCTTGTCTTTATGCGTGTTTCGGACTTCTATGTAATATCCGAAAACATTATTGAAATCTATTTTTAAACTTGAAATTCCTGTTCTTTCGCTCTCGCGCTGGCACATTTCATCCAAATAGGATTTTCCACTGTAGAGGAGGTTTCTCAGCTTGTCTAGTTCTTCGGAAACACCTTCTTTGATTACATTTCCTTTGTTTATACTTACAGGAAGCTCCTCGTTTAGATGGCTTTGGAGATAATCAATGAGTTCTTTATGGCTGTGCAGAGGAGTAATCCAAGCCAAGGCATCTGGATAAGGCAGCAGCAGTTCCTTTATTTTTTCAATGCTTATCAAACTATTTCGGAAGTTTCCGAGCTCTTTCGGCGAAATTCTCTCTGCGGCAAGTTTTCCCAGCAGTCGGTCTAGGTCAGAAATAGTTTTTAGAAGCTCATATATGTTGTATTTTAAGTTTTCTTCTTTGTTAAAAAACTCTATTAGAGAGAGTCTTCGGTTGATTTCGTTTACGGATTTCAGTGGAAGAATCATTCTCCTTCTCAGCAGCCGCCCTCCCATAGGCGTGGTCGTGCGGTCTATGATATCTAGAAGGCTTTTGCCTTCACTATGGTTGGAATGAATGATTTCCAAATTTCTAAGCGTAAAGCCATCCATCATCAGGTAGTCATCCTGCGGAATGTTTTGTATTTTGGTAATGTGCTGAATGAGAGCATGATGGGTGTCCTCTACTAAATAAGCGAAAATAGCACCAGCCGCCGTGATTGCCAATGGAAACTCCTCTATTCCGTAGCCTTTCAGTGATTTTGTTTTGAAATGATTGGTAAGTTTCTCATAAGCAAAAGGATACTGATATGCCCAGTCCTCAAGAGCGAAAGAGTTTCTGTCTTTTATTCTGTTTGGAAGTTCGGTTTTTCGCTGATAGATAATTTCACTAGGGCTGAAGGTATGGATGATGTGCATCAACTTATCCGAATTTCCTTCCGAAACAAGGAATTCTCCTGTGGAAATGTCCACCAGAGCCATGCCATATTTCTCTTTTTCACGATGGATAGACAGCAGAAAATTATTCTCTTTGGTAGTGAGAATCTGCTCATTAAAAGTAACTCCCGGCGTAACCAGCTCTGTAACGCCTCTTTTTACGATGCCTTTGGTCATCTTTGGGTCTTCCAGCTGGTCACAGATTGCGACACGCAGTCCAGCACGAACCAGTTTGGGAAGGTAGGAATTGAGAGAATGGTGAGGAAAGCCAGCCAGCTCAGTATGGGAACCGCCGTTATTTCTCTTTGTGAGAACAATGCCCAAAATCTGGGAAGTTCGCACAGCATCCTGCCCAAAGGTTTCGTAAAAATCCCCCACACGAAAGAGCAGGACAGCATCTGGATATTTAGCTTTGATGCTGTTGTACTGAGCCATCAGCGGAGTTTCTTTTTGTGTCGTTTTTGCCATAAAGTGAAATTAGGTTTAAGGGAACAAAATTAAAGAAGATTTCAATAAAATTTTGTTAAAAAAGTATTATTTTTGTGCAAATTTAAACTTTTAGGGCTAAAAAAGATATTATATGCGGGTATATGATAATAAGCACTGGATATCCATACTGCTGAGTATACATAAGTCAGACTCACTAAAAACCTTGAGATCAGGGATGATCGCCATGGCTGTATATGCGGCAATAGTGGCTTTTTTGGAGATAGAATATTTTAAAATAGACAAGGATTCTTCGATTAAAAATATTTCCCTCATCCACACGCTGCTGGGTTTTGTCTTGTCGATGCTTTTGGTTTTTAGGACTAATACCGCCTATGACCGTTGGTGGGAAGGGCGAAAACTTCTGGGAAGAATGGTAAATGACTCCCGAAATTTTGCCATTAAACTCCATACCATGCTGGACACGGCAGACACCGAAAATAGGGACTTTTTTCAGAAATATATTTGTTTTTTCCCTCACTTGCTTAGCAGACACTTGTCCAAAAAATCCACTAAAATGGAACTGGCACAAGACCAGCATCATACGGAAGTAGAACAGCTTCCACATCCGCCTAATGCGCTGATTTGGAGGATACAGGAGAGAATTCAGAAATTATATAAAGAAGGTAAAATATCGGGAGAGCAGATGCTGATGCTGGACTATCATGCCAGAGGATTTTTGGAAGTCTGTGGTGGCTGCGAAAGAATCAAAAACACGCCGATTCCTTATTCTTATTCATCTTTTACAAAGAAATTTATCGTCATTTATGTGATTACTCTTCCTATCGCCTATTCTATGAGTATAGGGTATCTTATGGTATTTCTTACTGTTTTCGTTTTCTATGTACTGATGAGTATGGAGGTGCTGGCAGAGGAGATAGAGGAGCCGTTTAATAATGATGAAAATGACCTTCCTATGGAGCTGATAGCTCAGAATATAGAGAAGAATGTAATTCGTATTTTCAGTGAATCCTAAAAAATAATTATTTTGGTTCAGAAACTTAAATTAGAAGAGCTGGGGAGAATAGATGTAGAAACATTTAAACAAAGTTCTAAAACTCCTCTGGTTATAGTTCTTGATAATGTGCGCAGTATGCATAATGTAGGAGCGGTATTTCGTACAGCAGACGCTTTTTTGGTAGAAAAAATCTTACTCTGTGGAATCACTCCACAGCCGCCACATAGAGAAATCCATAAGGCTGCGCTAGGAGCTACAGAAAGCGTGGATTGGGCTTATTTTGAGTCCGTTACGGAGGCTTTACAAAACTTAAAATCAGAAGGATATAGAGTAGTAGGTGTGGAGCAGACTACTGGAAGCCAAATGATTACTGAATTTGACTTTGCGAAGAGTCAAAAATACGCATTGGTTCTTGGTAACGAAGTGGAGGGCATCAGTGATGAGGTTCTTCCGCTCTGTGATGACTTCATGGAGATACCTCAGCTGGGGACTAAACACTCTCTAAATGTGAGTGTTTGTGGTGGAATTGTGATGTGGGAATTTTTTAAACACTTGAAATAAATTGGGACAGGACACGCCTACTTTTCTGATTTATTCCCTGCATTTTCTTTTGATAATGTTCACCATTTCGGTAGCATTTTTCCAAAGGGAAATTAGATATAAGGAACTGATTTGTAGTACTTTATTGGTTTTTTATGCGTGTTTTTTGTATTTGCAGATTTCATCTATTATAGAGAATGAGACCACACTGAGAATTATCACTCATACTAAGCTCAATATCAGTTATATACTATTTTCTTTGGTGTGTTTTCTTCTGCTGATAAATAGAGGAAAACTTGCTTTTTATTTTTGGCTCATTGCAGGAGTTCAGAGCATATTATATTATCTTTCGTTTAATCTGACAGGAACTGGCTTTAATGAAAGTATTCCATTTCACCTGAAAACAGGCATTAAAGGGGCAGGAATAGGGGATTTTTATAAACTTATCATAGACATCTCTTTATTGGTGGCTTTATTCGTTTTTTCAGCGTTTTTTTGCTTTAAAAATTTTATTAAAAAAGAAACAAAACAGAAAACCATCAACGCTAAAATTCCAGTGTTTTTGATGCTGGTTTTATTGGTGTTTAATCCTTTAAACTATGATATTTACCAAACTTATAAAGTGGTAGATGAAGACCCGAAGTTTTTGTTTAAAGACAATTATCAGCCTCCGAAACAGCCCGTAAAAAACGAAACGAAGTATAATTTGGTTTGGATTTATGCAGAGGCTTTTGAGCGGATATACCTTAATCAAGAAATTTTCCCTGACCTTGCGCCTAATTTGGCTCAGCTGGAGAAAGAATCGCTTTCCTTTTCTAATGTTCATCAGGTCTGGGGAACAGGCTGGACTATCGCAGGAATAGCCAGTTCTCAGTGCGGAGTGCCTCTATATGCGGTGGGGCGAGAGAATAACGACCTCGACCAGCTTCCTAGTTTTCTCCCTAAAATAAAGGGCGTGGGTAATATACTCGCGGAGGATGGCTACAAAAATATTTTTATACAAGGTTCGCCCAAAGCCTTTGCGGGGAATGATAAATTTTTGGAAAGTCATGGTTTTCAGATGTTTTCACTTGAAAATATTGATAAAAAGTATAAAACACCGAGAAATCTCTCCCGCTGGGGGCTGAATGATGACAAAACCCTTGAATTTGCTAAAGAAAAATATAAGGAATTAAAGTCTAAAAATCAGCCGTTTAGTATTATGATTTCTACGATAAACACTCATAGTCCGAGAGGTTTTGTTCCGCCAGATTTTAAGAAGAAAAAATATAAAAATGGGCAGAATGTTACCCTGAATGCCCTTCATGTCAGTGATTATTTGATTTCGGAATTTATCAATGAAATTAAAAAACTAGATACAGAAAAAAACACCATGATAGTGATTTCTTCGGATCATCTCACAATGCGAAATATGGTTTCCGAAACGCTGGAACGCCATACTGATCTCCGCCGAAATCTATTCATGATACATTTTCCTGATAAGATTTCGCCAAGAATTTCGGAGAGAAACACCTCATCTCTGGACGAGGGAGTTACGGTTTTGAATGCTATGGGCTATCCGCTGGAGCGTTTTGGGCTGGGAGTTTCCCTATTCAGTAATGAAAAAAACCTGAAAGAAAAAACACAGAACAAAACGGATGATGTCCTGAAAAGCTGGAAAAAATATTATTTCCAATTTTGGGAATAGACTGTTCTATCTGATTTCTCCATAACCAATAAGCCCATCGTAATTTTTTCCAAAAGGAGTGTAATACAAGAAAGCCTGATATTGGTTTTGTGTCTGCCAGAAATTCCCATTGATTTCACCAAAATTTAGTTTTCCATTTCGGTCTTTTGTTGCAAGGATATAGTTGTAAACCCCTTGTTTTAGGAATATTTTAGCGAAATATTTTTGGCTTTTTGGGTCGTAGTGCATTTGGCTCTCTTCATTAGCTTGATAGTCATTAAACTGCCCTAAAACATAGATGTCTTTCCCTTCCAAAGGATGGCTGTCCAAAGAAAACACCACCCAAGAGTAATCGCCCTCGTAGTCGGCATTTCTTTCTTGTCCCATGTTATTGCTACGGAAATAGAAAGCACCATTGACATCTGGCTGATACTGGTAGCTGAGCGGAGAAGTCCAAGTAGGGAAGAGGTAGGTGTAGTTCACTCCATCGATGTTTTCCGTTCCTGCCACCATGTCGGAGGAGGCATTCATCGTTTTATTATCAAAGTAAGAAAACTCATTATTTCCTTGAAAAACAAGACTTAACTGCTGAAACATCAGCTGGTTTCCGAAGAGAACAGAGGAAGGTTTCAGGTTAAAAATTCCATCATTAAAATTATTATTTTGAATAATACTTAGGCTGACAGAATTGATATTTCGGCTGGTTTCTGGGTCGGTAAGGGTAGCTTTGACTTCTACTCTTTGGTTGAGGTTTGGAGTTTTCGCTGCGGTGTATCGGCTCACATTGATACCGATTCCTGCTCCGTTTTCTGCTACCGAAAATCTCTTCGTAAAAAGAGGTTTTTTCGGCGAATCTTTATAAACTATAAGTTCAAAATTTCCCGATATTTTAGGCTGAATGTCCTTGTTAGGAAAGGTCAGAGAGTAGTGCGTGTAGGCTTGGTGAGTGTTGAAAGAATATTTAAAATTATCAATCAATCCGCTCAGTTTTCCAGTCGCAAATTCCGTGAAAAACAGACCGTCATCTTTCCAGTTTCTGTCAAGGTGTTTTATCGTATAGCGATAAATCTGGCTGCCGTTGTCCAAGTCATCAAAACGAAGGACAAGCTGCTCTCCGAACCTTATGACAGGCGTTTCGTCATTGGTCTGTGGGTTAAATAGCTGAATGCTTTTAATATTCTGCCCAATGGCAAAAACGCCCAAAAACAAGAACAATAGTCTAAACATTAGGCATTTTTTATAACGGTTAATCTCGCTTTAGTGTGGTAATTTCCTTGTTTAAAGAAACGAGTGAAAAAGTCTAGTTCTTCTTTTGTATAATTGTTTTTCTTGAAGAAAGAAATCTTTTTCTCGCTCACTTCTATACTGTAGTCCAGAATTTCTTTGGAGTAGAAATTCGCCAAGAAGATTTGGTAGAAATCTTGGTCGATTCTGTCTTTATTCAAGAATTTATTTTGCTTAATACAAAAAGCATTTTCTATATTGGAATAAACCTCAAAACCAGAATTGATATTATGGAAAACTACCATCACAGTGTCTGGTTTTTCTTCTTCTTTGTCTGCTTTTGGTTTGTATTTTTTCACGGCTTTTTCTTTTTCCTCTGCGGATAGACCAGCAGTTTCTGTGAAGAAATCAAAATATCCGTTCATAAAGTCATCCACCTCTTCTTTTTTAAGGAATACGATAGGAACGCCTTTGTTATAGATAAGGAATGCTTCGTGGTGTTCTTTTAGGTTTTCACGGATAAGAGCTTGGTCTTCCATAAAACTTAGCGATTCTTTGGAATAGATATTTTGTTTTTCTTTTTCAATGAACTCCTCATTGTAGTCGCTCATGATGGAAACTCCTGAGAACCACCATTCTTTATGCCATTCTACGATGCCCATGAAGATGATGCTTTTTTCCTTTAAATCTTTGTGTTTAGGGAAAGAAGATTTCAGAAGTTTGAATTTCTTATCGGTAGCGATGTGTTTTATTTTAAGGTATTTTTCGTCTTCGCCAAGGAAAAGAAAACTTCCCTGAACTCTCGGAGACATTTTTTCTAAATCTTTCGCTACGGGATGTTTTTTACCCAAAATCAGAACAGCCCATTCCTTCGCAGAAAGTGCAAGGAGAGAGGTACATGCCTCATGGATAAATCTGTCTCTGTTGTCATCCAGAGTAGCTTCTACTCTTCGTCCTGCTTCCATGATTTCTGCCTCTTGTCTCAGTAGAGCGAAACCTGTATCTGGGAAGAATAGATAGGTTTTGGTAAGGATATTATTGAGAAGTCTTCTTACTTCGTAGTAGTCTTGGGTAGGCTCTATTTGGTAAGTTTCTCTCAGTAAATCATTTTCTGGAGCGTATTCGTATTCAGTTTCCAAGATACCCACCAGCCCTTCAGAAATGCTTTGTATAAAAGGATCGTGAGGATTGAGCAGGATATTCTTGTTCACGGTATTGATGAAATACCAAACCAAAAATTTCACATCTTGGATATTAACCTCACCTTCTACATAGTTTTTGTCGGTTTCGTAGAATGGTAGCGGTTTTCCGTAAAGATCTTTATGCTTTTTGATGAAAGAATTCCATACTTCAGACCCAGAAATGATATCTTCTAAATAAGAAGTCAGAAACATACAAAACAGAGAAATCCCTTCTTCTCTTATGAAATTCTGCAAAGGAAGATGAAACTCTTTTTCGTAGATTTTATCATTGATTTCATTGCTTATTCCTAAAAAATAAAGGTCGGATTTAGCGGTTTTGTTATAAGGTTTTATTTCTTGCCAGTCTTCTAATAAAATTCTTTTCTGTGCTGCCATCTTTCTTCTTTTTTTGTTTCCACAAAGATAATAAAATATCTCCACCTAAATATCTGAAAAATATCATACTTTCTAATGAGAGCTGAGTAAAATTCATAACGATTTTTTGCAGTAAAATATTGAGGAAAAAAACTATCTTTACACGGAATAAATAGAATTTCCTCTAAAAAATGGACACCTCTGAAAATAAGATAATCCACATCGATATGGATGCTTTCTTTGCTTCCGTAGAGCAGCTGGATTGTCCAGAACTTAGAGGAAAGCCCATCGCTGTAGGTGGTGCAGGGAATAGAGGCGTGGTAGCGGCAGCAAGCTATGAAGCGAGAAAATTCGGCGTTCGTAGTGCGATGAGCGGTGCCAAAGCAAGGAAACTCTGCCCAGATGTTATCTTTGTTTCGCCTCGTTTTGAGCGGTATAAGGAAATTTCCCTGCAAATCCGCGAAATATTCTATGAATACACCGATTTGGTAGAGCCGCTTTCTCTCGATGAGGCGTATTTGGATGTGACTTTTAACAAGAAAAATAATCCCTCCGCTACGAACATCGCCAAGGAAATTCGGAAAAAAATATTTGAAAAAATAGGATTGACCGCCTCGGCAGGAGTGTCGGTCAATAAATTCATCGCCAAAATAGCCAGCGATTATAAGAAACCCAATGGGCAGACCACCATAAAACCCAATAAAATCATTTCGTTTTTGGACAGCCTTGACATCAGAAAGTTTTACGGAATCGGCAAGGTAACTGCCGAAAAAATGTACGCTCTCGGTATTTTTACAGGAAAAGATTTGAGGGAAAAATCACTGCCGTTTCTGCAAAACCATTTTGGGAACAGCGGACTTTATTACTACGAAATTGCCAGAGGAATCCACAGAAGTCCCGTGAATCCTGTCCGAATTGCTAAATCCATAGGAGTGGAAAGGACTTTCGAGCATGATGAACAGCACCAGACATACCTACTGACACCTTTGGAAGCGCTTTCCAAAGAGCTGGAACAAAGACTTAAAAAACGAAATCTCTCAGGGCGAACCATTACTTTGAAAATAAAATACAGCGATTTTACTACACAGACACGGAGCAAAACTTTAGAAGAATTTGTTTCAGACCAAAATATGCTTTTTCGTATCGGCGAGGAGCTTTTGTTTCAAGAAAACCTAAAAAATTCGGTAAGATTATTAGGGCTTTCCGTATCTAATCTAAATGTTTGGGAGAAACAAAACGAGCCAAAATACATTCAGCTTCAGTTTGAGTTTCCGCCTCACGAGAGAAAAACCGAATAATTATTAAAAATCAAATTTAAATCCTAACACCGAAGAAACTTCCCGCCAAATCACTTACTCCCATGGCTATAGTTCCCCAGAAAGTAATACGGAGAATGGCTTTCAGTGGGTTAGAGCCTCCTGTTTTAGCGGCAATTCCGCCCAAGAGCGCAAGGAAAAGAATAGCAGAGCCGTAGAGATAATATTCTAAATGGTTAAACGGAGCAATGAAGACCACCAGCAGAGGCAGCATACCGCCAAAGAGAAACGCTCCGCCAGATGCTAGAGCCGCCTGAAAAGGTTTAGCTTGACTGATTTCGGTGATGCCCAGTTCGTCCCGTACATGCGCCGCCAGAGCATCATGCTCGGTTAGTTCCTTTGCTACCTGCATTGCAGTTTCTGGTTTTAGTCCTCGCAGTTCGTAGATATGCGCGAGCATCTGTAGTTCTTCTTCAGGAGTGTCTTTCAGCTCTTGTCTTTCCCTCTCGATGTCCGCATGTTCTATATCCGTCTGCGAACTTACCGAAACATATTCTCCCGCTGCCATGGACAAAGCTCCTGCGATAATTCCCGCTGCTGTCGCTAAAATCACAGACTCTGGCGTGGAAGTCGCTGCGGCAACTCCTATGGCAAGGCTCGCCGTGGATAGTATGCCGTCATTAGCGCCTAATACTGCGGCACGAAGCCAGTTACTACGATGAATATAGTGTTTATCAAGGTAATCATCAAGGGTTTTCATTGAAGTATTTATTTAAAACTGAAGACTAAATGCAAAGATAGTTTTCTTTTGTGTAAATTTTATTTATCCATTAAGAAAAAAATAGAAAATTTATAAAAAGAATAAATAAGAATATTTTACGAAAAAGATATGGAATGATGATAAAAACGGGAGAACTTCCATAGAAATTCTCCCATTGCATTAAAAACAAAATGAATAAATTATAAATCTATCTGAACTTCCAGTTTCTCAGCCAAAAGTTTTGCAACTTTCAGTTTTAGAGGCTCTATGTCTATGTTTTCCATGGCATCATTCGCGAAAGCATACAGCAGCAGCGCCTGCGCCTCTTTCTTGGAAATCCCTCTGGCTCTTAGATAGAACAGCGCCTCGTCATTGAGCTGTCCTACGGTACATCCGTGTGAACATTTCACATCGTCGGCAAAGATTTCCAGCTGCGGCTTGGTGTCTATGGTAGCTCCCTCGCTTAGCAGGATGTTGTTATTCTGCTGGTAGGCATTGGTTTTCTGTGCTATTTTATTTACGAATACTTTTCCGTTGAACACGCCGTGAGCTTTGTCCTTGAAAACACCTTTGTAGTTTTGGTAAGACTCACAGTTTGGCTCGTTGTGATGCACGGCTGTGTGGTGGTCTACCAGCTGCTCATTTCCGATGATAGTAATACCATTCATGAAGGAATTGATATTTTCTCCTGTGTGGATGAAGTCAAGATTGTTTCTCACCAATTTACCTCCGAAAGCAAAAGTATTCACTGTCGCTAAGCTGTCTCGCTCTTGTTTCGCGAAAGTGCTGTCTACCAGATAAGTAGTCTGGCTGTCGTTTTGGAGTTTGTGCCAGTCAGCCTTTGCGTTTTTGCCCACGAAAATTTCCGTAACCGAGTTGGTAAAAGTATAGATTTCATCAAAGTTATGATGGCTTTCTATCACTTCCACTTTCGCGCCTTCTTCTACAATGAGGAGATTTCTTGTCGTGTAGAATACATTTTCATCCTGATTTTCAGAGATGTAGAAAAGGTGAATAGGCTTTTCTATCACTGTGTTTTTAGGGACAAAAAGGAAAAATCCATCGCTGTACAAAGCATCGTTTAGGGCTGTGAATGCCGTATTTTTAGGCTTTATTTGGTTAAAATATTTTTTGATTAAATCTTTATTAGAAGAAAAAGCATTATTTAAAGTCAAAAATTCTGCGTTTTCTATGGAGATTTTGGATAGAGCTTTTTGGAATTTTCCATTGACAAAGACAATGAAATCAAAGTGTTCTTCTCCCAGATGCAGCTGGTCTAGCTGCTCTTTCGTAATGTGAAATTCCTGCTTCGGCGCCAGAGAATATTGCTTGTTCACGGCTTCGGACAGGTCGGTGTATTTGTATTCCTCATCTTTTTTAGTGGGAAAACCTGCCGCCAAAAACTGGCTGAGCGCCTCGGCTCTCTCGCTGGAAAGTGTGGATTTTAGTTGTTCTATTTGATTAAATAACATAAATTTTGAATTTGATTTGAAATTTTGGAGTTTGAAATTTGAGTTTTAATCTCAATTATTTTACCAGCCAGTCGTAGCCTTTTTCTTCTAATTCCAAAGCCAGTTCTTTTCCTCCTGTTTTTATGATTTTCCCATCCGCCAAAACATGTACGAAATCAGGCTGAATGTAGTTTAGCAGTCTTTGGTAGTGCGTGATTAGAAGTACTGCATTTCCTTGGTTTTTGAAATGGTTCACACCTTCAGAAACGATTCTCAAAGCATCGATGTCAAGCCCTGAATCCGTTTCATCCAAGATAGCCAGTTTAGGGTTCAGCATCAGCATTTGGAAGATTTCGTTTCTTTTTTTCTCTCCACCAGAGAAGCCTTCATTCAGCGAACGAGAAAGGAAATCTTTTTTAATTCCCAAAAGCTCTGATTTTTCGCGGATGAGCGCCATCATTTCTTTTGCTGGCATTTCTTCTAATCCGTTGGCTTTTCTAGTTTCGTTGATTGCTGCTTTGATGAAGTTGGTCACCGATACACCTGGGATTTCCACAGGATACTGGAACGACATGAAAATACCTTTCTGAGCTCTTTCCTCTGGCGCATCTTCGCCGATGTCTTCACCTTCGAAAAGGATTTCTCCCTCCGTAACTTCGTAGTCTTCTCTTCCTGCAATTACGGAAGAAAGTGTGGATTTACCAGCTCCGTTGGGTCCCATAATGGCATGAACCTCACCAGGTTTTATCTCTAAATTGATTCCTTTCAAAATTTCGGCTCCGTCTTCTATACGGGCGTGTAAGTTATTGATTCTAAGCATTATTAATGAAATTTATTTATTATTAAATTAAAATTATTATTTATTCTTTTTATTATGGTTTTTACTCAAATTTTTTGAGAGTTTATTTATTTTCTTCTTCAAAAGTTACAGTCACATTAGGAAATTTTTTAAGCTCCTCGATGCGCTCTTTGAAAGCTCCTAAAATATACTCTTCCCACGGAACGCCATACTGGTCATTGTAGTACAATTGTATTTTCTTGCTGTACTCCAAGCGGTCAGTAGCGGCTTTGTTTTGTCGCCAGTTTAGGGCTTTGAGGGCATCATATACTTTATCGTTTTTGGCAGGGATAGGGCTTACCCGCACATAGAGCGTTCCATCGATATATCGCGGAGGAGTGCTTTCTGCTTCATTTTCAACCATGTATACAAAGGTCTTTTCGCCATCTATGGAAATGTGCAGCTGAACTAATTGCTCAAATTCCTCATCAGACAATAAGCCTTGGTAGCTTTGAGTAGAATTTGGAAAAACACGCGTGAAATCAGTGAGTTTTCGGCTGTAAACCTCTTCTAATATTTCGTGTTGCTCTTTTTTGGTAACATAGGGCAGGTGAGAGCGGAGAAGATTTGTGATATTTTCCTGAAAATCACCTTCACTTCGCACCAAAGAACCCTTATATATATCATTCACGGAGCTGAGCATTTCATAGAAAAAGAAGTCTTCTAAGGTGTCAGCCAGTATTTCTGCCTCGTCAGAATCGTGGTGCAGTAGAGCAATGGGCGGCTCTGGTTTGGGATTATTTTTATCATAGAAGAAACAATAATAATCTCCTCCGCCTGTTTGTCCAAATGGGATAAAAAGATAATCAGAATTGATACTGAACCAGCTGTCCTCACCATTGAGCTCTTCAATAGTTTCGGCGATGTTAGCAGGTGGTATCAGCTCAAACTCACCACTGTATAAAAATAGCGGTGGGCGGTTTTTCAGGCGTGGATATACTTCTTTACTCCAAAGGGAAGAGTATTCACCTATGTCGAGCATTTGGTCGGCATAGAGCTGGTGGTAAAGCTTTGGGTAAGCGAAGTTATACTGTTGTTTTAAGTCTTTAAACATATTGGTTTTTAGTAATTTTTTATTTCCATATTTTATTCATTACCTCCTCCACAGTAGGCTCATGATACTTACCATTTTTATCTTTGATGGTATTGAATGCAGAAGGGTCGAAACGCGGACAGTTGATTTCTAAAAACTCAAAGAAGTAACCATCGCTGTAAAATATATAAGGCATAAACTTCCTTTGAAAGTCGTTTTCGCACTCAAATTCATTGTCTATGACAATACGCACAAAAGCAGCGATGTCTTCACGGGTGAGGTCGTTGTGTTTTACAGGGTAGGGCATTGCCAAATCAAAAGCAAAAGTTTCAATACCATTACCTTCCCACCATTCCCACAGCCAAGTGTCGGAAAGGTCTTTACCCGTGAGCTCACTGAGGTATTGCTCCATCGCTTTGTATTCTTTGTCAAAGACTTCCTCAGGAGTGTCTTCGCTTTGGGCGTCATGAAAGGCTTCGTAGTCTTCCAAGCGTTTTAGTACAAGTGGGAACAGTTTTTCTGCTGTTGCAAAATCGGGGCGTAGTTCTTTTCTTAGTGTATTCATTTGATTTTAAGTTTAATTAAAGTAAAAAAAATAATTGGTTAATTAGCAAATTATTGATATCCCATTATTTTCAGACTTTCATCAGTTTTTATAATTTGAAATTTTCCTAAACTATCGAGCAGTTCTTCAATAGCGTTGAGGTCTTGGGTTTCGTAGTTTGGAGGTAGTAATTCGCCAATATACGCTCCTTTCCAGCGTGCTTTGAACTCTATATATTCTATTTCACGGTAATAAGTAGGGTGTTCACCAGTGGTAATAGCCTCTGAGATATAATCTTCATGAATGTACAAAGTGCTATTATCTGCTATTTTATGCCAAGCAATTTCATTTACACAAAACCCAAAGAAATCATAAATTTCACATTGTTTGATAAGGTCTTTGTGAGCAACTATGGCAGTAAAGAGCTTACGCCACTTAGCATTGCTCATATACGAGGCAGCAAAGGTGCTTATTTTCTTTTCCAATCGCTCTATATAGCGATTGTAGTCATCTTCCGTATCAAATAAATCCTTGTATGTTGCTTCTATGGTTTTCATTACATATTTGCTAATTGGCTAACTATTATAGACTTCTTCTCCCTTCTCTGATGTAGAATATTTCGTGGTAGGCAATATTAAACCAGCCATCTTCTATTAAATAAAGAAATTGATTCCAAAAATTGCCGTTTTCTAGTAATTTAGGATCAAGTTTATAGAAATCCTCAGCCACTTGCTCGGCTGCTTTATCAAATGCTGTAAAAAGTTTTTCATGGGTAGAAATATCAGCGCCTTTCAGCTGAAATACACCTGACAACAGCAGGCTGTAACACCTGATAAATTCTTGAAGTGAATCATTTACCATCACCACAAGGTCACCGGTATAGTCATCATTGGTAGGGAGTAAAAATACGCTTCCCTCTTCATTCAGCACCAAATAACCATAGTAGCATTTCCCAAAACACTGGAAGCGCTGCCCTTGGCGTTGCATAGGCACGAGTTCATCAGGAAAACGGATAAAATAGAAGTTCATCTGTGGATAGTCATTCAGCAGAGCAAACTTGTTTTTCAGCATCTCAATAAGGCTCACCTGCTGTGGCTGAACAGGTTTCAGCTCAGCAGTAATGCCCACTTGGCGCAGGGTCTCTATGTCTTCTTCCGTAAAACTAAGCATATTTCTTCTCTATTCTTTTAGCGATGGTTTTTCCTGTGTTTTTATAGTAGTCCTCCGTAAAAGTCAGACTTTTAAGATATTCTATATCGTTCTTGTCACCAAACGCTTGAAAGCACGCAGCAGCACTACACATTAGCGCTTCGTTCTTTTTTGTTTGTGCAAAGCTGATGATTTGCTTTAAAACAGGCACAAAAGCCTCGTGAAGGTCTTCACTTGCTTTCTCGCCTTTGAGCCGATGTGATATATCACAAAGCGAATAGGCATATTTTTGTACAAAAATCTCCTGCTCATCGGTAATTCCAGTAGAAAAAGTTTCAGCAATTTCTAAAAAAGCCGTCAAAGCCTCATTGACAGGTATT
>JABCOA020000114.1 GCA_013333875.2 Flavobacteriaceae bacterium | reverse complement strand
GGCTTTCCCAAAGATAGAGGAAACAGATTTTAGGCTAATGATTTATGTGCTTCACAAGCATTATTCTGGTATGAACTTAGCAACTCTCATCGCTCAACTCTATGGATTGAACCCAATGGATATTTATTTTGGAAAGGAAAAGTTCATCCAAAGAGAAAAGTACGATGAACAAACTATTGAGCAGTATGAAGCCCAATTGCGAGAAAGCGGTTTCTATGATTGGGCAGCAGAGGAAGAATAAAGAAATTTTTATAAAGATTTTAATCATATATTTTCTTTAAAATCAAGTAAATCAATGAATACCAAGAAGATTTTTGCGGAATTAGAAGGTTTTGCTATTTATGAGCCTAAGCTGATGCAGGAATATCTGTATCGTTATCATCTTAATGATAAAAATGTGCTTGCTATTTTACAGAAACACAGCATGGTGATAACATTACTCAAGAAGGAATAGTTGTTCCTATCATAGGAGTAACAGCTGATGATTATGCCTTTAAAATCCTTGAAAAACTTCCTGTTAATTATAAAGTAATTTCTCAGGGATGGGTTTTACAGGTGATTTCTGGAGAAATAAAGG
Source organism: Flavobacteriaceae bacterium (assembly GCA_013333875.2). Lineage (GTDB taxonomy): Bacteria > Bacteroidota > Bacteroidia > Flavobacteriales > Weeksellaceae > JABCPE02. Next base: position 10,586 of record JABCOA020000114.1, on the reverse strand, counting down.
TAATAGGAATAGGTTATTTATCCGATATTACATTGCTCACTGAAAACAAAAGTCTGTCATTTGCGGTGTCTAATGGTTGGTATCATCTCATAATTGTAAGTTATATAGATGATATTTTAGGTAAAACTTTTGGCTTACACTTAATTCCCACTGAGGAAAAGCCTATTTTCAAAGGAAATATGGCGACTGATTATGGTTTTTAAATTAGAGTTAAAAAGATAAAAATAACATTACATATTTGCAAGTGCATGAATGATTTTTGTCTGATTTGTGATGAAAGTGGGAGAGTTTGAAGTATAAGTGTTCCCAAATCTCATGAAATAAAGGTTTTAAAGAATGTAATATTTTGATATAAAATTATTCACAAGCGAGGGAAAATGATTTTCAATAAAGAAACGAACTATCTAGAAATTTACTAAATTTGTGCGATGAGATTAGGGAGGATAGTTTGTAATCGTTTCCTTGAATTTCATATTGTTTTGAGAGAAAAATAATGAGTGATACAAATAAAAAAATAAAAGTTCTTTTTCGTTTGCGTTCCATCGAGATGGGCGGCGTTCCTAGGGTCGTGCTGGATTTATTGAGAAATCTTCCTAAGGAAAAATTTGATTTGACTCTGATGCTCAATCTTTATCAAGGTGAGCTGGTTTCTGAAATTCCCAAGGATATAAAACTCATCGTGGTGGAAAAAGGAAGAGAACAGATGTCTAAAAATCCTTTTATCCAGAAAATTCAGCTTGTGATGAGGCGAATAAGATTGGAAATTTATAAGCAGTTTCCATCTTTATTGTATGCTTTAAAGGTAAAAGAAAACTATGATATAGAGGTTTCCCCTGGCTACGCTGAGTTTGAAATGGTGCTGAATTCTCCCAATAAAAAATCAAAAAAGGTGGGTTGGTTTCATACAGATGTAAGTTATGATAATAATAAGAGTCGTGTTATGAAACGAATAAACCTTATGAAAAAGTTTGACTGGATGATTTTTGGAGCCAAACAAACACGGCAGGTAATAGAGGATATCTATGGAGTTAGCTATCCCAAAAGTTCAGTGATATATAATGTCATAAAACTATCAGAATCTAGGAGCAAAGCAGATGCTTTTGAGGTGGATTACCCTATAAAACCTGTTTTTTCTTCGATGGGGAGACTGCATAGCAGAAAAGGTTATAGTGCTCTGATGAGAGTTCATAAAAGGCTGTTAGATAATGGATTAAAACATTCTATAGCTGTGATTGGCGGAGGAAATGAAATGGAGAATTTGAAAAAACAGCGTAAGGAATTAGGAGTGGAGGAGACCTTTATACTTTTGGATAGTCAGAAAAATCCTTGGCCTTATATCAAAGCATCAGATTATTTTGTTATGCCCTCTGAATCAGAGAGTTATCCATTGACAATAGGAGAAGTTATGGGGCTAGGAAAGCCTATTATCTCTACAAATGTAGGAGGAATTCCAGAGATGATAGAGGATGGAGTAGATGGTGTTTTGGTGGATTGTAATGAAGACGCTATCTATGAAGCTATGAAACAATTTTTAACAGATAAAAATCTGGTGAATAGAATAACACAAGGAACAAAAAATGCTGATGAGAAATTTGATGAAAAGAAAATATATCAACAGATTACTGAAGTTTTTGAAAATGTCCTGAAAAACTAATTTTTAGCATGGAAAAAATTACCATTTTTACGCCTACTTATAATAGGGCACATACTTTAGGAAGAACTTTTGAATCTCTTAAAAACCAGACTATCAGAGGTTTTAAATGGCTCATTATAGACGATGGTTCTACCGATAATACGAGAGATTTGGTAGAAAATTTTAAGCAGAATGCTGATTTTGAGATTGAATATCATTATCAGGAAAATGCCCATAAATTTGTATCAATCATAAGAGGGGTAAAGCTCTGTAATACAGAGTATTTCACGATTTTAGATTCAGATGATGCTATCCTGCCAAACGCTTTAGAAATTTTACTTGGTGAAATAGAAAATGTTCCAGATGATATTGTTTTTGTGTGCGGGCTGGCAGTGGATGAAAACGGCCAACTTATCGGTGAAGAATATCCAAAATCGCCGCTGGACTGCTCTATCTTTGAAATGAGATACCATTACAAAGTGAAAGGTGATAAATGGGGACTTGGTTTTACAAAGGTTTTCCGAAATATGAACTTACAGGAGGAAAAATACTTAGGAAAAGGCTTTATTCCAGAGGGCGTTTATCAATTTTTGTTCGATGTCCAAGGGAAACACAGATTTATCAATAAAGCGGTGAGAGTCTATCACAGAGATTTGGAAGATGAGCATTCTTTGGCTAATAATTTCTATGATGTAAAAAATGCTTTTGGGTTATCACAAAGTTATCTTACTTTTATTAATGTTTATGCTGATAAAATTTATAGTTATCCCAAAACTCTCCTTAGGAATCTCATTGGTTATCAATATTATTCATTTAAAAATAACATTTCTTTTCCAAAAATAATTTCAAATCCTCAAAATATTGTGATAAAACTATTAGGTTTATTAACTTTGCCATTAAGTTTTATTTACCACAAATTAAAATAATTACATAAACTATGAAAAAGAAAAAAATACTTTTTGTTTATTATCATTTATTCAAAGCTGGCGGGGTTTCAAAAGTGATGACAAACTTAGCAAACGAACTTGTAGAAGATGACTACGATGTGGAAATTCTAATAATGACAAGTAATACAAACACTTTCTATCCGCTAAATGAAAAAATTAAAATCCATCATATTGATACCTTTTCGCATTGGTCTTGGAGTATTTGTGAGTTCAATAAAAAGTATCTTAACTTCTCAAAGATAGATAATATCAATGCTTACATTTATCATATTGGTATTTTTTTGATGCTGAAAAACTGGCTTAACAAAAAACACCAAGAGTATGACACCATTGTTTCCTGTTGGTATAAACTTTCTACAATTATTGGTCTTTTTAATAAAAAAATAGCACAAAAAACCATCGCTTGGGAACATATCGACCATGGTGTCGGTGGTGTAATCTACAGAGACACACTTAGAAAATATTATAAAACTCTTAAAGGCATTGTGTGCATCAATACACCTTCCATCACTTATTATGAACAATTTAATAAAACCTTCTTTATCCCTAATATCATAGGAGAACCATTTGATAATAAATCTTTTATTCAGCCAGAAAATAAAGAAAATATAATATCATTTGTAGGAAGATTAGAAAAAGATAAAAATGTATCTGAGCTATTAGAGATTATTTCTGAAACAGAAATTCCTCATGATTGGAAATTACAAATCATCGGCGATGGAATAGAAAGAACTAAATTAGAAAAATTCGTAAAAGATAAAAACCTAACAAATATAGTTCATTTCATCGGAACAAAAACCACAGATGAAATTTCAAAACTATTGGATAAATCTAAAATCTTTGTGCTTACATCCTTAAAAGAAGGATTACCTACTGTATTAATAGAAGCTATGTTCAGCTCCAACATTCTAATTTCTTATAACTGCAACCACGGCCCTTCGGATATTATTAACGAAAACAATGGTTTTCTTATACCAATGCATGATAAGAATTTATTCAGAGAGAAACTTGAATCAGTTCTCAAAAGCCCTGAAAAACTATCAGATATGATAACAACATCTTATCAAGAATCACAAAAATGGAAAAAAGGAAAGATTTTAGAAAAATGGACAGAAATACTATAAATTTGCCACTATTTTATTAGGTTTATGAATTTAATGATAAAAAAGCTCTTTCAGAATTATCGTTTTATTGGTGTTTTGTGGTTTGGGTTGTCATTGGTGGCTGTTCTCCAGACAGCTTTCCGACCAGAAAAGCACAATAACTATCTGATATTCAAAGGGGTTTTCTGGCATACGATACAGCAGCTTCCACTTTATGTTTCATATCCAGATGAATATTTTGATATGAATCATTATGGAATATTTTTCAGTGGAATTATAGCACCTTTTGCTGTTTTGCCTAACTGGCTGGGCTGTTCATTATGGATTTTAGCTAATTCGGCGTTTTTATATTGGGCTGTTCGCCAGCTGCCACTTCCGAAATGCGCGGTTATAGGCGTTTTATTTATTTCCGCTCACGATTTATATACTGCAGCAACGATGCAACAGTTTAATATCAGCATTATAGCACTGCTTTTGGGTGCGTTTGTTTTCATTGAAAAAGGGAAAAGCCACTGGGCTACGCTGTTTATCGTTATTGGGCTTTTAACGAAACTTTACGGGATTGTAGGTCTGGCGTTTTTCTTTTTTGCCAAAGACAAATGGCGTTTTGTGTGGTCTGGACTGCTGTGGCTTGGGCTGTTATTTTGTTTGCCAATGCTTTATTTCTCAACGGATTATGTGATTTCTCAATATTATGAATGGTATATTTCTCTTTCGGAGAAAAACGGGTCAAATTTAGACACCTCGCATTATAATTTGCAAAATCTTTCCCTTTTAGGATTTTTACAGCGAACGGGAATTTATAATAATAATTTGGTGGTGCTTGCTATAGGATTAGTTTTGTTTGCATTACCTTATTTACGAATAAATCAGTATAAAAATTTAAGATTCAGGCTTTTACTATTAGCTTCGGTGAGTATATTTCTTTGTTTGTTCAGCACAGGGACAGAAAATAGCACCTATATCATCGCTTATGTAGGAATAGGAATTTGGTTTGTTTCTACTCCAAATAAAAATAAAACCCTGAAAATCATTTTATTATCTTTGGCTATTTTAGCGTCACTTTCTCCGACGGATATATTCAAGCCGCTGAAAGAACCTTATATTATTAGGTATTCTTTACGGGCAGTTCCGCCAGCACTTATTTGGCTGAGTATCATTTGGGAAATGTGTTTTTTAAATTTTGAAGAAAAAAAATATAGTATTAGGAAAATATAATTGAAAGTGTTAATTTTGCGTTCAATAAATTATAATAATATGAAATTAAAATCTTTATTTAGTTTACTAACTCTATTTTTAGTACAAAATTTATTTTTCGCTCAGAGTACAGATTTGGATCGTTTTTATTTTTATGTTAAATATGTTAGACTTCCACAGAAGTATACAGAGCCAGAACGCAGAACTTATAATGTAGTAGTTTCTGATAATACAATCGGTGTTGATATTGACCCAAATCTATTTTATTTAAATAGTTTTAAACGAGAAGAGAGAAATGCTCATCTGAATTTTGATGTTAAATTGAACAATCCAATTACATATTCTAATCCAGAAGTTATTGTAAGACAAGAGGAAATTAAAGACAAGGAAGGTAATGTGAAGTCTGTAAGAACTTTTTATAGAGTAATGCAAAGAATGGAAGCAACCCAAAGATATCTATTAAATGGAGAAAACTATGGTTCTGTGAGACATTCAGAAACTTTTAATACACTAGAATATTCTTCTTCTACTATGGCTAGAGAAAATTTTCTAGTACAACAAGATGTTTGGAGAAATAAATTTAAAACAGATTTGCAAACGCTCATTTATCAAAGGTTAAATGATTATATGAACAAGGATTATGGGCAAAGTTTAGTAGAAGTTAGAGAAAATCTTTGGTTATTAGGTTCTAAAAAGCACCCTGAATATGAAAATCAACAAAAAGCATTTGAAATCATTAAAGATGCCCTTAGTAAAGTAGAATACTTTTCAATTCCTGAATCTGTTACAAAAGATATAGTTCCTGCTATTGAGATTTTTGAGAAACAAATCAAATCATATGCAGAGGATAATAGAAAAAATAGAAAAGTTCGTTATTCTGCATATTATAATTTGATGAAAATTTATTATTATTTGGATAATTTGGAAGCAGCAGAGAAATATGCTAATTTGTTAGTTGAAAATGATTATGATAAAAAAGATGGGAAAAATATGCTGGAGAGTATACAAAATAGAAAGAGACTACAAGATATCAATAAAATAAACAGTAGTCATATAAAAGTCTTGAATGAGGATAGATACATAATAAAAAATTATTAAATATATAAAAGACTAACTTTTTGAGTTGGTCTTTTTATTATTAAAATCATAATTAATTTTAAATTTGGCATCATGAAGAAAATAGATATCATCGTTCCATGTTATAACGAAAGCGAAAATATTATTCCGCTGTATGAGGCCATTAAGGGTGTTTTTTCAGAAAAATTGCCAGAATATTCATATTCTTTGATTTATGTAAATGATGGTAGTTCAGACAATTCCCTTCAAATTCTAAAAAAACTAAGCAGCGAGGATGAAAATGTAAAATATATTTCATTTTCGCGGAATTTTGGGCATCAGCTGGCCGTAAAAGCAGGGCTTGACCACGCTTTTGGTGATGCGGTTATATCGATGGATTGTGATTTACAGCATCCGCCTGCTCTCCTTCCTGAACTTATCCAGAAATGGGAAGAAGGCAACCAAGTAGTAGCCACACTGCGGACTTATCCTGCTGAAATTTCGAAGAAAAAACAGCAAACATCACAGCAGTTTTATAAAATTCTAAATTTACTTTCTGATATTGAGATAAAAGAAGGTTCGGCAGATTTTCGTTTGTTAGACCAAGCGGTGGTAAAGGTTATCCGTTCTATGAACGAAAATGAACCTTTCCTGCGTGGAATAGTCCCTTGGGTAGGCTTTCAGCAGGTATATTTGCCTTACACAGCGCAGGCTCGTTTTGCAGGACAGACCAAATACACGATGAAAAAAATGCTTCATTTGGCTTTGGCAGGAGTGACAGCTTTTAGTGTGAAACCCTTGTATTTTGCGGTGCTTTTGGGCTTTTTCTTTTCATGTTTATCTGTTTTGTACATTCCTTATGTGATTTTTGCTTTTATCAATGGCTCTGAAATATCAGGCTGGGCATCTCTGATAATGACCATCGTGTTTTTTGGAGGTTTGCAGTTGATTATTTTAGGAATTATCGGAATTTATATCGGAAAAATCTTTAAACAAACCAAAGAAAGACCAAGTTATATCATTCAAGAAGAAAATTTATAAATAAAAACATATAAAAATGAGAAATATAATTTTAATGTCGCTGGTGTTTTTCAGCTCATTTATTCAGGCGCAAGAAAAATATCAATTGTCAAGTCATATTTTGGATATTTCACAAGGAAAACCCGCTCCAAATGTTAAAATCAGCCTGTCCAAACAAGATAAAAATCAAAATTGGGTAGTGATAGACGAAAAATACACGGATAATAACGGGAGAATTAAAGAATTTTTGAAAGAGGAATCGGGTAAAAATAATAATGGAATCTATAAACTTACTTTTCATATTGTCCCTTATTTTGAACGATTGAAACAAAAAACTTTTTACCCTTTTATAGAAGTAGTTTTTGAGATAAAGGATACTCAGCATTACCATATTCCGATTACATTGTCTCCGTATGGCTATTCTACTTACAGAGGAAACTAATAATTACAAAAATGATTTACCTAAGTTTTGATATAGAAGAATTTGATATGCCGAAGGAATATGGCTATGATATTGATTTCCAAAGACAAATAGCGATTTCTCGGCAAGGATTGATTTCCATTTTGGATATCTTGAAAAAACATAATGCAAAGGCAACTTTCTTCTCGACGGTTGTTTTTGCACAGCAGGTTCCAGACCTTATAGAAAGGCTCATTTCAGAGGGACACGAGCTGGCTTCTCATACTTATTATCATTCTGATTTTGAGAACGAGCATCTGAAAATGTCCAAGGAAGCGCTTGAAAATCAGTTTAATGTAGAAATAAAAGGCCTGCGAATGCCCAGAATGCGCGAAGTGGATTCTGAGGAAGTGAAAAAAGCTGATTTTGAGTATAATTCTTCCGTAAATCCGACTCTTTTACCTGGGAGATACAATAAACTGCATATTTCCAAACGATTTTTCAATGAAAACGGCTTGTGGCAGATACCAACCGCAGTGAGCTGGTTTAGAATTCCGCTTTTTTGGCTTTCGTTTCATAATTTTCCGTTGTGGATTTATAAATTTTTATTAGCAAAGTGCGTAAAATCAACGAAATATGCTGCCTTGTATTTTCATCCGTGGGAATTCACTGATTTGCACCAAAAGGAATTTAATTTTCCAGCTTATGTGATGCGAAATTCAGGCGAAGAAATGATACAGCGCTTTGATGAATTATTGAAATTTATCAACGAAAAAGGTTGGAAAACAGGTCATTACAGAGATTTAATACAAAATGAAAGCAAAAAATAATGAAAATAGCATTTGATGCCAAAAGGTTTTTTCACAATACTTCAGGGCTTGGGAATTATTCTCGTGATTTGGTAAGGATTTTAGCGAAATATTCGCCAGAAGATGAGTTTGTCCTTTTAGCCGAAAAACAAAGCCAAAGAGGGAAGGATATTTTGTCACTTCCTAATGTTTCCTATGCTTCCGTATCAAAGGGAATGCTCGCAAGACAGCTTAAAATGGGCGTGGATGCACAGAATTTGGGAGCAAATATTTTCCATGGACTTTCGGGAGAATTGCCTCTAAAATGGAATGGAAATCCGATAAAAAAAATCGTGACCATACACGATTTGATTTTTGTGCGCTATCCAGAATTGTATTCATTTTTTGACAGGAAAATCCATTTTTGGAAGTTCAAAAAAGCGGCGGAAATGGCAGATTTGGTCATCGCGATATCCGAGCAGACCAAAAGGGACATTATCGAATTTCTGAAAATTCCAGAAGAAAAAATCAGGGTGGTTTATCAGGGCTGTCATCAGGCTTTTAAGGAAAAATATACCGAAGAACAACTGAAAGAAATAAAACAAAAATTTGGTCTTCCAGAGAGATTTCTGCTAAATGTGGGAACGATAGAAGAGTGGAAAAATCTGCTTTCGGTGGTAAAGGCTCTGCAAGGGACAGATATTCCGCTGGTTGTGGTAGGAAAGAAGACAAAATATTTCCAAAAAATAGAACAGGAACTAGCAGGAAATAAGGTTAAAGCCTTGTTTTTGGAGAATGTTTCCATGCAAGAGCTGGCGGGAATTTATCGTTTGGCGGAGATTTTTATTTATCCAAGTTTATTTGAGGGCTTTGGTATTCCTGTGATAGAGGCTTTGTTTTCGGAGACGCCTGTCATTACGAGCAATACGAGCTGTCTTCCAGAGGCTGGGGGAGAGCATTCTCTTTATGTTAATCCGCTGGATGTGGAGGATATTCGGTTTAAAATCAAACAGTTATGGGATAATCCCGAAGAATGCAGATTCCGAGCAGAAAAAGGACTTGATTTTGTTCAGAAATTCACTGATGAACAGATTATCAGGGATTTGATGAAAGTTTACAACGAGCTGGGAAGTTAGGTTTTGGAGTGAAAATTCTTTATAAATAGGAAAATGTGGTTTAATTCATAAATTGGAAACAAAACTATTGGAAAAACCAAAAAATGTAATGAATAATGTTAGAAAAAGATATTATTTCATATAAAAAATGCGAAAATGAAGATGAAAAGATGGATTTTTTGTCTGATTATGATAATAATCCAAGTGATGAATTTATTAAATTCCTATTGAATGAATTTGATAATGAGGAAGATGAATTTGTTCAAGTAGAAATAATTAAATTTATAGCAACGCATAGACAGAAATCTAATGAAATAAAAGAGTTTTTTCTTGATAAAATGTTGCTAAACAATGAGCTGGATAAAATAGTATTATCTCACATAGCGCAAAACCTTATATTTTTTGAACTAAATTCAAGTGAATTTGAAAAAATCTATGAAAAAATTCTGCTTGAAGAGCAGGAAGATGATAAACAAGATGACTTTATTTCTGCTTTGTTACGACTTCTTTATATTAAACGAGATAAGGGCGCAAATGTTTATTTGGATGCCTTGAAAAAGCATGGAATAGACTTTGGCTAGAATAGTAGAAATTGATAAGCTGAACGAGCAGTCATAACCGAATTCCCGCCTTTAAAATAATGTAAAAACTAGAAATTTTATGGAGACTAAATTAATTGAGCAGATAACAGAAATGCTTGATAAGTTGCCAAATTCAATATGTAATCGGAATACTTCAATTGATGAAAGCTGGATTGAAGCTGGAGAGTCAGAATTTAATCTGAAACTGCCAGAATACTATCGGTGGTTTATTAAAAATTACGATTTTATAACATTATGGGGAGAATCCACTAAAACAGTATTTCCGCCTGAGTATAGAGATGAAGCAGATCAGGATATTTTCTATACTTATAGCTGGAATGTTAATTATGATAAAAATAATCATGACAAACTTTTCTTCCTAGAAGCTAATGATATAGGATTTTTTTATTTTAAAATCATAAATAATAAGGCAGCTGAAGAGGTTTATTGCTTTGATTTATCTACAGGAGAACATGGTTTATATGCAGAAAATTTTTTAGATTTTTTGAAAATAGAAATTCCTAAAAATTATTCTAACTATTTATAGTAATAGTGGGCATTTTTAAAAGAAAAAGCTCTACAACAAATAGGGAAAATGTTTTTGGTTAAGGAAATTATTATGGAAAATATAGTCAATATATTGAGCGATGCTATTTTTACCGATTTAAGTAAAATGGTTTTAAATAGAAATGAGCCTTACGCCATCTCTCTTGTATGTAATGATGAAATGAGTAATTTTGTTTTAG
>JABCOA020000113.1 GCA_013333875.2 Flavobacteriaceae bacterium | reverse complement strand
TATATCCAAAATAGATTCTGCCCTGCTGAGAAAAGGAAGGCTGATAGCGGAGTATAAATTCCGAGAGCTGACCGTAGAAAAATGTAATGCTTACCTGAAATCAATAGGCAAGGACATTACTGTAGATGAGCCTCGTTCTCTGGCGGAACTTACGAATATGGATGAAAAATCACTGAAAGACACTACAAAAGAAAATAAAAAAATAGGTTTTTGATGCTGAAATATTTGAAGAAAATAATTTATTTTATTTTAATATTTTACCTTTTAGCGGTGGTTTGGGGCAGGTTTTTTAATCCCATCATCACATGGACACAGCTCGGCGGTTTGTTTCAATATCAGAAATTAGACCGCGAGTATGTTTCCTATGATGAAATGGGGGATTATGTGAAAATAGCGGTCATAGCATCAGAAGACCAAAACTATTATAAACACGATGGTTTTGATTTTAAAGCTATTGAGAGAGCCATGGAGAATAATGAAAAAGGAAAACGAATACAAGGCGGAAGCACGATTTCCCAGCAGACAGCTAAAAATGTTTTCCTTTGGAATAATAGAAGCTGGTTTAGAAAAGGCTTGGAAACGGTTTTTACTTTCGTGATTGAAAAGGTTTGGAATAAGAAAATCATCATGGAGAGGTATCTCAATTCCATAGAAATGGGACAGGGAGTCTTCGGTGTGGAGGCGGCTTCGCGGTATTATTTTAAGAAATCGGCTAAAAATCTTACCAAAAGCGAGGCGGCGTGGATAGCAGCGGTTCTCCCGAATCCCAAAAAATACGACCCAAAAAATCCAACGCCAGCACTGAAAAGAAAGCACAGCTGGATAATGAGACAGATGAACCACATCCGCCTACAAGAGTAGTTATAGAATGATGATTTGGGTGATTTCTATTCCCAATTCAGAAGAAATTTTATTGACATAGAACGATTTTCGCATTTGGAAATCGTTTTTTAGTAAAGGAGATTTTATTTTTAGGCTGAGAACCCCTTTGTTTAGCCGAACTTGTTCTATTTCATTAAAAAGACTTTCGTCCAAGTATTCTCGGAGAAAGTCTTTTATTTTAAATGAAACCAAAATCTCATCAAAACCATAGATTTTGGCCAAACTTTTTACCAATTCTGAAGAGTGAAATTCTCTTTTCTTTCTCATGTAAGAAAAAAATTATTTGTCGATTTCTAATCTTTTTTGGTAAGCCTGAACTGTGTTTTCCATGCCCATGTATAGAGCCTCGCTGATGAGTGCATGCCCTATGGACACTTCCAAGAGATTTGGGATAGTTTCTGCAAAATATCGTAGATTTTCAAGGCTTAAATCATGCCCAGCATTGATGCCCAGCCCCAGCTCACTTGCACGGATAGCCGTTTCTAAATAAGGTTTGATAGCCGCCTCTTTATTGGCTTTGTATCCAGAAGCATAGGCCTCTGTGTATAGTTCTATTCGGTCAGCTCCCGTTTTAGCGGCATAATCACAAAGCTCTGGTTTAGGGTCAAGGAAAATAGAAGTCCTAATCCCAGCTCGTTTAAACTCCGATATAATGTCTGTCAGGAAATACAGATGGGTTTTAGTGTCCCAGCCAGCATTGGAAGTGATGGCATTATCTGCATCAGGAACCAAAGTCACCTGTGTAGGTTTGATTTCCAAAACCATATCTATGAATGGGCGGTGTGGATTGCCTTCGATGTTGAATTCCGTATGCACCAGCGGTTTTAGGTCATAGACATCTTGTCTTGTGATGTGGCGTTGGTCTGGTCTTGGGTGGATGGTGATGCCATCTGCACCAAACTCCTGAATTTTCACTGCGGCTTCCGTTACGCTGGGAAGCAGCCCTCCTCTGGAATTTCGGAGGGTCGCTATTTTATTGATATTTACACTTAATTTTGTCATTGAAAAGATTTAAATTTTTTTCAAAAATACTAAAAACCATGCAGATGAACTACAAGGATTTTAATTTACCTTTGAAATCATCTATGGATTGGTAGCCTTTTTGGGACATAATTTCTTTTAATTCAGATAGAAGTCGCCCGAATATAGATGGATTTTCTTTCATCAGCTGAGAGCCCACCTGAACCATACTTGCTCCACAGAGAATATGCTCAAAGACATCCTGCCCTGTGAGAACGCCGCCGCAGCCGATGACTTGGATGTTTTTGTTTAGTCTGGTGTACATCGCGCGGACATTAGCCAGAGCGGTAGGTTTGATGTATTCACCGCCGATTCCGCCAAATCCATCCTTTGGTTTGATAACGACTTCTTCTTTTTCAGTGTCGATATAGAGCCCGTTTCCGATGGAGTTGATACAATTCACATAGTGGAGCGGAAATTTATTCAGTACTTCTGCAATTTTGTCAAAATGAGCCATATCAAAATAAGGCGGAAGTTTTACGCCCAAAGGTTTTTTGATGAAAGTAAAAACTTCTTGTAAAATTCGCTCCGTAGCCTCAAAATCATAGCCTGTTTGAGGTTTCCCAGGGACATTAGGACAAGAGAGGTTAAGCTCTATAATGCCTTTAAAATCAGATGAATTTACTTTTTTCAGCATTTCCATATTTTCCTCAAAAGACATTCCTGCCACGGAGAGGAAGATGGTTTGTTCGTGCTTTTCTTGGAATTTTAGGGCATAGTCGAGATAGTAGTCCAGCCCTTCATTAGGCAGTCCCATGGAGTTGATAGTCCCTAGTGGAACTTCCACATATCGCGGCGATGGATTTCCTTCGCGGTATTTCGCTGTGGCACTTTTGGTTACGAAACTTCCGCAGTCAGAGAGGTGAAGTTCATTTAGTTTTTCTTCCGATTCGCACCAGCATCCAGAGGCGTTCATCAGTGGATTTTCGAAGGTGTAATTTCCGATTTTAGATTTGAGGTTCATGAGTGATTATTTTATTGGGTTAGACTTAATTTTGATATACGATTTTATGAATTTCTGCAATGGTCTGAGTCAGATTATTAGGCTCAAAAGTTCCCATCAGCCAAAGGTTCAGCGGGTTTTTATCTTGGCTGTAGCTCGGCTGGATATAGCTCTTGTCCAAAACAGAGAAACCATTTTTTTGGTAAAAACCTACTCTTCGCTCAGCTATGTCGCTCAGCTCTTTGGGTTCGGTTTCTAGCACGATGTTTACGAGGTTTTCAGTCAAAATAGACAGGATCGTAGAGCCTAAATTAGCGCCACGAAGAGCCTCAAAAATCTCAAAATGCTCTATAAATGTAAACTCTGAAAACTCCCATACGATAAGGTATCCAGCGAGATTTTCTCCTTTGAAAATGGACAAAATCTTACTGTGGTTATTTTCTAAAAGTTTATAAAACTGCTCCTCATCTCTCCGCTCATCAGTAGGGAAAGATGCGCAGTATGAGGAGAAAATATGTCCGTGTTCTTCTCCTTTTGCGGGTTGTATCTGTATGTCGTTTAGAGTAAAAATCATTTTGTTTAAAATTAAATTAAAATTGTGTCTGACAGCATTCTAAACATCTTTTCTGACTGCACCAGTTTTTGTATAAATATAAGAATGCTTGCGAATCTAGGGCGGATTTTATCTTCGCACCTAAATTTTTCCATTGTTTAATAATGGAGTTTTTCTCAGGTTTTAGATTTTGGTAAAAATTAAATATAATTTTCTGATTACCAGTCTTTTCCTTGTGATAGGAATAAATCACAGGAAGGATGGCATTCAGCAAAATAATTTCTATAAAATCATCTGAAAGTTTTTTAGTTTTAGTTTCGCTTTCCTTTCCGAAAACATAGTGATTTTCCCAGTATTCCGAGGTTTTTATGTCTTTGAATAACTCTTTCAACTCTTCCACGCTTTTTGCATTGATGATTTTTGAAAATAAATTCTGATGCAGAAAATACAGCTGAGCCAGCTGCGAAAGCCTTATAGTAGGGAACGAAACGGGCATCATCCGCATAAATTTAGCAGGAAAAACGATGTCGTTTATTCCAAATTTTGCCTTTAAAAACTCAAATTCTTTCAGCCATTTTTGGTTGTCTTTTTCCGTATTATTTAGTAAATCTGCTTTTCCAAATAAGAGGCTTTCCAACTGAAAAGGATTTTGAGAAACTTTTTTAATGATTTTAAAATCAATGTTTTGCGCAATTTGGAGAAAAGTTTCCGAATTTACTTTCAGCCCGAAAGAGTAGGCTATTCTCTGGAATAAAACCGCTTCGTAGTCGTTTTTTGTAACCAGTAACTGCTGTTTGATTTCTTTGTCTTTTTCCTCTAATTTTTGCAAAATGATTTCCTCGGAGAAATCATTTGGGATTTTTTTGATGCTGAAAATATCTTCGCAAGGAATAAAATTCTTTTCTTTATCAAAGTTATAGTACTGAAAATTAGAGTTTTCAATATAGTTTTTCAGTTCCAGCGTAGGAATGTTTCTTTCTTTCAGTTCCGAAATTTCTTGGTCGTGCTCAAAAACGATATGAAGGATAATGGACTGATAATCTTTTTGTTTCGAATGTTTGTGTAGAAGCCAGTCGGAAGATTTTACATGGAATTCAGCATTTCCAAAGAATGTGATGCCTTGTGTTTTTATTTTTACCGAATGAAAATCAGGACCAGCATTACTATTTAGTTTTCCAAAATCTAGGATTTCGATAGGATTTCCATCCGTATCCTTGAATAAGAGCGGATTAAAAACCTTGTTTTCCCAAAGAGTTTGTAAAAACTTTTCTTTCATTTAGTCGTTAGTTTTCTGTTTTTCACCCAAAATGGTATCCGTAATCACGGCTATTGCGCAGTCTCCTGTGACATTTCCAGCCGTTCCGAAGCTGTCCATAGCAATGTAGAGCGAAATCATCAGCGCTTGGCTTTTTTCATCAAATCCAAGCATAGAACCGATAATCCCGATAGCCGCCATAATAGCACCACCAGGGACTCCAGGCGCAGCCACCATAGCAATGCCAAGCATAAAAATAAATCCTGCGTAATCTAAGAAATCAATCGGCATCTGCTGTACTACCATCAGAGCAATGGTGCAGGCTACTATTTTCAGGGCACTTCCAGATAAATGTATTGTCGCACAAAGAGGAATAACCAGTTTTGCTACCTTTTCCGAAACGCCGTTTTTGATAGTCTGCTGTAAGGAAACAGGAATGGTAGCCGCCGAAGACTGTGTTCCCAGAGCCGTGATATAGGCGGGTATCATGTTTACTAACATTTTAAAAGGATTTTTCCTTCCGATGATTCCAGCGATGGTAAATAAAAATATCAAAAACAAAATATGAAGCCCAAAAATAATGGCGATAATTTTAATGAAAATAGAAACAATCGTGAAAACTTCGCCCGTATGAGCCATTCCTAAAAAGATTCCAAAAATATACAATGGAAGCAGCGGAATAAGAATGCGGGCAATCACATTAGAGATGATGATTTCAAACTCTTCAAAAACCTGTAACAATTTAGAATTGTGTATTTTAGAAATTCCTATTCCTACCATAAAGGCCAAAACCAGCGCTGTCATCACATCAAACATAGGAGGAATGCTCAGCGAAAAATAAGGCTTGATTTCAGTAGTTTTTGAGACATCACTCAGCGACTGCCCTTCTAAAATACTTGGGAAAGTGCTGATACTCACACCGTAGGAAACAAAACCCGCTAAAAGCGTAGATAAATAAGCCAATCCTGCCGTTACAAGCACTATTTTACTGGCTGTTCCGCCCAGTTTTCCTATCGATGGGACTATCAGTCCTATGATAATCAAAGGGATACAGAACCCAAGAAACTGACTAAATAGCCCATTGAAAGTAAGAAAAACTTTTAAAAATTCTTGATTTACATATTTTCCAAAAATTATTCCTAAAATAATAGCAATCAGTATTTGAAGCAAGAGATTGTTGCTTTTTTTCATTTTTTATAAAATTTCCCAAATATAAAATTTATTTCTCGTTCAAAAAACACTGATTTTTATCAAAAAAATATGTATCTTTGTAATTCACTAAATTTTTGAAAATACATGAGCGAAAAACAGTATACAGCGAGTAGTATTCAAGCATTGGAAGGTATAGAGCATGTGCGTCTCAGACCGTCAATGTACATTGGAGATGTGGGGGTTAGAGGGCTTCATCACTTGGTTTATGAGGTGGTAGATAACTCTATAGATGAGGCTTTAGCAGGATATTGTGATACTATTTCGGTGACTATTCATCAAGGAAATGGTATTTCTGTAAGAGATAATGGGCGAGGTATTCCAGTGGATTTCCACGAAAAAGAACAAAAATCTGCTCTAGAGGTGGTAATGACCAAAATAGGGGCAGGAGGTAAGTTTGATAAAGATTCTTACAAGGTTTCTGGGGGGCTTCATGGTGTAGGTGTTTCGTGTGTGAATGCGCTTTCTACATCGTTGATAGCTA
The DNA here is from genome assembly GCA_013333875.2 of Flavobacteriaceae bacterium. Taxonomy (GTDB): domain Bacteria; phylum Bacteroidota; class Bacteroidia; order Flavobacteriales; family Weeksellaceae; genus JABCPE02. Next base: position 9,490 of record JABCOA020000113.1, on the reverse strand, counting down.
CTGTTCAGAGAGATGGTAAAATCTACCAGCAGAAATATTCACAAGGTAAAGCTCTTGGGAATGTTCAGGAAATCGGTACTTCAGAAATTACTGGGACAGAGGTGTTTTTCCAGCCAGATGAATCTATTTTTAATGAATTAGTTTATAATTATGATACTTTGGCGGCTCGTCTTCGCGAGTTGGCTTTTCTTAATAAAGGAATTACCATCACTCTTACAGATGAAAGAGTAAAAGAGGAAAACGGAGAATTTAAAAGCGAAACTTTTTATTCCGAAGGAGGACTGAAGGAATTTGTAGAGTTCATTGATGGGAACAGAGAGGGGATCATGGATGTTATCTTCATGGAAGGAGAGCGCGATGATATCCCTGTGGAAGTAGCGATGAGATATAATACTTCGTTTAACGAAAACCTGCATTCTTATGTAAATAATATCAACACACATGAGGGAGGAACTCATTTGGCTGGTTTTAGAAGAGCTTTGACTAGAACGCTCAAAAAATATGCTGATGAACTAGGTATTCCACAAAAAGAGAAAGTGGAAGTTACAGGAGATGACTTCCGTGAGGGGCTTACAGCGGTGATTTCCGTGAAAGTAATGGAGCCTCAGTTTGAGGGACAGACTAAGACTAAACTTGGGAACTCTGAAGTTTCTGGTGCAGTGGATAAGATAGTGGGAGAAATGCTCTCTAACTTCCTTGAAGAAAATCCAAACGAAGCCAAGCAGATTGTACAAAAAGTAGTTTTAGCGGCGAAAGCTCGTCAGGCAGCGAAGAAAGCCCGTGAAATGGTGCAGAGAAAATCGCCATTGGGAGGCTCTGGTCTGCCAGGGAAATTAGCCGACTGTTCATCTAAAGACCCATCTATAAGCGAAATTTTTCTAGTAGAGGGAGACTCTGCGGGAGGAACAGCCAAAGGAGGAAGAGATAGAAATTTCCAAGCGATTTTACCGCTGAGAGGTAAGATTCTAAATGTGGAAAAATCTATGCTTCACAAGGTTTATGATAATGATGAGATTAAAAATATTTATACGGCACTTGGGGTTTCTGTAGGGACAGAGGAGGACAGCAAAGCACTGAACTTGTCTAAACTGAGATACCATAAAATAGTAATTATGACCGATGCCGATATAGATGGTTCACATATTTCTACGCTTATTCTTACATTCTTCTTCCGTTACATGAAGGAGCTGATAGAGAATGGGTATGTATACATCGCATCACCGCCGCTATATCTTCTGAAGAGAGGAAATAAAAAACTCTACGCATGGAATGACAAGGAGAGAGAGGAGCTTACCAAAGAACTTTCTGCAGATGGCAGAGGCGTGGAAATCCAGAGATACAAAGGTCTTGGGGAGATGAATGCAGAGCAGCTTTGGGAAACTACACTTAACCCAGAAAATAGAATTCTAAAACAGGTGACTATAGAAAATGCAGGAGAAGCTGACCGAATTTTCTCTATGCTGATGGGAGATGAAGTTCCGCCAAGAAGAGAATTTATAGAAAAGAACGCAGTCTATGCTAATATAGATGCGTAGGAAAATATAAAACCATACCAAATAACACTTCTAAAAATTTTTAGGAGTGTTATTTTTTTATAAAATAATGATATTTTTCATGATTTTAAATAATACTAATTAGAAAAAATATGTTACTTTTGTGCGAATTTTTTAAGAAAAGTTAGCAAAAATATCATGTTATGAATAAAAAAGTATTATTGATTTCAAGTTTATTGTTTTCCGCAATGGCTTATAGCCAGACCATTAAAGGAAGAATAGTGCAGGAAACACCTTCTGTTTCAGCATTGAAAGTGTTGGTGAAAAAGGAAGGAAAGGAATTGGTTTATCCAGTTGATGAAAAAGGTGCGTTTAGTATACTTCTTCCAGAAGGAGGAAATTATACACTACAAGTAGTAGAAAATACGAATATTCTATCGGATAGAAATATAATGATAACAGATAGTGAGACAATAGACCTAGGAGATATCATTATACATGAAAATAAGGTAGATAATACACCTGAAGAACCTAAACAAGAAATAAAGGACGAAAAATTAGCTGAAAATAATCCAGAACAGGAAGATCCTACTAATCCTAAACCAAAAGATAATCAAGGAGAAGGCAAAGAACATTTACTACAAACAGTAGAGATAGTAGGTAGAGCTAGAAAAGACTATAATAGTGATTACTCTTTCTCTTCTTCTAAAATTGCCCTTAAAAATATGGAAGTGGCACAGTCAATCTCTACCGTTACCAAGGAGCTTTTGTCTGATAGACAGGTATTTATGATAGGAGATGCGCTGAAGAATGTGACAGGGGTGAATGCCACCAGTTATTACAGCCACTATGCGATTAGAGGGGTTACCCAAGGATGGGGAAACAGAGATAATAACAGGCTAATCAATGGGATGACAGCTTTTGTGAGCTATATTTCACCGCCGATGACGATTAACTTGGAGAGAATAGAAGTTATCAAAGGTCCTGCGAGTATCACTTTTGCGAGTGCTAATGCAGGGGGAACTATCAACATGGTGACTAAAAAACCTTTGAGTGTTGCCAGAAAAGAAGTAGACCTTACGATAGGAAGCTATGGAACAGTGAGAAGCACTTTGGATTTTACGGGGCCGTTAGAAAAATCAAAAACTTTACTATATCGTTTGAATTTAGGGTATGAAAACTCACAGAGTTTCAGGGATTTACAAGGAAGTAAGTCTTATATGATAGCGCCTACGATCAGCTATATCCCTAATGAAAAAACAAGAGTAAATTTAGAATTGGTATTGACTAATACTGATACTAAACTAGACCGAGGACAGCCTATTTTTGGGGTAAAGAAAGGACAAAGCGCCAATCTGCATACCACACCTATAAGCTTTGCCATAGGAGCTTCTAATGACTACAATAAAAACCTGAATTTCACGGTGATGAGTAGCCTTTCGCATAAGTTCTCAGATAAAGTGGGGCTCAATATGTCCTATATGAAACATATCTGGGATGAAGATTTACTAGAGCATAGAACGGCTAATAAATTTGCTCAAGATATTACAGGGAAGGCTATACCTACTTTGGTAGAAATGCAGGTTTCTCAAAGAAGACAAAAGACATACTCGGATAACTTTAGCGCATATTTTAATTTTGATTTTAATATCGGAAACCTGAAAAACAAAATGGTTGCAGGGTATGACCTGAGCGCTTTTGAAGTGAGTAGAAATGGAGGATGGAATAGAGCGAGAGGATACAGATTGACAAACGGAAAAGTTGCCAATAAGTTTGACAAAACTAAGGCTAGTGATTATGTAACCGATGCTAATGGGAACCCTGTGCCAAATGTACCTCATTTTGATTTACAAAATCCTAAATACTATGTAGCGAATCTGAATGATTATGTTTTCCAAAGATTAGAAATAACTCCTTTGTATTTTATGACCAATGGAGCTTATTTAATGAATCAAATGAGTTATGGAAAATTTATCGTTAATTTCGGTATCAGACAAGAATGGTATTTAGATAAAACGAATTATAAACTTAAAAATGAAGCTGCCACAAAACAGCACAAACTGCTGAAGAGATTAGGCGTTATCTATGAGGCGACTAAAAACATGAATGTATATGCATCATATATAGAAGGATTTGAGGTGCAGACCAATGCTTATTTAGGAACTACAGCTTATGGAGGTCCATTCTCGCCGATGACATCTAAAATGCTGGAAGGAGGACTGAAAACAGAATGGCTGGATGGAAAACTGAATGCAAACATTGCTTATTTTAATATTCATCAGCAAAATGTATTGATGGATGATCCTAATGATAATGATGCATTAAAGATAGAAGGAGGTGATCAGCGTTCTCAAGGGATAGAGATGGAGGTCATTGGTAGAATTTTACCAAACTGGCAGGTTAATGCTGGATATTCTTTCATCGATGCTCATATGACAGAAAATGGTGAAAGATACAGAAGTGGAAACACGCCTAAACACAGCTTTAACTTATGGACAAGATATAATTTCGAGGAAGGAGCGCTGAAAAATTTCGGAATAGGATTAGGAGGAAACTATGTAGGAGATAGAATAGCATGGGCAGACAGGACTCTATCTATTCCTTCTTATGTAGTGGTAGATGCAGCAGTTTATTATAAATTAAACAAAATGCAGCTGGCTGTGAATGTAGGAAATTTATTTAACAAAACATACTGGGGCGGGGCGTTTGACTACACAAGACTATTCCCTGGAACGCCTAGAAATGTGATGTTTAATGTAAAATACAGTTTCTAATAATTTTAAAATATAGTTTCATGAAAAAACAATTGTTTTTGGCTTTGACTGCCGTAGCGGTGCTGTCTTGTTCAGAAAAAAAAGATGCCGCAGCAAAGGCTGATACCAAACAAGAAAATAGAGTAGAATACATTTATAAAGATGCTGACAGGGATGTTCCCGTAGTCATCACGACACCGCCTCAGAGAGCAGCGCTGTTTAATCCATATACTACGGAGATTCTTCTCGCATTGGGATTGGAGGACAGAATTATCATAGGAAGTACAGAGGGAGAGCTTCTTCCTGAGTATAGAGAAGCCTATGAAAAGGTGCCTCAGAAACTGAAAGGTCACGGTTTTAGGATGAATAAAGAGGCTTTCTTACTTGCAAAGCCAGACTTTGCGGCAGGAAATATTAATGAAGAAACGGCGGGCTCACCAGAAGATTTGATGAAATTGGGAATAGCGCCTTATAACCTTAGAAGTTTGGATGATATCCAAAATCCTACACTGGATGATGTCTATGATGATATTATTCTATTGGGTAAAATTTTTAATGTTCCAGACAGAGCCGAAGCACTTGTCACTAAGCTGAAAAACAAATATAATGAAGCCCAAAAGGATTTAGTAGTTCCAAAAGATGGCGAAAAGAAGAAGGTTCTGATACTTTCGTATAAAGGAGGAGTGGCGGCTTTTAGTGCTTTGGCGACAGACCTTGTCAATAAAGCCCATGGGATAAATATCTATGCAGATTTGGATAAAAGATTTGAGTTCGTGACGCCTGAGAGTGTTTTAGAGCGAAATCCAGATGCTATTTTCATCATAGACATTCAGTCCCGCCCAGAGCCGATAGAGGAGAAAATCAACTTCTTCAAAACCGATCCTGTCTTGAAAAACACCAATGCAGTGAGGAATAATCAGGTATATAAAATAGATCTGGAAGATGTGACCCCAGGAGTAAGGAATGTGGATTTCATCATCCGATTGAATAAAATTTTATATCAAAACAAACAATAATTACAAATAAAAATAGCCGTTCCGATGTGAGCGGCTGTTTTTGTTACTTACAAAACTCTTGGTCGCATTTACAGTCAGAGCTTTCTATTTCAAAGGTAGAATGCTGGATGTTGTGATGTTCCAGCTTGTGGCGGAGTTCCTTTTTTATTTGCTCCATTTCTTGGAAACTTATTCCCTCATTTACCACCAGATGGACGGTCAGGGCGTTTTCGGAGCTGCTCATTGCCCATATATGGAGGTGGTGGGTCTGTTCTACGGCAGGGATTTCCTCTATCAGCTTTTGGATTTCATTAGGATTGATGCCCTCTGGCACGCCGTTTAGGCTGAGTTTAATGCTTTCTGTCAAAAGTCCCCAAGTAGAAATCAAAATCACCACAGCGATGATGAAACTTATAACCACATCCGCCAGATTCCAGCCTGTGAAATAGATAATCACCCCAGAGATAATCACGCCCACCGAAACCAAAGCATCTACCATCAGGTGCAGAAAAGCCCCCTTGATGTTGATATCGTGTTTTTGTCCTTTATAAAAAAGAAACGCCGAAACAGCATTGATAACCACGCCTATCGCAGCAGTGATAATGATGCCGCTGCTCTCCATTTGTGGCGGCGTATTCAGCCGTTCCACAGCTTCTATGATGATTTTAAAGACAATGAACACCAGCAGAATAGCATTGATGAGCGAAGCCAATATTGAGGCTTTTTTGTAGCCGTAAGTCAGGTTGTGTGTGCTGGCTTTCTGGGCAAGAATGATGCCGACCAGTGAAATTCCCAAACTGGCAACATCGCTCAGATTGTGGCTCGCATCAGAGATTAAAGCCAAAGAATTGATTTTAAAACCGACCGCAAATTCTACCGCGGTGTAGAGCAGATTCAGACCGATACCGATATAAAACGCTCTATTGATATTTTCCAGACTGCTCACGCTATGGTGGTGGCAGTGTCCTTCGTGTGAATGTCCCATGATTTTATGATTTTTTATAAAGTAAATAAAAAAGACATTGGAAATTTACAAAAAATTCTGAACTCTATGAAATCAAAGGAGATTGATTTTAGAAACAAAAATAGCCTGTCCCTAATATTGACAAGCTATTTTACAATAAAAAATGAAAAAAATTATCCGTTAGTATAGCTCTGGAATGCTTCTTCCAGATTGCTGTATCGCCCTTTGAACTCCCCTATAGAGGTGTCTTGCAGGATGTTTCCCTTGTGGATGAGGATGACACGAGAGCAGAGCGCCTCCACTTCCTGCATGATGTGCGTGGAAAGGATGATGGTTTTCTCCTTACCGATTTCTTTTATCACATTTCGGATTTCTATGATTTGGTTAGGGTCTAGTCCGTTCGTAGGCTCGTCCAAGATAAGTAAATCTGGCTGGTGGAGAATCGCCTGTGCCAGTCCCACTCTCTGTTTATACCCTTTGGAGAGCTGGGAAATCTTTTTGGATTTTTCGGGAGTGATGCCTACCAGCTCGATGACTTCATCTATTCTTTCGCTTGGTATCTTGTGGATATCAGCCACGAAATTCAGATATTCCTTTACGAACATCTCTTGGTAAAGCGGATTGTTTTCTGGCAGAAAACCGATGTTTTTCTTGCTTTCTATCGGATATTGAGTGATGTCTTTGTCGTTGAACAAAATCTCGCCCTCATCTATTTTCACTACACCTGTGATGGATTTCATCAGCGTGGATTTCCCTGCTCCGTTTGGCCCAAGAAGTCCCACGATTTCGTTTTTTTCAATGTTGAGGTTGATGTTATTCAGTGCTGTTTGTTCACCGAATTTTTTAGTTAGATTAGTAATTTGTAAAGACATAGTGAATTCAAAAATATTTGGCGAAAATACAAAAATTCTTCAAAATAGATAGCCTACAAATTTAGGGATTTTAATATTTTAATTCGCTATAAATTTTTTTTAATTTTAAATCAAATTTTTATAGATTTGTAGGAAACAAAACTATTGTGAAAACAGACATACAGATTGCACAAAGTGCGGACATCAGACCCATTAGAGAAATCGCAGACAAAATTGCTATTGAGGAGGAAGATTTAGAATACTATGGCAGACACAAAGCCAAAATCCCTCTAAAATACATCGATGAAGAAAAAATTAAAAAATCAAAATTGATTTTAGTGACAGCTATCAATCCCACACCAGCAGGAGAGGGGAAGACCACTGTTTCGGTGGGGCTTTGTGATGGACTGAATAAAATTGGTAAAAAAGCAGTTTTGGTGCTTCGTGAGCCTAGTTTAGGGCCTGTTTTCGGGAGCAAAGGCGGTGCCGCTGGGGGAGGATATGCCCAAGTTATCCCAATGGCGGATATCAACCTGCATTTTACAGGAGATTTTTCGGCTGTGGAAAAGGCAAATAACCTCCTTTCTGCGTTGATAGACAATAACTTACAAAGTAAAAAACACAATCTAAATATAGACCCAAAAACCATTGTCTGGAAGCGAGTGATGGATATGAACGACCGAGCTCTACGCCAGATAGTCATAGGAATGGGCGATAAAAACGGCGTAGTAAGGGAAGAAGGATTCAATATCACACCTGCATCCGAGGTGATGGCAATTCTCTGTCTGAGCCAAGATTTTGAAGACCTGAAACAGCGTTTAGGAAATATCTTTGTGGGCTATACTTATGATAAAAAGCCTGTTTTTGCAAGAGATTTAAAGGCAGAAAACGCAATGGCAATCCTGCTGAAAGATGCCATTAAGCCTAATTTGGTTCAGACTTTGGAGGGAAATCCTGCCATTCTTCACGGTGGCCCTTTTGCGAATATTGCACAGGGGACAAATACCATTATCGCTACTAAAATGGGGCTTTCTCTCGGTGATTATGTCGTTACGGAAGCTGGTTTTGGTGGAGATTTGGGCGCAGAAAAATTCATTGATATTAAATGCAGATACGCAGGATTAAAACCTGATGCGTATGTGATAGTAGCGACTATCAGGGCGCTGAGATACCATGGTGGAGCGAAAAAAGATGAGTATGGAAGCCCGAATTTAGAATACTTGAAAAAAGGTTTTGGAAATCTTTGTAAGCATATAGAAAACGCTCAGAATTACGGATTTAAGCCTGTGGTAGCGATTAACCATTTTGCTACGGATTCAGAGGAAGAAATCAAGTTTTTGAAAGATGAATGCGCTAAACTGGGAGTTCATGCTGTTTTGGCAGATGAATTTATGCACGGCGGAGAGGGAATGAGAGATTTAGCGAAAACAGTAGTGGAGGCAACGGAACAGCAGTCTGATTTCAAATTCCTGTATCCATTAGAAGAAAGCATAGAGGCTAAAATAGAGGCTGTAGCAAAGAAAATATACGGAGCGGAAGGCGTGGTCTATTCACCGAAAGCAAAAGCAGATCTTAAAATTATAAAAGATCTCGGCTTTGATAAACTGCCTGTATGTATAGCAAAAACGCAGAAATCACTGAGTGATGATGAGAAAAAAATAGGAAGACCTACAGGTTTTGATGTCACAGTGAGAGGTTTTGAGTTCGCGGCTGGAGCTGGTTTTGTGATTCCTATTTTGGGCGATATTATGCGTATGCCAGGGCTTCCAGAAGTTCCTATGGCAGAAGGAATGACCATAGATGCAGAGGGAAATATCAGCGGTCTGAGCTAATAAATCAGAAAAATATTAAAAGTGAAAAGTCGGAGAGAGCTCCGACTTTTCTTTTTGGTTTAAGATAGTGTTAGCTTATTTTTTAGCCAATTTGTATTCAGGCTTTTTAGCATCACCTACTTTTTCAACAAGGTAAGCAGCATCTTCTTCTACTAAGAAAACTCTTGGTTTATCATTTCCTTCTTCTTTAAGAGTAACGAAAGCACCATCAGCGCTTACTTCGTAAGAACCTTTAGCGTTGAACTGACCATCTTTTTTCTCTAAATAAGTTTCATCCAAAAGGAAAGAACCATCTTCGTTTAGAGTTAATTTCATTTCGATACCAGGACCGTCAGCAGATGGAAGTTTTCCAGAGAACTCACCTACATGCTTCTTAGGAGCTTCTGCTTTAGCAGCTTCCTCTGGTTGAGCTTGCTGAGCGCTGTCAGCTTCTACAGCTTGTGGAGTTTCAGTTTTAGCTTCTTCTTTTTTTGAACAGCTCACTGCGAAAAGCCCTGTTAATAAAACAGGCAAAATCATTTTTTTCATAATGGTAAAATAAAATTTAAATTAAAAACATTTTTAATGAATCAATAAGCATGCCAAAAGATTTTTTGAAGAAC
>JABCOA020000112.1 GCA_013333875.2 Flavobacteriaceae bacterium | reverse complement strand
CCCAAAAGGAGAGAATACGCTCAGTCCATTCATCACCACCCCGAAGCCCCAGCCTAAAAGCGGCCACCAGAACCAAAGATGGTTAGGATTGTGATACAAATTAAGACAGATAAAGAAAGTGTTCATAACCAAGTAGGTGATGAGGTGCATGTAGAAAGATTTGATTTCTTTCATTCTTTTGTAAGCTCTGTCATAAGCCGGATTTTCGTTAGTTGTTTGCATAATTTTGATTTTTGAAGTTAATAAAATAGGGATTTTTACACTGAAATGATTTTCTGTTTTTTCTATAAATACTTTTTTGTTTGTAATTAAATTATACCGAGCCAAAATATTGTTTAAGCCAATTCCAGAAGGCTGGTGAATGGAATTTCGTGGTTGCAGATTGTTTTCTACGATTAAATATTGGTTTTCGGAATACACTCTGATTTTCAGAGGCTTTTGTTCTGTAGCGAAATTATGTTTGATGCAGTTTTCCAAAAGAAGCTGTAACGAAAGCGGCACGATGAAGGTTTTTTTGACCTCTGGTTCTATTTCAAAATGAAAAGAAACGCTGTCTTCAAAACGAGTCGTGAGCATCTCGCAGTAGGTCTCCGCAAAGTTCAATTCTTCCTCTACACTTACTAATTCTTGGTCTTTTTTATCCAAAATATATCGGTAGATTTTGGACATTGATGCGGTGAATTCCTGCGCTTTGTGCGGGTTTTCATCAATCAGGGAACTCAGCACATTCAGCGAATTGAAAAGAAAATGCGGGTCAAGCTGGTTTTTGAGGCTTTCAAAACGGACATTCGCCGAAGTTGCAATGATTTTCTGCTCCACCACCTGCGTCATTGTAGATTTTTTCCATTCTATCATGAAGCTTCTCGCATGAAGGAAGGCGGAAACTCCCAGAGAAATAAGGATATTAAAAATATGTATCCACCACATTTTCTCTGTCCAAAAAACCTCAATGGGCATTTTTTGTATCAAAATGAAATTGATGTAGTTGCACAAAAGCACACTCGCCACACTCACCAAAATAGTGAAAATAATTCCAAAAGTCACACGCTCATAGGTCTGTGATATCCAGTCCCATTTTTGGCTGAGAAAATTATTGAGCAGCATCTGGCTGAACCCGGTAGTATAAATGTAAAGGGCTGAAATACAGAAATCCAAAAAGAACTTATCCAAAGTGGGATTCTGTACCCAGAACATTCCTAAAAAAGCAGCCACGGCAAAGGAAATAAAAAGACAGATGAAGAAAAACTTTTTCATGATTCTTGTTTTTTGATGATTCAAAGGTATAACAGATTTCTGATGAAAACTAAAAAAATAAACTGAGCGGTCGTTTTTGAATACTGAGCCGTATTTTCTAATATAAAGTTAAACAAAAATCCCGCTCATTTCAGAATGAACGGGATAGAATATTTAGCAAAAAACTGATTTTATTTCAGTTGTCGGATGCCCATTTCATAGAACCCGAAACTTAGCAAATCAGCGTTTTCATTGATAACTTGGTCTGTAGAACGCCCAGCACCATGTCCAGCATTCATCTCTATTCGGATAAGAATAGGATTTGGACAGCTTTGTTTCTCTTGTAGTTCAGCTCCGAATTTGAAGGAGTGTGCAGGAACTACACGGTCATCATGGTCGCTGGTGATAATCATTGTAGAAGGGTAGCACACGCCTTTTTTAACATTATGAACAGGCGAGTAGGATTTCAGGTATTCGAACATCTCTTTGCTGTCCTCAGCTGTTCCGTAGTCATAAGCCCAGCCAGCACCAGCAGTAAATTTGTTATAACGAAGCATATCCAGTACTCCCACACCAGGGAAAGCCACTTTGGCAAGGTCTGGTCTCATAGTCATCGTAGCACCTACGAGAAGTCCGCCATTAGAACGCCCAGAAAGAGCCATGTATTTCGGTGAAGTGTATCCGTTCTTTTGTAGGTATTCTCCAGCTGCTATGAAGTCATTGAATACATTTTTCTTCTGCATTTTTGTTCCTGCATCGTGCCATTTTTTACCATACTCGCCACCACCACGGATATTTGGAACAGCATAGATTCCTCCGTTTTCCATCCAGATAGCATTTACAGGCGAGAAAGAAGGCGTAAGACTTACATTAAACCCTCCGTAAGAATACAGAATCGTTGGGTTTTTACCATCTCTTTTTAATCCTTTTTTGTAGTTGATCATCATCGGTATTTTAGTCCCATCTTCTGAGGTGAAAAATACTTGTTGGGATACATAGTCATCAGGATTAAATTTCACTTTAGGTTTTTGGTGAATTTTGTATTTCCCTGTGGTTAAATTATATTTATAAATCGTGCTAGGTGTGATGTAATTTGTAAATGAAAAATACAGCTCTTTTTCTCCTGTTTTCCCTTCAAAACCATCTGCCTTCCCAGCGCCAGGGAGTTTGATATCGCGGATAAGTTTTCCGTTGTAGTCCAGCTGCTGCACGAAAGAAATAGCATCTTTCATATATTTAGCAAACAGATATCCGCCGCCAGTAGATATAGACAGCACATTTTCTTTTTCAGGGACTACTTCTGTCCAGCTGTTAGGATTGTTAATATTAAATTTCACTATCTTTTTGTTCGGAGCATTTTTGTCCGTGATAGCATAGATGATATCGCCTTTGGTATCGACTACATTTGTATTAAAATCATATCCAGTCTGTACAGGAACGAAGTCGGTTTTTTTCTTTAAATCCTTGATGTAAAGTTCGTTTCCATTCGTAGCATTCGCTGCAGAAATGATTAGAAATCTCTGGTCATCAGAAACGCTGGCAGAAAGATATCTTCGTTTAAAGTTCTCTCCACCGATGATGAGCTGGTCTTCGGACTGCTTAGTTCCCAGTTTGTGGAAATAGATTTTGTGTGTGTCTGTCTTTGCAGAAAGTACGCTTCCATCAGGTCTGTCGTAGCTGGAATAGTAGAAACCTTCATCGCCAAGCCATGCAATTCCGCTGAATTTCACATCTACAAGGGTTTCATCGATTTGCTTTTTGGTAATGGCATCTAGGATGATGATTTTATTCCAGTCGCTGCCTCCTTCGGAGATTTTGTAAGCAACGAGGTTTCCTTTTTTATTAAAGCTGATTCCCGCCAAGGAAGTAGTCCCGTCAGCCGAGAATTTATTAGGGTCAAGGAATACTTCTGTTTTTCCGTTTTTGTCCTTTCTGTATAGAACATACTGTGCCTGAAGTCCATCGTTTTTATAGAAATAAGTGTAATCTCCCTCTTTGAATGGAGCAGAAATCTTTTCATAATTCCAGATGTCTTTCAGCTGTTTCGCGATGTCCTTTCTGAAAGGGATTTTAGCCAAATAATCATTAGTAAAATCCACCTCGCTTTTTACCCAGTTTTTGGTGTTTTGGGACATGTCGTCTTCCAGCCAACGATAAGGGTCTTCCACCTTCGTACCGAAATACTCATCGGTGTGGCTTATTTTCTCTGTTTTAGGATAATTGTGTTGAGCGTTCATAAATGAAATGGCAGCTAAACCCACTGCGCAGCATAATGTTTTGTTAATCATAACTAAAGATTTTTCCCAAATATAATTAAATTTCCCATTGTAAAAAGTAGTTTTCATTAAAATCTTTATTTTTGCCTTATGATAAATTTTTTAAAGACTAAAATTGCCTTGCTTTGGGCAAAAAAACATACCCAGAATGCTGAAATTTATAAACAAAATGCAGCGGCTGACCAAGAAAAACTTTTGTTTTCTTTACTAAAAACAGCCGAAAATACGCTTTTTGGAAAAGAACATCATTTTGGAGAAATCCAGTCTATTAGGGATTTTCAGGAGAAAGTTCCTATCAGTGATTACGAGGATTTAAAACCCTATATAGAGCGCATAAAAAACGGAGAAAAAGATATTCTATGGACTTCCCAGCCAGAATATTTCGCGAAAACATCTGGGACGACATCAGGCGCGAAATACATTCCTATTTCAAAGGAAGGAATGCCTTACCAAATTGCCGCTGCACAATCAGCGATATTCCATTACATTGCCCAAAAGGACAATGCTGATTTTGTGGCAGGGAAAATGATTTTCCTGCAAGGTTCTCCAGAACTGGAAGAAATCAACGGCATCAAAACGGGCAGGCTTTCGGGAATTGTGGCGCACCACATTCCGAATTATCTTCAAAAAAACAGACTGCCTTCTTATGAAACCAACAGCATAGAAGACTGGGAAACCAAGGTGGATAAAATCGTGGAAGAAACTGAAAACCAGAACATGACTTTAATTTCTGGTATTCCACCATGGCTCATCATGTATTTTGAAAAACTGATTGATAAAAAAGGCAAAAAAATAAAGGAAATCTTCCCAAATCTTCGGCTCATCATCACAGGTGGAGTGAACTATGAACCTTACCGAGAAAAAATGGAGCATCTTTTGGGCGGTGAGGTGGATATTATCCAGACCTTCCCTGCGAGTGAGGGTTTTTTCGCTTTTCAAGATGACTACACACAGGAAGGGCTTTTGCTTTTGACCAATCATGGGATTTTCTATGAATTTGTTCCGTTAGAAGAGTTTGGAAAACCTAACGCGAGGAGACTGACCCTGTCGGAAGTTGAGCTAAATAAAGATTATGCTTTGATTATCAGTACTAATTCTGGACTTTGGGCGTATTCCATCGGTGATGTGGTTCGTTTTATTTCTAAAAATCCTCACCGAGTTTTGGTGAGCGGGCGAACGAAACATTTTACCTCTGCATTTGGAGAACATGTGATTGCTTTTGAGGTGGAAGAAGCCATGAAAGCTACTGTGGCAAAGCATCCAGCACAAATTACGGAGTTTCATCTTGCGCCACAGGTAACACCTGAAAACAAGGAACTTCCTTACCATGAGTGGTTTATAGAATTTGAAAAACAGCCAGAAGATTTGGAGGAATTTAGGAAAACACTAGATTTGGAGATGAGGGAGCGAAATGTTTATTATGATGATTTGATTTCAGGGAATATTCTTCAACCATTGAAAATCAGTTGTTTGGCTAAAAATGCTTTTCAAGAATACGCCAAAGCAGAAGGAAAACTGGGCGGACAAAATAAAATCCCACGACTTGCCAATGATAGGAAAATAGCAGAGATTTTGGAAAAGTTCAAGGAAATGGCGTAATCAAACAATGAAAAATATAAAAACCTTATTGCCCAAAGACAAATTAGATGATAGTAATTTAGAGAAAATAAAATTATTAAATGACTCTGATTTATCTCAAATTGTAAGCGAACTGCTAACTTGGACACAAGATGCTAATTGGCCTGTATTTCGTAAAATTGTAGAAATTATTGTGGCAAGACAAGATAGGTTCATTAGTGAAATTTCCAAAGTTTTCCAAACAGATGATAGGATTTGGAAATATTGGATTTTGACAAATATCTGCCCTAAACTTAGTTTAGAAAACATAGATTTCTTGAAAAAAGATTTTGATAATATGGTAAAGGTTTTACCAACAGATATAACAGATATAACAGATATAGAAAAAGAGGAAATTGTGGAATTGATAAATACATTAAGAAAATAAATAATGAACCTAAAAATATCACTTGACGCTCTAAAAGCCTTAAAGAATCAGGAGTTCAGAAACCTTATTACAGGGCGGTTTTTCATTATTCTTGCCTTTAAGATGACCTCTACGCTTTTGGGCTGGTGGGTTTATGAGCTGACGGGCGATCCGTTTTCTATTGGGCTGATTGGTCTGTCTGAGGTGATTCCTGCGGTGGGATGTGCCTTGTACGCTGGGTATTTCATTGATATGAACGAAAAGAGAAGGCTTCTGCTCATCTGTAATTTTGCTTATGTCATTCTTCTTGGAGCATTGCTTATTCCTGCTTGGTTTCAGGGGAATTTAGGATTTACTAATGATGAGGTTACTTATTTTATTTATTTTGTGGTTTTTCTTACAGGGATTGCACGGTCTTTCCTTGGGCCAATTGTCCCTGCAATGATACCCAAAATCGTGAGCAAAGAACTTCTCCCAAGAGCTATTACTATCAATCAGACTACATTTTTGGCGGCATCGGTCATGGGGCATGCGATGTGTGGATTTTTGGTTTCTCTGTTGCAAATCAAAGGAACATTAGTAGTGATAGTTTCTTCTTTATTTGTGGCTTTCTTTTTTTATTTTAAAACAAAACCACAGCATTCGGAATTTAAAGACCAAGAAGTCAATGTTTACGAGAGTATAAAGGAAGGTCTGCATTATATCTTTAAAACAAAAGAAAT
>JABCOA020000111.1 GCA_013333875.2 Flavobacteriaceae bacterium | reverse complement strand
TACCACTTGGTTAGAAAGCCTTAGACGAGAGTCAAACATCGTTAGAAGAAGCCCTTCAATGTCTAAGTTAGGATTGTGGAAACTTTGTATGTTTTTAATTGTGTTTAGAAGTTTTCCAAGCCCTTCTAATGCAAAATATTCACACTGAACAGGGATGATAACCGAATCTGCAGCAGTAAGTGCATTGATGGTAATAAGCCCCAAACTCGGCGCACAGTCTATAATGATATAGTCGTATTCATTTTTTATCTCCTTCAGAGCTTCTTTCAGCATGTATTCACGGTTTTCCTTGTCCACCAGTTCTATTTCTGCCGCTACTAAATCTATATGAGATGGGATAATATCTACATTTGGCGAAGAAGTAGGAAGGATGCACTCACGAACTTTGGCGTGATGTTCCAAAAGGTCATAAGTGGAATATGTAACTTCCTCTACACCCAGACCAGAAGTAGCATTGGCCTGTGGGTCTGCATCTATTAATAAAACTTTTTTCTCTAAAACGCCCAATGCAGAGGCTAGATTTACCGAAGTGGTAGTTTTTCCTACACCTCCTTTTTGATTGGCAACACCTATAATTTTACCCATATTCAAAATATTAGGCTCCAAAAATACAATTATTTTTAATGTTTCACGGCATGTCAAAAATCAATAATTCTGTAAATTGTTATAAATCAAAAGATTATCTATTCGTAAATTTATCCACACATTTCTTATCTTTGTGGATAAAATTTTTTCAATGACCATCAACCAAGTCAAAAATCTTTTTTCTGAGAAGCTCCAAAGCCTTTATACTTCGGCGGAGTGTGAGGAATTATTTTTTATTTTCTGTGAAAAAATATTGAATCTGAATAAGATAGATGTTCGCTCACAGCTCGAAAATTCTATTTCTGCTGAAAACCAAAAAGAGTTTTTGAAAACCATATCTATACTAAAAGAAGGAAAGCCTTACCAGCAGATTTTGGGCGAAACTTATTTTTATGGAAATAAGTTTTTCGTTGATGAAAATGTTCTTATTCCACGCCCTGAAACCGAGGAATTGATAGAATTGATAGAAAGCAGACTAAGTCATCTGAAAAAAGAAAAACTAAAAATTCTGGATGTAGGAACAGGCAGTGGCTGCATCAGTATTTCTTTGGCAAAAATATTCCCAAATGCAGAGGTCAGCAGTATTGACATTTCTGAAAAAGCACTAAATGTAGCCCAAAAAAATGCCGATTTTCATAAAGTGAAAATCAATTTTATACAGAAAGATTATTTGAATGAAAAACTGGATGAAATTTATGATATCATAGTGAGTAATCCTCCGTATATAGATGTTTTAGAGAAGGAAGAAATTTCGCATTCTGTGAAAGGTTTTGAACCGAATATAGCGCTTTTCGCTCCTGAAAACAGAGTTCTTGCCTTTTATGAAAAAATAGCCCAAGACTCTGAAAACCATCTAAAAAAAGGAGGCCTTATTTTTTTGGAAATCAACCAAAAATTAGGAAAAGAGACTTTGCAGCTGTTTCAGGATGTTCTCACAAAATCAGAACTTATAAAGGATTTATCAGAAAATGACCGATTTGTGATTGGTGAAAAATAAAATCCCTCTAATTACAAGAGGGATTTTTTTGTTATTTGCTGTTGTATTTCTCTAAAATTTCTCTGATGTCAGTATCGCCCACCATACGGTCTACTTCCTTCGCGATTTCTGGTTTGTCAGAAAGCAGAGCTTTTAGTTTTTTCTTGTATCTGCCTTTTACAGGGATGTTTACAATCTCGTCACCTTTTACGAAATAGTCTTCGTGCTCATAGTTGGCATCCCAAGTGTCAGCTCTGTAGCTGAAATATCTTCTGTACCAAGAAACATCTCCTTGCAGCATGATTTCAAATAATTTTCCGTTTTTCTTTAGCTCTGGCATTTGTCGGAAAACTCTTTTGTTCATTTTTCTATCGGTGAATTCAAGGTAAAAAATATCCTTGTCCCAAAGTCTCACCGCCTCTCTTCTTTCGCCGACTTTAAAGCCGTTTTCAAAAACCAGCGGATTGAATTTGTTTTTGCTCAATACATGAGGGTAAAGATTAGCCTTGGTAGAAATAGTATCGGTAGAAATTACAGGAATGTATCTGATTTCAGTCTGCTGAGCCTTTGCTAATGAAATGATACTCAACAAGATAAATACAAATGTTTTTTTCATAAATATAATCTAAAAAATTTAATTAAAATCTTAAACGAAAGGCGTTTTTACCACCTTTGCAGGAATGTTTTTATTTCTTATTTGGATGAAAATAGTAGATTCTGGTTTAGAAAATTCAGTTTTTACATAAGCCAGCCCGAGCCCTATTTTCTTCATTGGCGAAGATGTCCCAGATGTCACTTTTCCGATGACATTTCCTTCTGCGTCCACCACTGGGTAGTCGTGGCTTGGAACGCCTTTTTCAAGTAATTCAAAACCAACTAGCTTGCGGGAAACGCCTTCTTCTTTTTGTTTTTTGAAAAATTCAGCATCCACGAAATCACCTTTTCCAAGTTTCGTAATCCAGCCTAGACCAGCTTCCAGCGGAGAAGTAGAATCGTCAATATCATTGCCATAGAGGCAGAATCCTTTTTCTAATCTCAGTGTGTCTCTTGCTGCCAGCCCGCATGGCACGAGGCCTTCCTCTTTTCCCGCTTCTGTGAGGGCGTTCCAGAGCTGCTCGGAAATTTCACTTTTAAAATAAATCTCAAATCCGCCGCTTCCTGTGTAGCCTGTGTTTGAGATGATTACATCCTGCACGCCATCCACTGTTCCAATAG
>JABCOA020000110.1 GCA_013333875.2 Flavobacteriaceae bacterium | reverse complement strand
TTAATTTGTATTTAAAATATAACTATATTTATATTGCGAATATATAATATTTTATATAAAATACTACTATTTATATACTTTATTATGTAAATATTATTGTAAATAACTGATTGTCAGAAACAAAATTTTTATGAAAGATAGATTAATAATTTTTTTGGAATATTTAGGCATTGGACAAAATAAATTTGCTCAAAATGTAGGTTTATCTGCTGGATATGTTAATAATTTAGGAGAAAATATCAGCTCTCGAAGTTTAAATAAGATATTGAATGTGTACCCTCAATTAAATGAAAAATGGCTTTTAACAGGAAAAGGTGAAATGATTAAACCAATAAATACGCAAAAAGCAAAAGGAAATAATAGTATAAACAGTAATATAAATAACATTGAAGGAAATGTGACAATTTCCCACAATGATTTTTCAAATTTATTAGAGCTTCAAAAAGGGTATCAAGAAGCACAAAAGGAATTAAATGAAAGATTAAAAACAAGTCAAAAACAAATCGATACATTATTGGAAATTCTAAAGAATAAGTAATTATGAAAAAGATTCTCCTTGTAGCATTAGCATTCCATGCTATCTTTTTTTCTGCACAAAAGAAAGATAATTGTACAGATATAATGAAGAGATGGGATGGTTGGGATATTTATAAAAAACCTACGACCGAGAGTGTAAAAAAATGCATCTCCAAAGATGAAAGAAAAATTAAAATAGAAGTTATAAATAAAGGAGATTATAAAGACTTATACCAAATTCTATATTTAGAGTTTAAAAAAGTAAACAATAATGATTTCTCTCCTATTCTGAAATATTCCGAACACACACCAAATATTGTAGTGGATGAAACTTATGATAAAATAAATTGGAGAGGAGAAGGAGGTACTATTAATGAACACACTATATTTGTTTTTCAAGGATATAGTGGAGTAGAAAGCGAACCCAATATACCTTTAAAAGAAATAGAGATTTACGAAACCACAGCTCCTGTTTTATCTGGAATATTAAGAATAATGGGAACATATCGCAAAGATTTTGACCATAGTATACCTACAAATCTTACGAAGACAATAAATATATATTTAGATGGCAAATTATTGATTTCAAAAGAATACGAATTTAGTGAACTTGAAAGAACAGGTGGAATAACTATAGAATTTAATAGTAAATGATAAAATACCACGCACAATTTTTATTAGACAAAGAAAAAGACAACCCTACTGCTAAACTTCGTTATAGGATAAAATGGAGTGGATTTATCGTTGCTTTTAATGTAGGCTATAGAATAGAAGTTGATAAGTGGAGTAAGGAAACTCAACGCTGTAAAATAAATACTACACACAGTGACAAGAAAGTCCCTGCAAATGTCATCAATCGTAAGATACAAAGATATGAAGAGGTGTGTGAAAACATATTTACAAAATTTAATGCAGAAAATAAAATACCTACCGCTGATGAATTTAGAGCTGAGTTTAATAAAGAAATAGGCAAGGAAAAGAAGAGTGAAAATGAGTTGTCATTTTTTGAAGTTTATGATTTATTTGTTAAGGAGGAAGGGAAGAAAAATGTATGGACAAAGGCAACTTATCAAAAGATGGAAACTCAAAAGCGATATCTTTTAGAATTTGATTCCAATATAAGTTTTAAAGATTTTACAGAATCTAAACTTATAGAGTTTCAGTATTATTTGCAAGAAGAATTGAAACTTAAAAATTCAACATTATTAAAAAGGTTTTCATTTTTGAGATGGTTTTTAAGATGGGCGTTGAGGAAAAAGTATATTTCGGATAATACTTTCGAGACATTTAGACCCAAACTGAAGACGACACAGAAAAAAATCATATTTCTTACCCAATCTGAACTTGAAAAATTGAAAGAATGTAACATTCCTTCTCAAAAACAATATCTTGAGAGAGTTAGAGATGTGTTTCTATTTCAGTGTTTTACAGGGCTTCGTTACTCTGATGTAGCAAACCTTAAAAAGAGTAATATCAAAGATGATTCTATTCATATTACAACGATAAAGACAACAGATAGTTTGGTAATTGAATTAAATAAATATAGTAAAGCTTTAATAGAAAAATATAAAAATTTGGAAGGTGATAAAGTTTTCCCTGTGATAACAAATCAAAAAATGAATGATTATCTAAAAGAGCTTGGAGAATTAGCAGAAATAAATGAAATAATAAGGGAAACTTATTATAGAGGAAACAAAAGATTTGATATAGAAACACCAAAATATGCTTTATTGGGTACACATGCAGGGAGAAGAACATTTATTTGTAATGCTTTATCATTGGGTATTCCACCACAAGTTGTGATGAAATGGACAGGACATAGTGATTACAAGGCAATGAAACCATATATTGATATTGCGGATGAAATTAAAATAAATGCAATGGAAAAATTTAACCTTTTATAATTAAAAACATATATGTATGAATATCAAAAACAATAACCTGAAAAAAAAATTAGGAGAGAGAAAGATTTAACTCAAGAGTACATAGTATTTGAACTAGGCATTAGTCAAAAAGCCTATTTAGATATAGAGAATGGAAAGACAAAAATCAATTAGAATTGGGAGTTTAAAAATAAAAAATCCCCAAAAAATAGAAAGAGTCCCTAATTTAAAAAAATGGGGACTTTTTTAGGGTTAGTTTATGGTGTTTTATGATAATTCATCACAATTACAATTTGATATAATTCATTGATTTTGAGCAAAATGATACTTTATGGTGGTTTATTATAATATAAATAAAATCCCTGTGGGTCTACACTGAATTTTAGCAACTACTTATAAATCAAGTGGTTGCTTTTTTATTTTTAGTGATTTTAGGGCTTTGGTCACGATTTTGGTCACGGTAATTCTAAATTTTATACATATTGAATTTCTTTGAAGGATGCTGAATCATTCTTTGTGGAAAATATAAATGAAGTTTTCATATTTCTTTTTCAAATATAGAAAAAACAAAAGGTTTGGTTTTTTTGGGGGGTATACCAAAGACTTTTTGAGGCAGGGGGTAGATAAATATATGTACCCTATTAGTATGGATTTATAAAATAGATTAGAGAGTACAGCCACTATTTTTTCATATTAAAACAAAATACTTGTTGGAAATTGAGAAAAACATCCTTATCTTCGCATGAAATTTGACAATAAAATAAAGCGTTAATTTTTATTCTAAAAGTTAGGAATCTGGTAAATTCATTATAACACACAATAATAGAATAAAAGATTAAAGGCTTCGCTGTATAGGCGTGGGCTATTAATTTTCTGTATTGTGTGGGTAATACCAGAACCTCTAACATCAGAATTTAATTAAGCACACGCTTTTTTATTTCAAAAATTTAAAGATAAAAAGAGTTAGCTTTATTCTGATGTTAGAAATCTGGTAAATTTCAAGTCAACACAGTACAGAATAAGTTAGCCTAAAATGGTAAAGGGAGGCTGTAGTAAGTCTCTTCCTTTACCATAGGGTTTGTATCTGTATGGAATAATGCTCTTGTTCCAGCTCTTTTTGAGTAAAATATTCACATCTCCAAAGGAACAAAGGAGATATCTATTCTGTACGGATATTAGATGGAAGGCAGACAGGTGAAATCCAAAAAGCGAGTGGCAGACCATGGAGAGGTGTTTACTAACGAAAGAGAAGTAAAAGCCATGGTAGACCTTGTGTGGAAAGAGCTAGAAAAAGGTACAGCGGACAAGGTTCTTACTGCTACTTTTTTAGAGCCGTCTTGTGGTTCGGGCAACTTTCTTATAGAGATTTTACAGAGAAAAATAGCCTTGCTGAAAAAGACCAAGAAAAACAAATCTGATTATGGATTTTACTTGGTGCTGATAGCAGGCAGTCTCTATGGAGTGGAGCTTCTTCCTGATAATACCCAAGAGTGCCGAGAGAGACTTCTCACAGAATTCAAAAAATCTTATCCCAAAAAAGAAGCAGACTATGAGATGCTGATGAGGAGCATTTCGTTCATCATCAGTCAGAACATTATCTGTGGAGATGCTCTTAGCTATACTACGCCAGAGGGAGAGCCTATTGTTTTCACGCATTGGTCTGGACTGAGTGACAAAAAAATAGTTGCCAACTATTTTGACTATGGTGAACTGTCCAAAAAAGAACAGGGCATGGCTTCTTTATTTGCGGAATATACAGTGAAAGAACCTGTGATAAGGCATTACTTGGAACTCGGTGCAGAACAGCCCTAATCTTTTCTAACAATGAATGCACAAAAATACAATCCCGATGTGCTTACTTGTCTTGCTAATCTGAGTAACGATGAGGTTTTTACACCTCCTGATGTTGCTAATAAAATGCTGGATACCCTACCCAACGAATTATGGAGCAATCCCGAAGCTAAGTTCCTAGACCCTTTCTGTAAAACAGGTGTGTTTCTGAGAGAAATAGCCAAAAGACTACTGAAAGGTTTAGAAAGCCAAATCCCAGACTTGCAGGAACGCATAGACCATATTATGCACCATCAGCTGTATGGAATAGGCATCACGGAGCTTACTGCTTATCTGAGCCGCCGTAGTCTCTACTGCTCTACCCGTGCTGATGGTAAACATTCTGTAACAGAATTCCCTGATGAAAGTGGTAATATCCTCTTTGAGGAAATCTCCCACACATGGGACAAAGCAGGGAAATGTACTTACTGTGGTGTGAATAAAAAAGACTTTGGGGATGAAATAAGAGAAGGTCTCTCTAAATATGCCTATCCCTTTATACATGATAAAAACCCTTACGAAAATATGAACTTTGATGTCATTATAGGAAATCCGCCTTATCAATTAAATGTGGGAAATGGTAAAGAAAAAGGAAATAGCTCAAAAGCAAAAGCTATTTATCATCTCTTTATTGACCAAGCTATCAAAATCAGCCCTAAATATATTTGTATGATTGTTCCAAGCCGTTGGATGACAAGGAGTACAGAGGGGATATCTGATGAATGGATAGATAAAATGCTAAGTTCTAATAAGTTTAGAATCATACATGATTTTTTGGATGCTAAAGGTATTTTCTCTGGAACACCTCCTATGGGTGGGGTCAATTATTTCTTATGGGACAGAGATTACAATGGAGAGTGTCACTATTATCTATATGAAAGTGCAGATAAACCATTCTCTTATAGATTTGAAACATTAGATAAAAATAATTCAGGTATTGTCATCAGGGATGGTGTAGCCAATGATATATTAAAGAAAATATCAGAAGTTCATCAGGATTATATGAACAATGGAGACAATTTTTCCTCCTTAATTAGCCCAAAGGATTTTTTCACCAATAAACAATGGCTTACTTCTAGCTGGGACGGTTTTACGAATACCCCCAATCAAGACTATAACATCAAATACTATCCTAATAAAACACTGCTAAAAGACGGGATGGAATTTGGCTGGATTAATATCAACCAAATCCCTAAAAATAGAGAAACTAAAGACTTGCATAAAGTATTTATTCCTGCAGCTAATGGCTCTCTTACCCAAGTTTTAGGACATCCTTTTTATGGAGAACCTAATTCAGTATGTTCACAGACATATTTGGTGATAGGTTATAATCCTAAAGAACATCACTTTACCAAAGAAGAGTGTTTTGGTATTATTTCATACATCAAAACTCGTTTTTTTAGATATTTAGTTTCTATTAAAAAGAAAACCCAAAACGGACCTCGAGGAGTGTATCAGTTTGTCCCTTTACAGGATTTTACCAAAGAATGGACAGATGAAGAACTTTATAAAAAATATGGTTTAACAGAAGAAGAAATTACTTATATAGAAAGTTTAGTAGAAGAAAGAAAAGAAGAAGAGTAACTTTATAATAATAAAGAAATATGGAAAGAGAAGAAATAGAAAAGCATATAAAAATATTAAAAGAATTTGAAAAAAAATTAAACCATTATCATAGAAGCGTACAAAGTTTTACTGGAAAAAAGAAAATAGAGGCAAAAAATGAGTATTATAAAGAACAACTTTCTGCTAGAAATTATATAAGTATGAATTTAAGAGATTTTATTTTTAACGAAAAGCGTTCAGATAATGATATAAATCTTTGGATGAGTGAATTACCTGTATCAACAGATGTTTATGATATAAAAGAAAGACTTATTAAGAAATTAGAAACTATGTAAAATTACTTACCATTGATGAGGGGTAAATACAAAATAGAGCTGTAAATAGTCAAAACCCTAGTGTAAAATATTAAAATAAAAAATATAGAAATTTAACTACTTAATAATGTTCACACAGAATAACATCCCCAGAATATATGCCTACACCGATAAAAGCTTTCCTGATATGCTAAAAGTAGGCTACACCACCAAGACCGCAGCAGAGCGTGTAAAAGAACAATACTCTACAAAAAGACCCCACCAGACTTGGGAAATTGTTTTAGAGGAAATCGCTACCAGAGAGGATGGTACTTACTTTACTGACCATGAACTCCACAAGAGGCTGGAGCAAAAAGGCTTTATCCGTGAAGCTGGAGAGTGGTTCCGATGCTCCATAGAAGACCTGCAAGCAGTAATTTTAGAAGAGAAAAAAGGCGTCAGAAATACAGAAAACCGTAGTCAGAGTTTTGGTATGAGACCAGAGCAGAAAGAGGCTGTAGAGAAGACTGCTTGGTATTTTAATTCCGTGAAAGATGAAGGCGTTATCCCTCACTTTCTTTGGAATGCCAAAATGCGTTTTGGGAAAACCTTTGCCGCTTATCAGCTGGCTCTAAAAATGGGCTGGACAAAAATACTAGTACTTACCTTTAAACCTGCTGTTCTCAGTGCATGGCGGGAGGACTTGCAGTCTCATATAGATTTTGAGAATTGGCAGTTTATCTCTAACCGAGAGGAAGACCTCAGCGTAAAAGATATAGACAGAACAAAGCCTTTTGTATATTTTGGCTCTTTCCAAGACCATCTGGGAGAGGATAAAAAAACAGGTGGAATAAAATCTAAAAACGAATGGGTACATAAGGAGGACTGGGACTGTGTGATTTTTGATGAATACCATTTTGGTGCATGGCGAGACAAGTCTAAAGACCTTTTTGACAAAGAAGAAAAGGAAGAAATAGAGGAAATACAGCAAGAGATAAAAGAACTGGAAGCTGAAGAATCTGGTAAAGCGGAGGATTTTAGCTATTTTGATGAAGGTCTATTACCTATCACTACCAAGCATTATCTTTATCTTTCAGGAACTCCATTTCGTGCCATCGCAGGAGGAGAATTTATAGAAGAACAAATCTATAACTGGACTTATTCTGATGAGCAAAAAGCTAAGGTAGAATGGCAGGGCGAGAATAATCCATATGCTTCACTTCCAAGAATGGTCATGATGACCTACCAAATTCCTGATGAAATAAAGAATGTAGCCTCTAAAGGAGAGTTTGATGAGTTTGACCTCAATACTTTTTTCTCAACCGAGGGAAAAAATAAAGAGGCGGTTTTCAAATATGAAGATGAGGTACAAAAATGGCTGAACCTTATCCGTGGACAATTTTCGGGCAATATAGAATCTGACCTAAAACAAGGTAAGAAAAAACCGCCAATGCCTTTTTCGGATACACGACTACTGGGGATTCTACAGCATACTTTTTGGTTCCTGCCTAATGTAGCATCCTGCTGTGCTATGGCAAATTTACTAGCCAAGGCACAGAATAATTTTTTCCATGATTATGATATTGTTGTGTGTGCAGGAAAAGAAGCAGGAATAGGTGTAGAAGCACTGAAGCCTGTGAAAAAAGCTATGGGTAATCCATTAAAAACTAAGACTATTGTTCTTTCCTGTGGGAAACTGACTACTGGAGTGTCTGTACCGCCTTGGTCAGGGATTTTGATGCTGAGAAACACTTCTAGCCCAGAGACATATTTCCAGTCTATTTTTAGAGTGCAGACACCTTGGGTTATCAAAAATCCAAATGGAGACAGTCCAAACCAGCAGGAAATCATTAAAAATGAATGCTATGTATTTGATTTTAGTATCAATAGAGCTTTGAAACAAGTGGCATCCTATGCCCATAGCCTTAATGTTAATCCTAATGTGTCTCCAGAAGAAAAGGTAGCAGAGCTTATCAGTTTCCTGCCTATATTGGCGTATGATGGAAGCAGTATGAAGGAAATAAATGCTGCGGATATCTTAGACATTGCTAGTAGCGGGACTTCTGCTACTCTGTTAGCTAGACGATGGAAGTCCTCATTATTGGTAAATGTAGACAATGTTACTTTGCAAAAACTTTTAAGTAATAAAGAGGCTTTGCAGGTATTAGAAAATATAGAAGGATTCCGAAGTCTGAGCCAAGATATAGAAACCATCATCAATAAATCTGAAAAAGTAAAGAAAACGAAGAAAGAGTTTGCAGAGGCGGGAGAAGAAATGGATTCTAAAACCAAAAAAGAAATAACAGAAGAAGAAAAAGAATACAAGAGTAAAAGGAAGCAGATTCAGGAGAAATTGATAAAATTTGCAACTAGAATCCCTGTCTTTATGTATTTGTCAGAACATAGGGAGCAGACTCTTAGGGATGTTATTACCAAACTAGAGCCAGAACTTTTCAAAAAAGTAACAGGGATAGAGGTGAAAGATTTTGAACTCCTGCAAAATTTGGGACTGTTTAATAGTGTGATGATGAATGATGCTGTATTGAAGTTTAAATACTATGAAGATGCCTCACTTGTCTACACAGGAAAAGTTACTTATGAAGGCTTACGATTCATAGGAGCGTTTGATACAGTAGTTCCTGTCAAAGAGTATGTAGAGGAATAAGTGAGTTATGTCTAATTATAATCAGGATTTAAAAGGAATAAAACTAAGGTTCAAGATAACTTCAAGAAAGAATTATCTTTGTAATTTAATGAGAAAAACATTCTTGTCTTTTGTTCTATTGTCAAGGGATTATTTAAACAACAAAATCAGAATAGGTCAGCCTAAAATGGAAAAAGAGAGGCTGTAATAAGTTTCATTGAAAGAAAGGTAAAAGCTATAGTATGGACTTGTTTAGAGCTGTCTTGTGGTTTGGGTAGTTTTCTTGTAGAGGATTTATAGAGAAAAGAGAATACTCCAAAAATAATTGAAATAGGAGAAAATACTCTGAGTCAAATTTCTGATAAATAGAAGCCAAAAGTTAATGAAATTTTAGAAAAATTAAAAAATCTCGGCTAAAAACGACTAAAAAAAGAGGGTTTATAAGATAAAAGAAGAACTAGCTAACGGATTAAGTTAGTAAGTTTTTCCAAAAGACAAAATCAATTATAATCTATATTAGTAACTACATGATTTTACAAAAAAATAATTATGAGAAATATTGAATAGGCATAGAGATACTTCTATAGTAAAGAAAATAAGTCCGTATTAAAGTTTATTATTTAACACGGACTTATATTTATTTTAAAAGGCTTATACCTGAGTATTATCAGGTTCAATCTCGTGAGCCTCAACTTCTATTATTCCACGCTTTACCTTGCCTTCAAAAGAGACAAAATAAATGCCCTTATTCGGTGTCCATTCCATACAGAAAAGCTCCGATGGACTGCTAAAGCCATTTCGTTTGATGTGATATAAAGCCCATTCCTTTGATTTCTGACTTCCTGCAAGACCACTCTCTACAAATTCTCCATTGTTTACAATTAAAAAAGAATCTGCCGTTTTTCCTGTAGGAAGAACTGTAACTGCACCATTTGTTTCGAATAATACATCTTCAACATCAAACATTGAGAAAATACCCTTTTGTCTTAACAACATACGGAATTGTTCCATCTCTAGGCTATTTCTTTTGAAGTTTCCAAAGTTTATAATTCCTTTTTTAACAAGGAAATCACTCTTTCCCTTAATAAGATGTCTCATATATGCAGAACGCATTGCAAAACGAACAAGCATATTGAAGCCAGTCCACACAATCAAAGCAAATATAATATGCAACATTGACATATCTGGATTATACAATACACCACCGACTAATGCACCAATAACAAAGGCGCTTACAGTGTCAAGCGGGGTTATTTGTGCCATCTGTGCTTTACCTGTAATTCGCAGAAAAGCCAAAATACCTATCATGCCCGTAACTAGTTTTAGAGTGATACTTATATAGGGTTGTAACAATTCTATCATAATACTTTACTTTTAATAATTATATCGCGAAATTACAATTATATTCTTATACCAACAATAATTTTTTTGTGAATGTATATATATTATTACTTACTTTTGCGCCTAAAACTAAGATTGTTGTATACAAGAAGTCTTTGTTATAGTGGGAGTGTTTTGGTCTAAATTTGTTAAGGATAAAAACAACAAAAAGTCCTCAAAAGTTACAATAAGATAGAACAATAATGGCTGAATTACAAAAAGAAAACTAGTAATGAATTTTAAAATAGTGGACAACAAATAGACATTTTAGTCTAACAGAACAAGATAATAATATATACTAAGTATATGTTTATCATTGTACTGCATATTTATATATAATAATTTATTTGCTTTATTGCTTTTTACTCCATTGAGTATTAAAATCCTTCAAAAAATGTATAGTAAAATGATCAAGAAATTAGTTTTTTTATTGTTTACACTCTCGGCATATTTTCCAATATACTCACAAATGATTTTTTCTGAGAATCTTACAATGAAGATAGACAGTACAAAAAAGATACAAGGTTTTTTTCTTCCCATATTGGATTTCAAAACGGAAAAAAAGAATGTCTTTACCTTAAAGAATACAGCAAATATCAATTTATTGATAAATAATAACCGTGTCATTAACTTTATCAATAAACTAGAATTTTCTACTTATGGCGATAAAGTTACTATCAGTGGTGGATATGTACACCTTGAATATCGTTATCTATTAAGTCGTGCCTTTGAGATTTATCCTTATGCTGAGTCTCAATGGGCTGAGAGCCGAGGCATGGAGTACAAGATTTCAACTGGACTATTATCTAGATATCGAGTAATAAACAAAGAGAAATTTGTCATGTTTGCGACAGCTGGACTATTCTATGAATTTGAAAAGTGGAAATCTCCTATACTTAATGTAGATCCACTTCATGTCTTTAGCCGAAGTATCAAGAGTCACCTATCGGTAAGCATCAAGCATTACATAAATGATTATTGGGAACTAACCACTACTGCTATTCATCAAGCAAAACCTGATAGTTATTTAAAGGCGGCACGATTAGGAGGTGCAGTTGATATTAAATATAATATTACACCTAAAATAGGTCTAAATGCTGGTTATCGTCTCATTTATGATACAGATCCTATTGTCCCTATTAGGAAGGATTATAACAATATAGAGGTTGGTATAAGTGTTTCTTTCTAGTTTCAAAAACAAGAATAAGTCTGCTGATTTGAGAAACACTACCAATTCAGGTTTAAATTTTTTATAGATTATTATTTAAATATTTGTTTTATTGTTCCAAAAAATCAAAAGGTGTAAGGTATAAAGAATAATAAATATTTTCTATTTTGAAGCCCTTTGAAGATGCTTTACTTGCCTACACAGGAAAAGCTACTTATGAAGGCTTACGATTCATAGGGGCGTTTGATACAGTAGTTCCTGTTAAAGAATATGTAGAGGAATAAGTCTTATATCTAATTATAATTAGGATTTAAAAGAAATAAACC
>JABCOA020000109.1 GCA_013333875.2 Flavobacteriaceae bacterium | reverse complement strand
GATAATCTGGCTGATAAAGTAATCGCAAGAACCAAAACCATTCCTATGGTGGTCTATATCTTGGTTTTCTTCTTGTTTTTGATTCTTTATGGATATTTCAAATCTGCGGAACAAGTAATGCCTATTTACTTACAATTCTAATTAAAAACATAAAACACAATAAAAAAACTAACCTCCATTTTTTGGAGGTTAGTTTTTTATTTTAAATATTAAATCTGTAAAAATTACTCTTCTACATAGTCAGAATCCGCTGTAGCGATTGGTTGCTGCTCATAGGTTTTATATTTCTGAGCATTAGTATCATAGATTACAACCAAACCTCCTACTTCATTACTGATAAGAACTCCATCACGAGGAGCTTTTATGAAAGAAGAACTATTCATATAGATAGATGCTCCTTTAGAAAAAGATTTTAGTTTCAGCTTGTCATTATAATTTTCCGCAAAACTCACATAAGGTTTTTTAGTGACTTTGTTTATGCTAATGATAACCAATCTGCTCACCTGCCCTTCATTATCATCCAAAATTACAGCATAATCCTTCACACCATCCCCATCAAAATCCCCTGTGCTGAGTGTAGATTTGGCACGGTCTGCATTCTGAGTAACATTATAAGTTCTACCATCATGATAGCCATCAGCCTCTAAAATCACTTTTTTCACACCTGGAGGAAGTGAGGAAAATGGAGGAAGTGAAAAACTATTTTTGAACTCTGTAAAACTATAAGAATCTATCAAAACCTCATCATCCACCGAAATAGGATACTGCTTGGTGCTAGGCACTTTATGCGGATTGTTCAAATAGATAATGCTGTTTCCAGAAGAGGATTTTTCCTCATCCAAATACACCTCATCACCAAAATTCAGTTTTTGACCATTTGGCAGGGTAAGAGTATTACTGATTACTTTATACAAAGTATACGGGTCATATTCGCCCTCATAATCACCTGATAATGAATCTTTTTTAGCTACATTTGCTGAATCTTTATTCACTAGGGCTGAATCATTCTGAGGAACGACTTTTTCCGCATCCTTGTTTTTACCAAAGAAAACAAAATAGCCACTCACTCCCAAAATCAATGCTCCTATGATAGAAAAAGCGATATACAGAGACCTTTTGGAAATTTTTATCTCATCGTTTTTCTGCTCTTGATTTTCTTGATTTTCATTGTTTAGATTTTCCATTATTTTTTATTTTTAAACAAAGATAATAAATAACTTTGTTCTAAACAATGGGTTTTATGAGGATTTACAGCATGATAACGCCATCTATTTTGGCCACTTCTTTG
This sequence comes from Flavobacteriaceae bacterium, assembly GCA_013333875.2. Classification (GTDB taxonomy): domain Bacteria; phylum Bacteroidota; class Bacteroidia; order Flavobacteriales; family Weeksellaceae; genus JABCPE02. The sequence continues at coordinate 12,415 of JABCOA020000109.1, read as the reverse complement.
TAAAGTCGGATTACATGGTCTGCATCCAAAACAAAGCAGGAAATACTACAGCTTATGTATTTGCCATTACTGCTTTCTTTAGTTGTGATGCTGTATTCTAAACCATCAAATATTCTGTAAATCTCGGCAAGTCTCTCGCTGTCGTTGATGAGAATGAATTTATAGAGATAATTCTCTGGAAAATTATGTTGTTCTTCTAAATTGATTCTCAGTTTTTTATAAAATTCTTCTACTCTGTTAGTCTGTTCCATTTCTTCTAATTTATTTGGTTAGAAAAAGTGTTTATCAGCTGAACTAAATTAGCCATAAACATTTTAATGGAGATTGCCAACAAAATTATGCCAAATGCTTTTTTGAGAACCATAAGTGTCCCTTCGTTTATTTTTTTGGACAAAAAGTCAGATGATTTTAAAATGATATAAACAAATAGCATGTTGAGCAAAATAGCAATGACAATATTGATAACATGATAATTTGCACGAAGCGAAAGCGTTGCTGTAAGGGAACCTGCTCCCGCCACCAAAGGAAACGCGATAGGAATGATAGAAGCTGCTTGCATTTCTTCGTTTTTATGAATATCTATGCCCAATATCATTTCCAATGCAATGATGAAAACAACGAAAGCGCCAGCGATAGCAAAAGAATTGATATCTAAACCTATGACTTTCAATAATTTATCTCCCAAAAATAAAAAAGAGAGCATAATCCCTGTAGCTACAATGGTTGCTTTTTCGGATTCTATTTTTCCAAATTTTTTCCTTAAACTCACAAAAATAGGAATAGAACCAATAGCATCAATAATGGCAAATAAAACCAAAAAACATGTGATAATTTCGTCAAATGAGATAGCTTCCAGCATAGATTAGTTTTTAAAAATTTCTCAAAAATATGAATATTTTTTAACTATTCCATAATTTTAGTATAAAATTTGACAATGTCATTATAGAATTCATATAAATCCCCATGAATAGGAGCGTATTTTGCTTCTTGAATTTTAGTCCTAAACCTCTCAAAATCTTGCACAAAATCAGCATTTTCTGTTTCTTCTAAAAACTCTAAAATGGATTGTTTTTTTAGCCTTTTTATTTGATTTTCAGCTTCTTCATGAAGTTCCTGATAGTTTTCAAAGAAGCTCACAGAATCCCCCTTGTCCACAGCATTTTTTATCGCCCAAAAATAGTACTCTTTCCCGATAGAAATATTTTCCTTCAATAATTCTTCGGTTTCGGCTATGGTCGTTATTTTATTGTCTGATTGTACATTATTCCATTGTTTAGGCTTCTTTTTTCTAAATGTAAAGAAATAAATCGCTAAAAGAGAACCAAATACAAGAAGTCCTATTCCTGCAAATTTCCCAAAACCAAAGGTTTCTGCTTCATCTTCCTCCTCTGAAACTGGCAGGAGATTTACTTTTTTTAGGATATGTCCTGTATCATCCATCACTTTATTTAGAGTGGATTTTGGATCATTCATATCATCTTTAGACAATGATAATATTTTTATATTGTCTGAATCTATGGTCTGGTATTGTTTTTCATCAATATCGAAATAAGCAAAATTTTCGTAGTGAATAGTAATTTCGCCTTCTTTTTTAGGGATAATCACATAGTGGTCTGTTTTCTCACCAGAGAACTCAGATTCTTTAATGTCTATTTTTTGATTCGGTTTAAGGATTGTATAATCATCTGATTTTACGATTTTTGGAAGCTCTATATCTGCTATATTTCCTTTTCCTTTGAGCCTTACGAAGACATCCATAGGCTGGTTTACTTCCACTTCTTCTTTTGGAATTTCTACTTTTAAATCAAACTTTCCTACTGCGTTTTTAAAACTGCTCGGTGCACCTTCAGGAAGTTTTTTTACATGGATTCTAAGAGGGTTAGATAATATTCTTTCCTCATTAAACAGTGCAGTTGCGGGAGATATGATGAAATTTCCTTCCTTCTCTGGGACAACCACGAATGAAGCTATTACCTGCATCGCCATTTCATCACTTTTATCTATCTCTATATCTTCTCTCTTTAGATTTACAGTATGGATTTTTTTGGTATTTTGAGGAAGTTTTATATGATTTACCTTTCTAAAATCTTGATAATTATGAGGATTTGCTTTTAATTTTAAAACCACATTAACTGGCTGATTTTGATAAACATCCTTATCTAAAACCTCCATAATCATAGAAACACTTCGCCCCCATGCATCATGCTTTCGTTTCCCATCTCTTACCAAAATTTCAAATGGCTCAGACCTGTATGTTTTTCCATTTACCTGCACCAATGCGCTTCCTATTCTAGTTTTTCCTGCATGTTTAGGCTGTAAAATAAGATGATATAGAACCTGTCTTACCACATTTCCTGTTTCTGGGTCTATGGCAGCTACAGATTCTGTAGCGTTTCCAAGGATTTCAAATTTTGATAAATCAGGAAGTCTCACAGGCGACTGCTGCTGGTAGTTTTCGCCGATAATTTCAAGCCCAATGCTTAAATTAAACGGTTCTCTTACTTGGTATTCTTTAGTATCTGTTTCGGATAAAAGCGTTACTTGTCCATATCCAAATATGGGCAAAATAAACAATAATATGTAAACTCTCAGTCTCATTACCAATCTTTACGATTGCTCTGCGGCTGGGCATATCCTTGCTTTCCCAGAGCCCTTTTAGCTGTGTTTCGTTCCCGTTCTTCTATGTATCGTAATAGTTCTTTTTCGAGTTCCTTTGGCTGATTGGGTTCTTCTTTGTTAGAATTATCCTCTTGCTGTTTGCTGTCTTGCTGCTCTTTTCTAAATTTATCATTTTCTGGAGCATACATATCCATAGGATTTTCTTTTTCCCCTTTATTTTGCTCGTTATTTTGTTGCTGTTGTTGAGAGTGCTGCTGGTCTTGTTCCTGCTGTTGTTGCTTGGAATCCTTTTTCTGCAGAGCGATTTGCAGATTTTTTAAGATGGTTTGATTATTTGGGTCTAGTTTTATGGCCTTTTTATAAGAATCTACGGCCTCTTTTTGCTGTTTATTTTTGAAATAAGCGTTACCCAAATTATACAGAGTAGCGGTTTTTTGCTCTTTGGTTTTTGCGTTTTTTAATGCTTTTTGATAGGTAGAAACTGCATCGGAATATTGGTTTTTCTTGTATAGAGTATTTCCCAGATTGTACTGCGCCCTGAAGTCTTCTGACTTACCCTGCAGGGTTTTCAGATAATGATACGATGCATCATCAAAGTCTCCTTTCTCAAAACTCTGGTTCCCTCTATGTGTATGAACATCACTGCTCACCTGTGCAGAGACCTGCATCACAAAAACCAAACTATATAGAACTAATAAAACTCTTGCCATATATTTATTAGGCAAAAGTAAACTTTCTTTTGTTAAAAAAGAAGCCGTTTTGTGTTAAAAATTGCTAAAAATTAGGTGTTTACATTATATATTCAAATCTCTTCTGGGATTCAAAAAATATATCAGAAAAAGTAAAACCAAAGCTCCCGCCAAAAACCACTGGTAATAATGCTCCTTATTCAGAATGCTTATTTTACTGGCTTTACCGCCATCTTTTTGACTTGATTTTATATCTTTTATAATCTCACTCGCTGCCCTTTCTACGCTATTTCCATCTATATACACCCCTCCCGTTTTTTCGGAAATGGTTTTGAGAGCCTGCGTTTCTCTTTTGGTAATAACCGTATTCCCATCCTCATCTTTTTTATAATCCTGATAAATATCAAACTGAAGCTCTGGTATCGCTCCACCTTCCTCCGTGCCTATTCCCACGCTGGTCACTGCAATATTATTTTTCTGGGCTAAATTCACCGTTGCATCGTGGTTTCCTTCGTTATCTTCTCCATCGCTGATTAAAATGACCTTTTTCAATCCTGAAACTCCTTTTTTCAGCTTTTTTTCGGTTTCTTCCATTGCTAAAAGAAAATCCGTTCCCTGTCTTTTTATCAAATCAGAACTAAGGTTTTCCAAATAAATATCCACCGAAGAATAATCCGTGGTCAGAGGCATCATCGTTCGCGCTTCACCAGCAAAAACCACTATTCCCACTCGCTCTTCGCCGAGCTGGTTTAAGGTTTTATTTAAAATCAATTTGGCTTGTTCCAGCCTCGAAGGTTCTATATCATTGGAATTCATAGAGTTAGAAACATCCACCAAAAATATCACATCAGATGAAGCTTTCTCCATGCTCATTTCTGTTTTTTCATTCTTCACAATATCCACAAAAGACAAAATCAAGAGCAAAAAAGACATAACATAGCACAAAACCAAAACTCCTGAAAACCTTGATTTTTCACCAAAAATATGTTTCTGAAACCTACTTTCCGCAAAAAAATCTCGTTTCTTTTTTCTCCATTTTGAAAAATCCCAAAGCAGATACGCCGCCATCAGTAAAACCAACAGCAGCCCAAAATATCGATAATTACCAAACTCCCAGTTCATTCTTTATCTTAGTTTCTACATACTCATAATATCCGTGATTCTGATAAGGTCTTTATCTATTTTACTCTCATCATTCTCTTTCACGGCTTTTTCCAGTGGGATAAGTTCCATCCTATCATTGTTAATTCCCACCATATACTGTGACTTCCCTTCCAGCAGTGATTCCACTGCTTTTACGCCCATTCTCGTTGCCAAAACTCGGTCATAACAGGTAGGAGTCCCGCCTCGCTGCATGTGTCCCAGCACAGAAACTCTAATATCATATTCAGGGCGTTTCTGCTCTACATATTCTTTAAGCTCAAATACCGCTTTTCCTGCTGTATTTCCCTCGGCTACCACTATGATGTTAGAAGTTTTTCCTCTTCGTTTTCCTCTATCAATATCTTCGAGCAACACTTCCGCTGGAATATTTTTTTCTGGAATTATAATTCGCTCTGCTCCTCCACCAATTCCTGAATTTAGTGCAATAAACCCCGAATCTCTTCCCATCACTTCCACAAAAAACATTCTATTGTGAGAACTCGCCGTATCCCTTATTTTGTCAATGGCATCCACTACGGTATTTAACGCCGTATCGTAGCCGATAGTATGTGTAGTCCCATAGATATCATTATCTATCGTTCCAGGAATTCCCATCACAGGGAAACCAAATTCTTGACTAAAAGACAGCGCTCCTGTAAAGGTTCCATCGCCGCCAATCACCACCAAAGCCTCTACTCCGTTCTTAGTCAAGTTCTTATAAGCACTTTCTCTACCTTCTTTCGTTCTAAAACCTTCTGAACGGGCTGATTTTAGGAAAGTTCCGCCTTTGTTTATAATATTACGGACACTGCGGGCGTTCAGCTCCACAAAATCATCCTCTATCATCCCTTGGAAACCACGATAAATCCCCAAAACTTCCACATCATGATAGGAACATGTACGCACCACTGCCCTGATGGCTGCATTCATCCCTGGCGCATCTCCACCAGAGGTCAAGACTGCTATTTTATTGACTTTTTTCAGCATTTTTCTAATTTATTTTTTCCAATTTGGCAAATTTCAAAATCAAGTTCTTTTCGCCTTCTGTGGCAAATTTTATTTTTGCCTTCACATTATTAGGGTCTGTTCCATCCAAAAACAGCACTTCTCCCACTCCGAAACGATTATGCCTTACTCTGTCCCCTACTTCTATATCTTGGGACATGCTACTGTCAGGAGTATTTATTTTCGCAGATGAAACAGGCGTCAAATTCCTTTTAATAGGCTGTTCTGGTAATTTTTGCTCATCGACAGAAAGTTTTTTCTTCGGTTCTTTCTTTTGGAAAGCCCTCGGCATGCTCGGCGTATCATCAAAAATACTAGACGACAACCCAGAGCGATTGATCCCCCTGTTTTCTACCATAGGATTGATAAAATCCAAATAATCCGTATCCACCTCACTAAGAAAACGGCTCGGCTCCGAATCCGTAATTTTCCCCCACTGAAAACGCGAAACAGCATAAGAGAAAAACGCCTGTTTCTCGGCTCTTGTGAGGGCCACATAGAACAGTCTGCGCTCCTCTTCCAGCTCCTCACGAGAGTTAGAACTCATAAAACTCGGGAACAGACCTTCTTCCAGTCCTACAATGTAAACAATAGGAAATTCCAGCCCTTTGGAAAGGTGTATCGTCATCAGAGAGACTTTATCGCCTTCCTCATCATTCTCCTGTGTATCAGCAGATAAGGCTATATTTTCAAGGAAATTAGACAAACTTGGGTCGCCATCTTCCAGCTGCTGCTGTTCATCTATAAACCCTTGCATGGAGTTCATCAATTCCTGAATATTTTCGACTCGTGAGATGCCTTCTGGTGTCTGATCTTCTTTCAAAGATTTTATCAAGCCACTCTTTTTAGCCACTTCCATCGCTACTTGATAAACATTTTCTGTTTTCAACATCACTTGGAAAGCCTTCATCATCTGCCAGAAATCATTCAATTTAGTTAAAGCCGAATTGTTTAACCCTAAATTCGGTGCGTGAAACGGCAGAGCATCCAGCACATTAGCAATAGACTGCCCTATCGAGTCGGCATAAACAATGAGTTTATTCTGTGTCGTCTCTCCTATCCCACGCATCGGATAATTGATAATTCTAAGCAAAGCTTCCGAATCATTTTCATTAACCAAAAGTCTGAGATACGCCAGCAAATCCTTTATTTCTTTTCTTTGGTAAAAAGACAGCCCGCCATACACTCGGTAAGGGATATTTTTCCTCCTCAGTGCATCTTCGAAGGCTCTGGTCTGGGAGTTTGTACGATACAGAATCGCAAAATCATTAAATTTTTTCTGATTAAAATTATGCTGTTCCCAGATATTTCCCGCCACAAAGTTCGCTTCATCTGCATCAGATAGAGAGCGGTAGACTTTTATCTTTTCTCCGATTTCGTTATCACTGAATACATTTTTCTCAAACTGATTTATATTTTTGGAAATCAAATCATTAGCTGCATTTACGATATTCTGTGTAGAGCGGTAATTCTGCTCCAATGAAACGATTTTCGCATCGGGATAATCCTTTTTAAAATTCAAAATATTCTGAATATTAGCCCCACGGAAAGAGTAAATAGACTGCGCATCATCCCCTACCACGCATATATTTTCAAATTTAGATGCTAAAGCCTTCACTATCAGATACTGAGAGTGGTTCGTATCCTGATACTCATCCACCAAAATATACCGAAATCTATCCTGATATTTCGCTAAAACTTCTGGAAACCTTGTAAGCAACTCATTGGTTCTCAATAACAAATCATCAAAATCCATTGCTCCGTTCTTGAAACAGGTTTCTACATATTTCTGGTAAATCTGTCCCATCAGCTTCATATTAGCCCGTTCATCAGCTTCCATCAGCTCTGGATTGTTATAATAGGCTTTTACCGTAATCAGATTGTTTTTATACTGAGAAATTCTGCCCTGCACTTTCTTTGGTTTGTACAAATCTGAATCTATATTCATCTCTTTCAGAACTTTTTTCAACACATTGAGAGAGTCTTGGGTGTCATAAATCGTAAAATTCGATGGAAAACCGAGATAATGAGCCTCACTCCTCAGAATCCGAGCAAAAACAGAGTGAAAAGTCCCCATCCAAAGGCTTTTCGCATCGCTGTTTCCTACCACCTTTGCGATACGCTCTTTCATCTCTCGGGCAGCCTTATTGGTAAAGGTAAGCGCCAGAATATTAAAAGGATCTGCTCCATTGGTTATCAGATGTGCTACACGCATTGTAAGAACACGAGTTTTCCCAGACCCTGCTCCAGCAAGCACCATCAGAGGCCCTTGCAGAGTGGTCACAGCTTCATATTGAGCATTATTTAATCCTTTTAGGTAATCCATATTTTTGAACAAATTAAGCCCACAAATTTAAACTATTTTTTCTTTTATTTTTCTAATTATTTTTTTGGATTATGAAAGAAAAACACTTTTCAATAAAAAATTTTGTTAATTTTGTAACATTTCGTGATTTTTTATACTAATAGAGTAAAATTTAAATTTTTATGAGAAAAAGATTTCTATCAATCGCTATGGCAGCTTCTTTCGCAATGCTGTTTAATGCGCAGCAAATCAAGTTTGAAGAATATGATTTGCCAAATGGGTTACATGTGATTTTACACCAAGACAATTCTGCTCCTGTGGTGACCACTTCGGTAATGTACCATGTGGGTGCAAAGGATGAGGCGGCTGGGAGAACTGGTTTTGCGCACTTTTTTGAGCATCTTTTATTTGAAGGAACTAAAAACATCAAACGAGGCGAATGGTTCAAATTAGTATCTTCTAACGGGGGTTCTAACAACGCAAACACAAGCCCTGACCGTACTTATTATTACGAAACTTTCCCTTCTAACAATGAACAACTTGGGCTTTGGATGGAAGCTGAAAGGCTAAGACACCCTGTTATCAACCAGATTGGAGTAGATACTCAGAGAGAAGTAGTAAAAGAAGAAAAAAGGCTAAGAATGGACAACCAGCCCTATGGTAAACTTGTAGATGCTATACTTACTACTTTATTCAAAAAACACCCTTATAAAGGAACTGTTATCGGTTCTATAGAGGATTTAAATTCAGCAAAATTAGAAGAATTTAATGCTTTCTTTAAGAAATATTACATTCCTAACAATGCTACATTGGTAGTTGCTGGAGACATCAAACCAGAGCAGACTAAAAAATGGATTAACGAATATTTCGGCAGCATCCCAAAAGGAACGCCTATTACTCGTAATTTCCCTAAAGAAACTCCTATTACACAAGAGTTTGAGGAAACGGTATATGATGCTAACATCCAGATTCCAGCCTATATCTTCGCTTACAGAACACCTGCCGCAAAGGAGAGAGATGCCTACATTCTAAACATGCTGGGAAGCTACCTAAGCAAAGGTAAATCTTCTGTTCTTTATAAAAAACTAGTAGATAATGAGAAAAAAGCATTGGCTGTAGAAGCGTTCAACCTTGGATTGGTAGATCATAGTATCTTTGCTTTCTTCGCTATTCCTATGGGAAATACTTCAAAAGATGTTTTGAAAAAAGACATCGATGCTGAAATCAAAAAACTTCAGACAGATTTAATCTCAGAGGAAGATTATCAAAAACTTCAAAATCAAATGGAAAATAATTTCGTAAATGCTAACTCTTCTGTGGAAGGTATTGCTGACACATTAGCAGACAGCTATTTGCTAAAAGGAAACACTAACTTAATTAACGAAGAAATCAACATCTACCGCTCTATCACGAGAGAAGATTTGAGAAATGCTGCTAAAAAATATCTGAACAGCAACCAAAGAGCTATCATTAACTACTTACCTAAAAAATAATTAACCAATGAAGAACATTAAATATATCGCAGCCGCTTTCCTATTTTCTGGAATGGTCTATGCACAAAATATTGACATCAATGCAATGCCTAAACCAGGCCCTACACCTGCTATCAACATTGCAAAACCTAACTCTTTTAAACTTAAAAATGGGCTTACTGTACTGGTAGTAGAAAACAACAAACTTCCAAGAGTAAATATCCAGCTTACTATGGACAGACCTCCTATTTACGAAGGAAATATTGTAGGAGTTGGAGAAATCATGGCTGACCAGCTTGGCACAGGAACTACCAAACTAAGCAAGGAGGAATTCAACAAAAAAATTGATTTCTTGGGTGCTCGTCTTAGTTTTTACCCACAAGGAGCAGGAGCTAATACCCTTTCTAAATACTCTACGCAGGTTATCAGCCTAATGGCGGATGCTGTTGTTAATCCAAAATTCTCTGCGGAAGAAGTATCTAAATCCAAAGAAAGAACCATTGAGGGATTAAAAACAAAAGAAAAAGACGCTGGTGAAATTGCCAGACGAGTTGATAATGCACTTACTTATGGTAAAAATACCGCTCTTGGTGAATTTGTAACAGAAGAAAGCATCAACAGAATCCAACTGAAAGATGTTCAAGATTTTTATAAAAAATACTACGCACCAGACAATGCTTATTTAGTAATTGTAGGAGATGTAAAAACTTCCGAAATCAAAAAATTAGTAGAAAAAGAATTCGGAAAATGGAAAAAATCTGGAACTAAATTTGCTGCTATAGAACCAGCTAAAAATCTGCCTGCTACAGAAATCAACATCGTAGATGTGCCTACAGCCGTGCAGTCCGTTATCCATGTAGGAAACCCTACCACTCTCCAAATGAAAGACCCACAGTATTTCAGCGGAGTGATTGCAAACCATATTCTTGGAGGCGCTGAAACAAGATTATTCATGAATCTTCGTGAGAAAAACGGCTACACTTACGGAGCTTATTCTCATCTTTCTACAAGCAAATACAGCCCTTACTTCTCTGCTAATGCAAGCGTAAGAAACGAAGTAACGGACAAAGCTGTAGTAGAATTCATGAACGAATTAAAAGGTATTTCTCAAATAAAACCAGAGGAATTAGCCAATGCAAAAGCAAAACTAAAAGGAGAGTTCATCATGTCATTAGAAAAACCTGAAACTATCGCTAGGTTTGCTCTTAATGAAAGACTTTACAGCCTTCCTGCTGATTTCTATGCTAATTATCTGAAATCCATAGACAAAGTAACTACTTCCGATGTTTCAGCTGCTGCAAAAGCCAATATCCTTCCTAACCAAAGTAGAATTTTCGTGGCTGGAAAAGGCTCTGAAATTGCAGATGGTTTAGAGAAGTTAGGCTATCCTGTGAAATATTTTGACAAATTTGCGAATCCTGCTTCTAAACCAGAAACAAAGAAAATAGCTGCAGGTGTTACCGCTGAATCCATCGGACAAAAATACATCGCTGCTATCGGAGGAAAAGCAAATGTAGAGAAAATCAATTCATTACAGATGAACGCTTCTGCCACTACACAAGGGATGACCATAGAAACTGCAATTTTATATGCAAAAGGAGGAAAAACATCTGTAGAAATGAAAATGATGGGACAGACTATACAGAAAATCGTTTTCGATGGTAAAGACGGCTACATGATGGTACAGGGACAAAAACAACCACTGCCAGCAGAACTAAAAGAAAAACTTTCTGCAAATAAAGAAATCTTCCCAGAACTGGATTTCAATGCTAAAAATACGACATTAAGAGGCATTGAAAACATAAACGGAGAGGATGCTTACGCTGTGAAAAAAGGAAATAAAACTTACTTCTACAGCGTAAAAACTGGATTAAAAACAGGCGAGTCCGAAACGCAGAATATGCAGGGACAGGAAATCATCGTTCCTACTTACTACTCTGATTACAAAGAGGTTTCAGGAGTAAAATCACCTTTCAAAATCAGCCAAAATATGGGCGGTATAGAAATGAACTTTGAGGTAAAATCCTACGAAATCAATAAAGCAACGGATAAAGATTTTAAATAATCATCCACATCAATTAACAACCAGCCTTCTTTTGAGGCTGGTTTATTTTTATAAACTAATAATGTATCTATTCATAATTATTTATCATTAAATTTGATGATGAATTTGCACAGTTCAAAAAAAAGCAATACTTTTGCAAACTAATTAAATAAATATTTCAACATTATGAATCATTATGAAACTGTTTTCATTTTAACTCCCGTTCTATCTGATTCTCAGGTGGAGGAAGCAGTGAGAAAATTTGAAGACCTTTTAAAGGAGCACAATTGCGAAATTGTAGCAAAAGAAAACTGGGGACTTAGAAAATTAGCTTACCCTATCCAATTAAAGAAAAATGGATTCTACACTTTGATAGAGTTCAAAGGAGAAGGAGCAGTAGTAGCTGACTTAGAATTAGCTTTCAAGAGAGATGAAAGAGTAATCCGTTACCTTACTACTAAACTTGACAAACACGCGGTAGAATACGCTGTTACAAGAAGAGCTAAACTAAAATCTCAAAAAGCTTAATTTATTAACCCTTTAAAAATTTATTCAAATGGCAATAGATGAAATGGCACAACAAGCCGCAGCAGGAGGAGAATCTGAAGTAAAATTCCTTACTCCGCTGGATATCAATACTAAATCTGATAAAAAATACTGTAGATTTAGAAAATACGGAATCAAATATGTAGATTATAAGGATACTAACTTCCTTCTACAATTCGTAAATGAACAAGGTAAAATTTTACCAAGAAGATACACAGGAACTTCTTTAAAATACCAAAGAAAAGTTTCTGCAGCTATTAAGAGAGCAAGACACCTTGCATTAATGCCTTATGTTGCTGATTTATTAAAATAATTCTAACGCAAAACGGACAACAACAAAATGGAAATCATTCTAAAAAAAGATGTAGAGAATTTAGGACTTGAATTCGATACAGTATCAGTAAAACCAGGTTATGCTAGAAACTTCCTTATTCCACAAGGATTAGCAGTTTTAGCAACACCTAAAAACAGAGCAGAACTTGCTGCTACATTAGAAGCAAGAAAAGAAGAAGAAGCTAAACTAATCGCTGCTGCTAAAAGCATCGTAGAACAATTGAAAAAAACTACTGTTTCTATCGCTGCTAAAGTAGGT